>JBPCJA010000104.1:0-18271 GCA_051005755.1 Solirubrobacteraceae bacterium
CTTCTCGATCCTCGTCCGCAGGCTCCTCAAGCACGGCATCTTCACCAGCGAACAGGACCTCGCCGAGCAGATGCTCGCCTACATCGAGACCTACAACCAGACCGCCAAACCGTTCAAGTGGACATACACCGGCAAGACCCTCGAAGCATGAGGGCACGAATTAGCAGGATGAACCACTAGTACACCCGTCCGCAGGTTCTGCGGGTTTTCCGGGCGCCCGATCCGTGCCTGACGGCCGCCGGCGCCCGCCCCCGTGCCACCAGCACGAAGGCGGGCACCGTCGACCGTCAGATCCCGGCCGGGCATCCCGGAAAACTCCCCAGAACTTCCAGCCGGGTGTACTGAGCCTGCGCGAGCGGGTGGCCGACCCCGAGTAGTGTCGGGGGGGATGCGCCGCCACGTGATCAGCGCCCTGCAGTTCTTCCCCCGCGGCGGCTCGGCCCACGTCGCTCGCGCGCTGGCGCGCGAGCTGCCCGCCCACGGCTGGGACGTCACGGTCGTCTCCGGCTCGTGCCGGGGTCTCGACGGCCACGCCGACGCGCGGCGCTTCTACCACGCGGTGGACGTCCACACGGTCGACTTCGATGCCGCACTGCGCGCCCCCGACCCGCTCGACCCGCCTGCCGGCGCCGCGCCGATGCACCCTTCCTACGAGGATCGCCCCGGCGCGCCGGACGTCGTCTTCGCCGCCCTGGACGACGCCGCCTACGAGCGCCAGGTCGCCGCCTGGGCCCGCGCCCTGGCGGCCGCCGGCGCGGCGGACGCCGACGCGCTGCACCTGCACCACCTCACGCCGGTGAACGCGGCCGCGGCCCGCGTCGCGCCCGACGTGCCGGTGGTCGGGCACCTGCACGGCACCGAGCTGCTCATGCTCGAGGAGATCGAGGCGGGCGCGCCCTGGCCACACGCGGAGGCGTGGGCGCAGCGCATGCGCGCGTGGGCCGCGTCCTGCGCGCGGCTCGTCGTGCTCTCGCCCGGTCAGGTGGCCCGCGCGACGCGCCTGCTGGGCATCGACCCAGACTGCTGCGTGCTCGTTCCCAACGGCTTCGAACCGCACCGCATGCACCGCATCGATGTCGACCGCGCCGCGCACTGGCACGAGCACCTCGTCGCGCACCCGCGCGGCTGGCGCCCCGGCGCGGGCGCGGGCAGCGTGCGCTACACGGCCGCGCAGGCCGCCGCGGTGGCCGCGGGCCCGGTGATCCTCAGCGTCGGGCGCTTCACCGCGGTCAAGCGGATCCCGCTGCTCGTCGAGGCGTTCGCCGCCGCCCGCCAGGGCTTCGCGCAACCCGCCTCGCTCGTCCTGCTCGGCGGCCACCCCGGCGAGTGGGAGGGCGAGCACCCGCTGCAGGCCGTCGAGCGCCTGGGTGCCGAGGGCGTCTTCCTGGCCGGCTGGCACGACCACGACACGCTGCCGGCGTTCCTGTCGGCCGCCGACGTGCTCGCGCTGGCCAGCGTGCGCGAGCAGTTCGGCCAGGTCCTCGTCGAGGCGATGGCCGCCGAGCTGCCGCTCGTCGCGGTCGACCGCTTCGGCCCAGCGGAGATCGTCGAGCCGGGGCGCACCGGCTGGCTCGTGGAGCCCGACGACGCCGCCGGCCTGGCCGGCGTGCTCGTCGAGGCGGTGAACGACCCCGCCGAGCGCGCGCGTCGCGGCGCGGCCGCTCGCGCCGCGGCCGAGGAGCGCTACGCCTGGCCGTCGCTCGCCCAGCGGCTGGCCGACACGCTCGACGAGGTCGTCAGCGAGCCGCGAGCTGGCCGCACGCCGCCGCGATGTCGCGCCCCCGCGTGAGGCGCACGGTCGCGCGCAGGCCGTGCTCCTCGAGCACGGCGCGGAAGGCGGCGATCGCGTCGGGACCGGAGCCGTCGTAGGAGCCGGTCGGGTTGTAGGGGATGAGGTTGACCTTGAAGACCTTGGGGTCGAGGACCTGCGCGAGCGCGACGGCCTGCTCGTGGCGGTCGTTGACGCCGGCGAGCATGACGTACTCGACGAAGACCAGGCGCCGCTTGGCGGCATGGAAGCGCCGGCAGGCCGCGAGCACGTCGGACAGCGGGTAGCGCTCGTTCACCGGCATGATCTGCGTGCGCAGCGCGTCGTCGGCAGCGTGCAGGGAGAGCGCCAGGCGGATCGGCATGTCCGTCTGCGCCAGCCGGTCGATGCCGGGGATCCAGCCGACCGTGGAGATCGCCGTGCGCCGGTGGGTGACGCCGACGTCGGGCAGCCGCCGGCAGGCCCCGAGCACTCCGTCGAGGTTCATCATCGGCTCGCCCATGCCCATGAAGACGACGTGGTCGACGCTCTCCATGCGCCGGAAGTGCAGCGCCTGGTCGAGGATCTCCGACGTCGTCAGGTTGCGCCCGAACCTCATCGAGCCGGTGGCGCAGAACGTGCACGTCAGCGGGCAGCCCGACTGCGACGACAGGCACAGCGAGCGGCGGCCGTCCGCATAGCGCATGAGGACCGCCTCGACCGGCCGCCCGTCGTGGGTGTGCAGGAGCGCCTTCACCGTCCCGTCGCGGGCGTGCGCCTCGTCGGCGAGCTCGAGGGTCGAGAACGGCACCTGCTCGGCGAGCTGTGCGCGCAGCGCGGCGGGCAGGTCGGTCATCGCCCCGTAGCCGCTCGCGCCCCGCGCGGCCCACGCCCACACCTGGCGCGTGCGGAAGGCCGGCTGGCCCGCGCCGGCGAGCGTGCGCTGCAGCAGCTCGAGGTCCATCTCTAGTGGTTCATCCCCTACACGGCCTCGCCGAGGTCGAAGACCGTGGTACCGGTCGCGGCGAGCATCGGCACCCCGTCGGCCCACAGCTCACGCGCGCCCTGCGTGTAGAAGTGGTCGGGGACCTCCAGGCGGGCGCCGCTCGCGGGATCGGTCGCCCACGCCCCCTGGTACATCGCCAGCGCTGCGTTGCGGACGAGCGAGATCCACCAGCGCAGCAGCTCCACGTCAGCCATCCGCGCGGTCACGGCGGTCGCGCGCAGCCCGTCCTCGGTGAGCGGCTCGAGGACCATCACGAGGCAGTCCGGGTTGCGCACCAGGAACTGCTGCGCGTTGATGGCGGCGATGTCGAACGGCCCGCACCGCAGGCACATGCGGCGTACGGGATCGAACGCCGCGACCGCCTCGACGAGCCCGTCGGCGCCGGGGATCGCGGTCGCCGCGTACGTCGGGAAGAAGCGCTCCAGCGCGACGTGCAGCTCGTGCTCGTCCGCCCAGCCGGCCGCCAGCGCGATGAGCTCGTCGCGCTGCGCGTGCAGCGGCGGCGTGAAGTGCGTCATCTCGGGGATGAACCGGGCGGCCTCGGCCATGCGACCATCGTAGGCATGCGTCTCGCCAAGTTCCTCGCCCACGCGGGGGTCGCCTCGCGCCGCGCCGCCGAGGAGATGATCCGCGCCGGCCGGGTCACGGTCGCCGACAAGATCGTCACCGACCCCGCGCGCGACGTCGACGTCGACAGCGGCGTGGCGGTTGACGGGCGCTTTCTCGAGGGGATCGAGGAGCGGATGGTCTTCGTCGTCCACAAGCCCGCCGGCGTGCTGTCGACGGCCCAGGACACGCACGGGCGCCGGACCGTCGTCGACCTCGTGCCCGGCCGCGGGGCGCGGCTGTATCCGGTCGGTCGCCTCGACGCCGACAGCACGGGGCTCATCCTCGTCACGAACGACGGCGACCTCGCGCAGCGCCTGACGCACCCGTCATTCGAGGTTCCGCGGACGTACCGCGCGACGGTGCGCCCCGCCCCGGTGAGCGAGCGCGCGCTGCGCACGCTGCGCGAGGGAGTCGACCTCGACGACGGCCGCACGGCGCCGGCGAAGGTGCGCCAGCTGCGCCCCGGCGTGCTCGAGCTGACGATCCACGAGGGCCGCAACCACCAGGTGCGGCGGATGTGCGACGCCGTCGGCCACCGCGTGCGCACGCTGCAGCGCGTGCGCTTCGGGCCGCTGCGCCTCGACGACCTGCCGGAGGGGGCCCATCGCCGTCTGAAGGCGACCGAGGTCGAGCGGCTGCGCCGCGCGGGCGACGGCGGCCGCCGTTGACGGGCCCGCCGAGCTACGAGCTAGAGTCGCGCGTGTATGCGGCTCTTCGCTCTGCGCGGGGCCTCGTCGGTGGACCGCAACGACGCCCAGGCCATCCTCGGCGCGACCGAGTGGCTGCTGCGCGAGATCCTCAAGCGCAATGACCTGCACCCCAGCGATGTCGTCAGCTGCATCTTCACGCTGACGGAGGATCTCGATGCCGAGTTCCCGGCCGTCGCTGCGCGGAACCTGGGCTTCTCCCATGTGCCGCTGCTGTGTGCCCGCGAGGTCCCGGTGCCCGGCTCGATGCCGCGGATCATCCGCGTCCTCATGCACTACCACGCGCCGGACGCCCACGGCCCCCGCCACGTCTACCTCGGCGAGGCACGCGCGCTGCGCCAGGACCTGGAGGGGGCGCAGTAGCGGGTAGGACCCGGCGATTGGGGGCCGCAAACGCTCGGCGGATTCACTCTCAAGCGGTGCGCGTCGGAGCGGCGTCAGACTGCGCCCAGCGCCTTCCCGAGGCGACGAAGCTCACGTGTTGCGCGGCTGGACCTCGTCTTGCGCATGATCGCCAGGGCTCTACGACCTTCGGCGGCGGCGCGGTCGGGCTCGCCGGCAGCGGCGCGGCCGAGGACGCGGTCACGCGGGCAGTCGCGCTGCCTCGAACCGCGCCACCGCGCCCGGCGTCCGTGTGCCGCCGGCGGAGCTGTGCGATGCGATCCGCGAGGCCGCCGGCCAGGCCCGCCTGGATGGTGATGTCGGCGCTGGCGAGACGATCGACATGCGCTTCGGCGAGCAGCCGCACACCCGCGTCCTGGCCGGCGCCGAGCCCATCTCAGTGCGGTGGAGCTAGCCAAGGCGCCGGTGTCTGAGTAGTTCGTCCTGGCATGCGATCGCGCGCTCAACGCTGGCGGAGCGCTACTGGCCGACGGCCAATGGCGCATCGCCAATCCGTGGCGGCTGACGACCGAGCTGCGCCACCGCTGGCTCGTCGCCGAACGCCGCGCCAGCGGATCGGGCTGGTCCATGCACGACGGCGACTACGCCACCCTCCACGACGCCTGCGCCTACATCAAGACCCGCCAACTGGCGTGACCCCAACCGCACACACGCCGCCCCAGCCGAGCTCCGTGAGCTGCTCGCGGGAGACGACCCGGTGCTGGCATGCGGCCACCCGACCGATGAGCAGGTCGGCATGCGGCGAGAAGCTCCGTCAGAACGGCATGGCATACGTGCAGATGTGACCGCGCGATCGGCGACGCGTGACGATCCGCCAGTTGTGCAGGTGCTGCGGCCACACGCGCAGCATGCGGCGCATCCGCGCGCCGACGGCCGATCGAGGGCGCTGCGGCAAGCTTCTCGACTGATCCGAAACGATCAGACGGCCGGCGCCGGCTGGCACGCTACGGCACGGGCGCCGGCTGGCGCGCTACCGCACGCGCGCGCCGACCGACGCGCTCGCGCCTTCCGCCGTCGCGCATGTGGTCGCGCAGCCAGCGCCTGCGCCACAATCCCCACATGGCGATCGAGTTCTCACAGCGCATCGGGCGCATCCCCGTCTATCCCGCCGCCGACGGCTACTCGCTCGGCGACGACGTCGCGATGCTCGCCTCCAACGAGTCGCCCGACCCGCCGCTGCCGGAGGTCGTGCAGGCCGCGCAGCGCGCGCTCGCCGGCGCCAACCGCTATCCGGACCCCACCAATGCCGCCCTCAAGCGCGCGCTGAGCAATCGCTACGGCCTGCCGCCGGCGCGGATCGCGATCGGCAACGGCTCGTGCGACATCCTCCTCGCCGCCGGCGCGGCGCTGCTGGAGCCGGGCGCCGAGCTCGTCTACGCGTGGCCGTCGTTCAGCATGTACCCGCAGCTCGCGGCCGCCTCGGGTGCGACCGCGGTCACCGTCCCGCTCGACGCCGCAGATCGTCACGACCTCGACGCGATGGCTGTCGAGATCACCGCCGCGACGCGCCTGGTCATCGTCTGCAACCCGAACAACCCGACGTCGACCGCGCTGCCGTTCCGCGAGATCGCGGCGTTCGTCGAGCGCGTGCCGCGCCATGTCGCGCTCGTCCTCGACGAGGCCTACTGCGAGTTCAGCCTCCTCGACGATCCCGACACGACGCTCGACCTGCTCGCGCGGCACTCCAACCTCATCCTCCTGCGGACGTTCTCGAAGGTCTACGGGCTCTGCGGGCTGCGCGTCGGCTTCGGGCTGTGCGGCAGCGAGGACTTCCCGCTCGCCGTCGACCAGGTTCGCCAGCCGTTCTTCTGCAACGCGGCCGCGCAGGCGGCGGCCGTCGAGGCCCTCAAGCACCAGGACGCGGTCGCCGAGCGCGTCGAGCGGGCGATCGTCGCGCGCGTGGAGCTCGAAGCCGGCCTCGACGAGCTCGGGATCGAGCCGGCGCAGTCGCAGACCAACTTCTGCTGGTTCGATCTGCCCGATGGCAGCGACGAGGCGGCGGTCGTGCGGGGCCTGGCCGAGCGCGGCGTGCTCGTCCGCGCCGGTGCCGCGCTCGGGCGCGCGGGCGCGCTGCGTGTGACGTATGGCACACCTGGACAGAACGCGAGGTTCCTCGACGCGCTCGCCCAGGTGCTCTAAGGTGGGCGTCGCATGATCCGATCTGACGACAGCGCCCGCAGCACGTTTGAGGTCTTCGCGCGTCGTTATTTCGCCTGGCGATTTATCTAGGCGCTCGGCTCACACCGCACTTCCGCACCCCCCTTTCGCCGAGCGCCCCGCAGTACTCCGTCTCCAGGCGTTTCTTCGAAAGGATTGTTAGCAATGGTGATCGTCATGAAACCGGCGGCCTCCCGTGAGGAGATCCAGGCCGTCGTCGAACGAGTGGAGTCCGTTGGCGCTCGGGCCCATCTCTCCCGCGGCGACGAGGTCGCCGTCATCGGCGCGATCGGTGATCGCGAGCACGTCGCCCGGCTCGGCCTCGAGGGCAGCCCCGGGGTCGACAAGGTCGTCCCGATCCTCAAGCCCTACAAGCTCGCCTCCAGCGAGGTCCGCCAGGGTGAACGCAGCGTGCTGTCGATCGGCGGTCGCCGAGTCGGCGGCGACCACTTCGCGCTCATCGCCGGGCCGTGCACCGTCGAGTCGCGCGACCAGACGCTGTCGACGGCGCGGATCGTCGCCGACGCCGGCGCCACGCTCCTGCGCGGCGGCGCCTACAAGCCGCGCACGAGCCCGTACTCGTTCCAGGGCCTGGGCGAGGCGGGCCTGCGGATCCTCGCCGAGGCGAAGGCGGAGACCGGGATGCCGATCGTCACCGAGCTCATGGACGTTCGCGACCTCGACTCCGTCCTCGCGGTCGCCGATGTCGTCCAGATCGGCGCCCGCAACATGCAGAACTACACGCTGCTCACCGAGATCGGGCGCTCGGGCTGCCCCGTCATGATCAAGCGCGGCCTGTCGAGCACGCTCGAGGAGCTGCTGATGGCGGCGGAGTACGTCCTGAAGGAGGGCAACGAGAACGTCATGCTCTGCGAGCGCGGCATCCGGACGTTCGAGACCGCCTATCGCTTCACCCTGGACCTCACCGCCGTGCCGGTGCTCAAGGAGCTCAGCCACCTGCCCGTCATCGTCGACCCGAGCCACGCGGCCGGCAGGCGCGACCTCGTCGAGCCGCTGTCGCTGGCGGCCGCCGCCGCCGGTGCCGACGGCATCATCGTCGAGGTGCACCCGACGCCGGACGAGGCGATCTGCGACGGCCCGCAGGCGCTGCACTGCGACGACTTCGCGCGCTTCGCCGCCAAGGTCGAGCAGGTCGCGGCCATCGCCGGCAAGCAGATCGTCGCGGTCGTCTGACGATGGTCTCGACGCGCTCAGAGCAGGCCGGCGGCGTTCGCGATCGCCGCATCGCGCGGGTCTCGTCGCTGACGACCCCAGCCGATCTGCTCGAGCGCCTGCCGCTTGAGCCCGAGCTGGCGGACGTCGTGCTGCGCGGGCGCGCCGAGGTCGCTGCGATCCTCGACTCAAGCGACGACCGCCTGCTCGTCGTCGTCGGCCCGTGCAGCGTCCACGACCCCGCTGCCGCGCTCGAGTACGCCGGCCGCCTGAGCGCGCAGGCGCGGCGACACCAGGACGACCTGTGCGTCGCGATGCGCGTGTACTTCGAGAAGCCGCGCACGACGACGGGCTGGAAGGGCCTCATCAACGATCCCCACCTCGACGGGTCGGGCGACGTCGACACCGGACTGCGCTCGGCCCGCGAGCTGCTGCTCGAGGTGCTCTCTCTCGGCCTGCCGGTCGGCTGCGAGTTCCTCGACCCGATCACGCCGCAGTACATCTCCGACGCGGTCTCGTGGGCGGCGATCGGCGCGCGGACGACCGAGAGCCAGATCCATCGCCAGCTCGGCTCGGGCCTGTCGATGCCGGTGGGCTTCAAGAACCGCACCGACGGCAACGTGCAGGTCGCCGTCGACGCGGTCCGTGCCGCGGCGGCGAGGCACTCGTTCGCGGGCGTGGATCTCAGCGGGACGCCGGCGATCCTGCACACGACCGGCAATCCCGACGGGCACGTGATCCTGCGCGGCGGCCGGGACGAGCCCAACCATGGGCCCGCGGGCGTGGCCGGCGCACTCGCCAAGCTACGTGCGGCCTCGCTGGCGGAGCGGCTCGTCATCGACGCGTCGCACGACAACAGCGCCAAGGACCACGAGCGCCAGCCTGCCGTCGCGGCGCAGATCGGCGAGCAGGTCGCCGGCGGCAACCGCGCGATCGTCGGGGTCATGCTCGAGTCCTTCCTGGTCGGCGGCCGCCAGGACGTCGTCGACGGCGCTGAGCTGACCTACGGGCAGTCGATCACCGACGCCTGCATGAACTGGGAGGGGACCGTCGGCGTGCTCGACGGGCTCGCCGCGTCGGTGCGCGCACGCCGCGCGGTGCCGTGATCGACGACGGCGCATGAGGGTCGCGCTTCTCGGCGTCGGTCTCATCGGCGGGTCGGTCGGCATGGCCGCCCGCCACCGGCTCGGCGCGCACGTCGTGGGCTGCAATCGCAGCCCCGCGGCGCTGGCGATCGCGCTCGAGCGCGGCGCGATCGACGAGGCGGTCGACGACGTCGCCGACATCGGCACGGCGGACATCGCGATCGCGGGCGTCGCGGTCGACGCGCTCCAGGACGCCGTGCGTGAGCTCTGCGACGCGCTGCCCGCCGCGGTCGTGACCGACGTCGGTTCGACGAAGGGCGCGCTCGTCGGCGCGGTCGACCGCGAGAACTTCATCGGCGGCCATCCGCTCGCCGGCGCGGAGGCGACCGGCGTCGCGCACGCCCGCGAGGACCTCTTCGAGGGCGCGACGTGGTACCTCACGCCGCGCGACGAGACGCCCGGCGTGCTCTACGAGCGTCTCGCGCACTTCGTCGCCGGTCTCGGCGCGGTGCCCACCGCGATCGCGCCGGACGACCACGACCGGCTCATGGCGGCGGTCTCGCACCTGCCGCACGTCGTCGCCAACCTGCTCGTCGCGCAGGCCACCGAGGCGCTCGGCGGCGAGACGCTGCCCGCGACGGGGCCGAGCTTCCGCGACGCGACGCGCGTCGCGGGCTCCAACCCGGCGCTGTGGGCGCAGATCTACGCGGCCAACAGCTCCGCGCTCGGGACGCAGATCGACGACCTCGTGCGGCGGCTGGGCGAGGTGCGCACGCTGCTGCAGGCGAGCGGCGGCGATCTCGCGGCGTGGCAGGACGCCGCCGCGCAGCAGCGCCGCGCGCTGCTCGAGGTCGGTCTTGCCGGTGGTGGCGGCGTCATGCGCGAGATCCGTGCCGCGGTGCCGAACAAGCCCGGCGTCGTCGCGCAGATCGCGCTTGCGCTCGGCCGCGCGGGCATCAATATCTCCGACATGTCACTCGCGCCCGAGGTCGACAACCGCACCGGCGTCATCGCGTTGTGGGTGTGCCCGGACGACGCGGACCGGGCGATCGGGCTCGTCGTCGGGCTAGGCTATCCCGCGGCCTAGCAAGGACGTGCGCGCGAGCACCACATCCCGGCACATCGCGAGCGACGGTGCTCGGTCGTGACCGCGCGCGCTCGTTTCGGACCGTCGGGTCGGCTGCGCGGCGAGGTCGTCGCGCCGCCCGACAAGTCGATCTCCCACCGCGCCGCCCTGCTCGGCGCCATGTCCGCCGAGCCCGTGCACATCACGAACTACCTGCGCGCGGCGGACACGATCTCGACGCTGAACGCGCTGCGCGCAGTCGGGGCGCTCGTCGAGGAGCACGAGGACGCGGTCGTCGTGCGCGGCGCCGGGCTGCGCGAGGCGCGCGAGCCCGACGGCCCGATCGACGTCGGCAACGCGGGCACGCTCATGCGGCTGCTGCCCGGCTGGCTCGCGGCGCAGGACGGTCGCACGTTCGAGCTCGACGGCGACAGCTCGATCCGTCGCCGGCCGGTCGACCGGATCGCCGAGCCGCTCGCGCGGATGGGCGCGCAGATCGACGCGACGGGCGGCCGCTTCCCGCCATTCGTCGTGCGCGGCACGCGCCTGCGCGCGATCAGCTACGAGCTGCCGGTCGCGAGCGCGCAGGTGAAGTCCTGCGTCCTGCTCGCCGGCCTCGGCGCCGAGGGCACGACGAGCGTCGTCGAGCCGGTGGCGAGCCGCGACCACACCGAGCGGATGCTCGCGGGCGCGGGCGTCGTCGTGCAGCGCGATGGCCGCACCGTGTCGGTGACGTGCACCGACGAGCTCGACGCCCACAGCGTCGTCGTGCCCGGCGATCTGTCCTCGGCGGCGTTCATGATCGCCGCGGGGGTGCTCGTGAAGGGCTCCCGGCTGCTCGTGCGCGACGTTGGCGTCAACTGGACGCGCACAGGCTTTCTGCGGATACTCGAGCGGATGGGCGCGATCGTCATCGGCGAGCTCGAGGAGCCGGCCGTCACGGTCGCGGTCTCCGAGCCGTGCTGCGACCTCGACGTGACCGCCGGCCCGCTGCAGGGCACGGTCGTCGAGCCCGGCGAGGTGCCGCTCGCGATCGACGAGCTGCCGCTCGTCGCCCTGCTCGGATGCTTCGCCGAGGGCGAGACCGTCGTGCGTGGGGCGCAGGAGCTGCGCCTGAAGGAGTCCGACCGGATCGCCGGCGTCGTCGACGGCCTGCGCGGCCTCGGCGCGACGATCGAGGCGACGCAGGACGGCTTCGCGGTGACCGGCATGGGTCGCCTGCGTGGCGGCATGATCGACGCCCGCGGCGACCACCGCATGGCGATGCTCGGCGCGGTGGCGGGGCTGGCGTCGGAGGAGGGGGTGGAGGTCGTCGGGATGGACGCAGCAGCGGTGTCGTATCCGGGGTTCGCGGAGGACCTCGCGCGGCTCACGGCGTGAGCGTCGACACGACGCGGAAAACGATCGGCTACGCGGTCACGACTGCCCGCTCCAGCGCCACCACGGTCGGGCAGGCTGGGCGCGAGCTGCACCGGACTCATGCGCGGCTGGGTCTTCGTCGGCAGGCGCGCTGGCTTCGACGAGCACGTCCAGTACCTCTCCGATGGTTCGCTCGCGGCCAACGGACCCGCGCAGCGGCAGATGCCCCTGGATCTGGTAGCGGTTGCGACGACCGTCCTTCTCCTTGACGACGTAGCCCGCCTCGGTCAGCTCGGTGACGATTCCGTAGGCGCTGCGCTCGGTGATATCCAGCGCAGCGGCGATGTCACGCAGACGCACGCCGGGGTCGTGCGCGATGCAGACCAGGGCGCGGGCGTGGTTCGTCAGGAAGCTCCAGTCCGCCATCGCCGGTACTATGGCACAGCCGTTCTAGAATTTCTTTGCCACGGTACGCTCGTTTCCGGTGCGCCGGTCCTGGCACGATCTCAACGGACCGAGACCTACGAATCTGACTTCCGTGCTCCGGTGCCGCCCGGGCCGTCAATCCGTCCGGGCCGCCACAATTCTAGAAGTTGCTTGCTAGTCTTGGCTTGCTCTTGTAAGTTGTTTGGGCGGGGCCGTCACGGAATTTTCTACAACTCGGCGCCCTCAGAAAGCGAAGTGTTCTCATGGGTGCTCCCCTCGTCGGCGGCCTCCTCGACTCAGTCATCGGCATTCTCACCGGCACCGTCTACGGCATCGCGCCCCAGGTGCTGGCACTCCTCTCCTCCCTCGGCGTCGGCCCCCCCGTCTGAGCACGACAGTTCGCTCATCTGCCTCGTGTCGGCCGGTTGAGCGTCTCCGCCCGCGGCACGCCCTCGTCGAGCTCCCTCTCACGCTCGATCTCGGCGTTGAGCTCGGCGCCGAACAGCAGCGCGACGCTGCTGAGCCAGAGCCAGGCGACGAGCAGGATGGCGCCTGTGAACGCGCCGTAGATCGCACCGACCCCTGCGATGCTCGAGACGTAGGTCGAGAAGCCGAACGATGCGGCGAGCCAGAGGAGCACGCCGGCGGCCGCGCCCGGAGCCACCGAGTGAAACGAACGCTGCTTGACGTCGGGCGTGACGTAGTAGACGAAGGCGAACACGAGCATCGCCACGGCCAGCGCCCCGGGCCAGCGGGCGATGTCCCAGATCCGGGCGACGCTCGGACCGAGCCCGATGAAGCCCAGCAGGTCCTCTGCGAAGCGACCGCCGACGAACACCATGACGAGGCTGACGAGCACCAGGGCCATGAGCACGAACGTGGACACCACGTCGGTCGCCTTGCGCCGCAGGAACGTGCGTCCCCCGTCAGCCTCGAGGACGACGTTCATCGCCCGGCGCGTCGCCTCCAGCGCCCCGGTGGTCCCGTAGAGCGCGACGACGACGCCGATCACCAGAGCGGTCGTGGCCGTTCCCTGGCTGCGCAGCGCACCCCGCAGCGAGGTGTCCAGCGGCACGAGCACCGAGGGTGGGGCGACGTCGCGCAGGTAGCCGATGATCGCGTTGTACGTGCCCGGGTACTGGCCGAAGATCCCGAGGAGCGACAGCGCCAGCAGCACCGCGGGAAACAGCGACATGAGCGCGTAGTACGTGAGCGCCGCCGCGTGCTGCGTCATCTGGTCGTCGTAGAACGACACCAGCGTCCGCTTCGTGATCGCACCCGCGCGCTTCATCGGGTCATGCTTATCAGCGCTCGAGGTCAGATCCTCCGGCCGGCAGGAGCCGACGACCAGCTCCAGCGGCCCCGCGTACGCGATCGCGGCCAAGCTCGCCTTCCCCGGGTGGCGATCGCGCTGGCCGGAGACGGCGCGATGCAGCCGTGTCCCCAACGTTGCTATCCCCGTTGCAATCAGAATTGGTCGCGTATCAGCGAGGTCGCTCGCTCGACGGCCCGCTTCCTCAGTGGCCGATTCTTCCAGCTGTCCAGATCGAACTCGTTGGAGGTCTCCAGGTCGTCTCGGAAGTGCTCCTCGAGCTCCGCCACGATGCGTTCGCCCGACAGCGAGAAGGACAGCTCACTGTTCAACGCCAGCGAGCGGTTGGAGAAGTTGTTCGAGCCGATGCTCGCCCAGGCTCCGTCCACCATCAGCGTCTTGGCGTGCAACATGGTTCTCTGGTACTCGAAGATCCGCACCCCGCCGCGCAGCAACCTGTCGTAGGAACGCTGCGCGGCTCGGCGCAGAAGCTCCTTGTCGATATGGGGGCCGTTGACGAGGATCCGCACGTCTACACCACGCCCCGCAGATGCGCACAGAGCGTCGACGAAGGCATCCGGCGGAACGAAGAACGCGGTCGTGACCCACAGGCGCTCGCGGGCGCCGACGATGGCGGAGTAGAAGAGCTCCTCGATGTCCGTGCTGCCCCTTGGTGGCCGAGCTCCTGGTCACCTGGACATCGATGCCGTCCTCGATGCCAGAGATATCGGGCAGATGCGCGCCGGTGAGGATGCGCTGGGTCGCCTCGGCCCAGCTCTCCTGAAAGCCGCCCAGGAGGTCACGAACCGCCGGCCCCTCCACGCGCAGGTGGGTCTCACGCCAGTGGTCGGGATCCTGGGCGTCACCCGTCCACTCCTCACCCACGCCGACCCCACCCGTGAAGCCGACGCTTCCGTCGACGATCAGCAAGCGGCGATGCAGACGATTGTTCGCCTTGTTGAGCGAGTACCAGTGCGGAGCGCGAAACCACTCGACCATGGCACCCGCCTCCCTCAACCGCTCGACGAGCTTGCGATCCATCTTCGCAGCGCTGCCCACAGCGTCGAGTAGAATGCTGACCTCCACCCCGGCAGAGGCCCGTTCGACCAGCGCGTCGCCGAATGCAGCGATCGTCGGGCCGCCGGTCCAGTAGATGTAGGTCGAGAAGTCGATGTTGTCCTGCGCCGACCTGATGGCCTCCACCATGGGGGGAAAGATCTGATCGCCGTTTCGCAGGACCTCGACCCGGTTGCCCCGACGTACGGGCGATCCAGTAAGGGACTCGAGCAGACGCCCGAACTCGGGGCTCCCGGGTACGGGTGCATCGACCAGGTCAAATCCTCTGGGCGCCGTCTTCTTGTCCTTGGCGACCTTCAAGGCGCCGATCCCGGCCAAGCCCACTCCGGCTGCTGCAAGGATCGCGTTGCGGCTTCGCGGTGACGGCAAGCAAAACCTTTCTTCTGGCCGCGACTGTGTTTCGCATCCTACCTGGGCGCTCGTCGCCCCGTTCTTCGGTGCCAGCGCGCGTGCAGTCCAACCATTTTGGGCGCGCCGCAGTTCGGGTATCGAGATCGCATGACGGTTCGGGACGACATCGGCTCTTACGGTGAGGCGCCGCGAGCAGAGCTTGTGGGGATCGTGACACGCGCTCACCGACTTGGCTTCTCTCGCTGGCGAGTTGCGACCGCTCTCGAGGCGTTGGAGGGCGAGCTGGCGTTGATCGAAGAGCAGATCGACGCCGAGGACCGGCATGATCGTCAGCAGCATCTCGGCGGTCCCGGCTGCTGAAGTGCCCAGCACCCCGGGTTCACGTCTTCGGATGCGCCGCCTGCATCATCTCTTCGCTACTGCTCTCCGTGACGTTGACCATCGTCGTCAACGTCCTCATCCGCGCTCTGTAGCCGCTCTCGCTCTTGGCGAGCGGTTTCGCGTTTCCGGGCGGCGGCTTGTCGGTCCCGCATCGCGCCCATCCGGGCGCGGGCGCCGGCCTCTCGATCCTCTTGGCCAGGCTCCCCTTCGCTGAGCTTCTTTCGTACTCCCGCTTCCATGTCGCGAGCGGTGGCCGCCACGTCACGCTCTCGGGCCGCCCTGTCGGAGGCGTCCTCTCGTTCGTTGTTCATGCCCGAAGAGCCTAGTGTCATCCGCCCCGCCGGGGTGCGCCACGACGATCGCGCCCGGACGCCGCGTTCGCGAGGATCTGGATACGCGTGGGGGCCCAAGCGGACGTGAATAGTATGGCCGGATGGAAGTGGAGATGAGCCGGGCGCCGGCTCCGCAGGAAATGGACGCCGACTCCTGTGGTCGCGACGTGCTCAGCGGCGCTGCGCGCGGTGCTGTCGGCGCGATGGCCATGACGGGAATGCGGGTGATGACGACCGCGCTCGGACTCGTGGAGCAGACCCCACCGCAGGCCCTCAGCCGCCAGCGTGCGCGTGGCGTGCGCGCCCTGCTGCGGCGGGCGCCGCGCACGCAGCGCCGGGAGCTCGTCGAGGCCGCCCACTGGGCATTCGGCGCTGCCGGCGGCGCGGCATTCGGCGTGTTGCCCCGCGCGGTGCGGCGCCGTCCTTGGGTGGGACCGGTGTACGGGCTGGTCGTGTGGTTGGGCTTCGAGCTGGGAATCGCGCCCGCCCTGGGCCTCAGCCAGGCCAAGCGTGTGCGGCCGGTAGACCGCTTGGCGCTGGCCGCCGACCACGTGCTCTACGGCTTGGTGCTATCGGCGACGCGCCCGATCGCGCGACGCTAGGCCACTCCGCGCGATGCGCCTCGCGCAGGATGGCGAGCGGCGATCGACTCTTGGTCACGCGGCGATTTGCAGTGCCATCTGATGCAGCAGGCTCTGCGCCACGATGTTCCCGTTCTTGGTCGGGTGGGAGTCACGCGGGACCGGTCGGTTCAGCAGCGGACGATCGGACCCAGCGGGCTGAGCCCGAGGATGTCTTCGTGCACGCGCTTGCGCTGCCGCGTCACGGGCACGTGCAGATCAATGCCGGGTCCGGGATGACCTCCTCGCGACGACAGGTGAACGACGTCCTTCGCGACCAGGTAGGGAGAGAGATATGTGCCGCTCACCTTCTCCGGTGGCCACCAGAGCGCTTTGTTGCTCGCGGTGCCTTCGAACTCCCCCGGGACGCGTCGCAGGAACCGGTCGCATGTCCCGGTCAGCAACCGGCCGCGCAGCACCTGCTGCAGCGGCGGGACGGCGCCCGCAGCGCCGGCGCGCGCCGCGATGTGGGCCGCGGTGACGTCGGCCTGCTGGCAGGCCAGGCCACCCTGCTTGATCGGCCGGTCGGTGGCGTCGCCGACCGCATAGACGCTCTCGAGCCCGTCGACCAGGCCGACGTCGTCGACCGGGATGAACCCATGCGCGCTCGACGGGATGCCGTCCAGCTTGGGTCCTTCGAGAACGGGCAGGGCGACCACGCAGTCGACGACGATCTCCGGGCCACCCCCGGTCTGGATGCGTCCGCTCTGGCGGATCTGCGCGCACACGCCGTGATGCACGGTGATGCGCGCGGCATCCAGCATGTGCGCGACAGCGGCGCTCGCCTCCGCACCGAAGATCTCCAGGGGCTCGAGCTCGGGGGTCACGAGGTGCAGGTCGACGTGGTCCATGTTCATCGACCACACGTCCTCGGCCGTCATGAGCGCAAGCTCGTAGAGCGGGAGCGGCCACGTGCATCCACGCGGGACCACGAATGCCACCGAGCGCGACCAGCCCTCCTCGAGGTCGCCGAGGATGCCGTTCAGGGCCTCCGGGTGAGCACCGAAGGTCACCGCCTGCGTGAACGCCGGGACCGAGCTGGCACCCAGCGCCAACACGAGCGCGTCGTACGCGACCTCGGCGCCCGTGGCCAGCGTGACCGTGTGGGCTTCGGCGTCGACTCGCAGTACAGCGCTGCGGATGAACCGCCCCCCATGCTCGGCCATCACGTCCGCCAAGGGCAGACGATCGACGTGTCCTCGGCCGAACGGCGCGGCGGTCGTCAGCGGCCGCAGGACGAAGTCTGGTTCCGGGGCGATCAGCGTTACGCGCAGCTGCGCGTCGGCGAGTTCATGGAGCGCGAGCACGGCTTCGAGCGCGGCGATGCCTCCGCCGACGATGACGACGCGTAGCGGCGCGATGGGGGTGGATTCGGTCATGACACGATCCTCGTCGCCGGCGGGGATTCGCACATCGGGGTGTCCTGCCCCTACGAGTCCGTGGCGGCTACGGAGTGTGGACCGCGATCGCCCGTCGTCAGCGCAGCGGGAGCGTCAGCGCGACGGTCGTCCCGCCGCTGTCGCGACCCTCGACTCGGAGGCTGCCGCCACCGATCTCTGCGCGTTCGCGCATCCCGGTGATGCCGTAGCCGCCTGAGCGCTCGGGCTTCTCCAAGCCGCGCCCGTCGTCGCTCACGCACAGCTCGAGCGCCGCCGCTGTGGTCCGGAGCTCCAGCCGCACGCCTGTCGCCGCCGCATGCTTGACGACGTTCGTCAGGGCCTCCTGGGCCACGCGGTAGGCGATCGTCTCGATCTCCGCGTCCAGACGGCGCTCTCCCAGCTCGAGGTCGAGCTCCAGCCGCAGCCCGTGCAGGGCGCCGATCCGCTCGGCGAGCGTCCGCAGCGCGGGCTCCAGGCCGAGCTCGTCCAGCGCGGGCGGGCGCAGGTCAGCGATGATGCCCCGGAGCGCCGCGATCTCGCGCTCGAGCTGTGCGACGGCCCCCTCGACCTGCGGCCGCGCCGTCGTCGGGTCGCCCCGCAGCGCAGCCGACAGCGCCAGCTTCGTCGCGCCGAGGCCCTGCAGCGTCTCGTCGTGCAGATCGCGCGCCCAGCGTCGGCGCTCGCCCTCGGCGGCAGCGATGGAGTCGCGCAGGCGCTGCGCCTCGACGCTGCGTGCGGTCGCGACGGCGGTCGCCGCGCTGGCCGCAAACGACTGTAGAGCGCGCTCGTCGTCGTCGGAGAACGT
Source organism: Solirubrobacteraceae bacterium (assembly GCA_051005755.1). Classification (GTDB taxonomy): domain Bacteria; phylum Actinomycetota; class Thermoleophilia; order Solirubrobacterales; family Solirubrobacteraceae; genus CADCVQ01. Next base: position 17,995 of record JBPCJA010000104.1, read on the forward strand.
CGCGGCCTGGCCCATGTGATCGAAGGCCGCGAGCACGCCGAGACCACGCCCGCGAAAGACCAGCGGCACGAGCAGTGCGCTACGAGCTGCGTCGAGCCCGAACTGCGCCGGGTCGACGATGAGGCCGGTGGAGATGTCGTCGATGCGAATGGGCGCGGCGCTGCGCAGCGCCGCGCCCGAGGTGGAGCCCTCCAACGGAATCTCGGCATGCGCCGGGGGAGCCACGTTTCCGGCGCAGGCGGCGAGCCCGAGAACGTCCTCGTCGACCAGCCAAATC
>JBPCJA010000105.1:0-12553 GCA_051005755.1 Solirubrobacteraceae bacterium
AAGCTGCGCCGCACGATCATCGCCGCCCAATATCACCCCACAGCCGGCCGCACCCCCACACCAGCACAAATCACCCAGGTCCAGCACGCCTGGGCCGCCGCCGGCCTATGAACTGCGAAACCCGAGAAGGACCGCATCGCGACCGTCAGCGCGCTGGCAAGCACCCGCTTCGACTGGGCCCATGCCCTGCGCGAGATCAGCCGTCTGCTGCCCGCAGACGTCTGGCTGACCGAACTGTCCGGTGCGTCCGGATCCGATGGCCAGGCACCGTCACCGACGACGCACGCGGCGCCCGCACCGACGTTCAAGCTCGACGGCTGCACTCGCAGTCAGGGGAAGGTCGCGCAGCTCATGGCCCGCCTTCGAGCGGTCGACGGCGTGCGCGACGTCGACCTCGGCAAGTCCGAGAAGCCCGAGTCCGGCGGGGACAGGGGCTGTCCGGCGAACCGTGACAGCGATCCGACGTTCACGATCACGATGTCGTTCGCTGCGCCGGACACGAACCGCCGGGACGGCCTGCGATGAGCCCTCGCGATCGATTCGCTCTCGTGATCGTGGCCATGGCCGCAACCGTCGGAGCGATCTGGTCTCTGGCCGTCGCCCCGAAGCGCGACGAGGCCGCTGGCCTCGCAGCCCAGCTCAGGCAGATCGCGGCGCGGCCCGTCGACGCCGGCGCACGAGCGACCACGGCGGCCACGGAGGAGCGGGCCCGCGCGACCTACAGCAGGGACTACGCCACGGTCGCGCGGCTGGGCAAGGCCGTGCCGCCGACGGCGGACGTCGCCTCGCTCGTCTACCAGCTCGAGAGCGCCGCGCGAGCCGCCGAGGTCGACTTTCGCTCGGTCAGCGTCGAGGACGCGCCGACGACGGCGCCCGCCGCCGCCGGCTCGGCGGCGAAGGCCATGGCGGACGTCCAGCCCAAGCCCTTCACGTTCGCCTTCGAGGGCGACTTCTCCGGTCTGCGTCGCCTGCTGGCAGCGATCGATCGCTTCTCGCGCGTCAGCGATGACACGCTCTCCGTGAGCGGTCGCCTGCTGACGATCGACAGCGTCGTCATGACCGCCGGGCGCGGTGGCCTTCCGCAGGTCAAGGCCGACATCGTCGCGAAGGCCTACGTCGCCGAGCTGCCGGCCGCGCTGTCCGTCGACGGTCCCGGGTCCGACGCCTCGCAGGCCACGCCATGAGCTTCCTGCGCAGCCTCCTGGACGAGCTCGTCGAGAAGCGCCTGTGGCCGATCGCGCTGCTGCTGCTCATCACCGCCGTCGCCGTGCCGCTCGTGCTCGGCCACGGCGGCGAGGGCGCGGGCGAGGCTCCCGTCGCCGCGCCGGCCAGCGCGCCGGCGGACGATGCGGCGTCCTCCGCGCCGGCCGTCCAGGTCGTCGGCCAGGCCGCGGTGCGCCGCCGCCGCGGCAAGGTTCGTGACCCGTTCCGCAGGCCGACGAAGCAGTCGGCGGCGCGGGTGGCGACAGACGATGGCGCGCCCGCCGGGTCAACCGCGGCCGCCAGGGACGCCACGTCCGGCGCATCTGCCCCGGCGTCCGGCACCGGCACGAAGCCGGTGGCGGTGACTCACCAGGGTGGGGCCGCTCCGGTGCAGTCCACAGGGAGCGTCTACCGCACGACGCTGCGTTGGGGCCAGGACGAGAAGGCCGAGGTCCGCGGCGTGTCCCGCCTGGAGCCGCTTGGCGGTCTGTCGAACCCCGCGCTCCTCCACCTCGGCACGACCGAGCATGGCGCCCGGACCATCTTCCTGCTCGGACCCAATGCCGTCACCGGCGGCGAGGGCGGGTGCGCCGAGAGGACGTGCCGCGTCATCGCGCTGAAGGCCGGCCAGCGGCGGATCGTCGTCGTCGAGGGCGCGGACGGCGAGACGCGCCGGTTCGAGCTCGCGATCGACGCCGTCGCGCGGCGCGTCGTCGACAGCCGGCACGAGGCGGCCAGGCTGCGCGCCCGCGTGCACCCCGACGGCCGCGATGTCCTGCGCGCGATGATCCAGGATGGCCCGACCGCCGCGGCGATCGGGCAGTTCGCCTTCGACCGCGGCCTGGGCGCGGTGGTGGCCAGCAGCGCTCCATAGACTCACGGGTTGTCATGGCCCTCCGCCTCATCACCGCCGGCGAGTCGCACGGCCCCGGTCTGACGTGCGTCGTCGAGGGGTTGCCCGCGGGCCTGGAGCTCGACGAGGCGACCCTGAACCGCGACATGGCGCGCCGCCAGCTCGGTCACGGTCGTGGCGGGCGGATGAAGATCGAGCGCGACCGCGCAGAGGTCACCAGCGGGGTCCGCCACGGCGTGACCCTGGGGAGCCCGATCGCGCTGCTGATCGCCAACCGCGACTACGCCAACTGGGAGGAGCGGATGAACCCGTGGCCGGTCGCGGCGGAGATCCCGGAGGTCCACCTCCCGCGTCCGGGGCACGCCGACCTCGTCGGCACGCAGAAGTACAACCTCTCCGACGTGCGCAACGTCCTCGAGCGCGCGAGCGCGCGCGAGACGGCGGCGCGCGTTGCCGGCGGCGCCCTCGCGCGTACGTTCCTGCGCGCGCTCGGCGTCGAGATCCGCTCGCACATCGTGCAGATCGGCAGCGTCCACGCGCCGCCGCGCGACGTGCCCCTGACGGTCGCCGGCTTCGAGGGGGTGGACGACGACCCGGTGCGCTGCCTGCACCGCGAGGCGAGCCGCGCGATGGTCGCCCACATCAACGTCCAGCGCAAGGCCAACGAATCGCTCGGCGGCGTCTTCGAGGTCGTCGCGTTCGGGCTCGTCCCGGGCCTGGGCTCGCACATCTCGTGGGAGGAGCGCCTCGACGGCCGGCTCGCCGGCGCGCTGTGCTCGATCCAGGCGATCAAGGGCGTCGGCCTGGGGGAGGGCTTCGACCTGGCGGGCAAGCCCGGGTCCGAGGCCCACGACGAGATCTTCTACGACGACGAGCGCGGCTTCTACCGCGAGTCCAACCACGCCGGTGGCCTGGAGGGCGGCATGACGACGGGCGACCCGCTCGTCGCGCGTGCGGCGATGAAGCCGCTGCCGACGCTGACGAAGCCGCTGCGCTCGGTCGACATCGCGACGAAGGAGCCCGCGCAGGCGCTGCGTGAGCGCACCGACTCGTGCACGGTCCCGGCGGCCGGCGTCGTCGGCGAGGCGATGGTCGCGTTCGTGCTCGCCGACGCCTACCGGACGAAGTTCGGCGGCGACCACATCGACGACGTCATCGCCGCGGTGCAGGCCTACCGCGAGCGGATCCAGTGGCGCTCGTCTTCGTAGGGTTCATGGGGGCGGGGAAGTCGTCGGCGTTCGACGACGTCCTCGACACCGACACGCTGCTTGAGGAGCAGCTCGGCATGAGCATCGCCGCGTTCTTCGCCGTCCACGGCGAGCGGCGCTTCCGCGGCCACGAGGAGGAGGTCGTGCTGCGCGCGCTGCGCTCGGGCGCGCCCGGGATCGCGCTCGGCGGCGGCGCCGTGTTGTCGGAGCGGGTGCGCGACGCGCTGCGCGAGCACACGGTCGTCTGGATGGACGTCAGCGACGAGACGGCGTGGGAGCGCGCCGCCGGGGACGATCGCCCGCTCGCGCGCGATCGCGAGGCGTTCGCCGCCCTGCACGCCGAGCGCCGCCCGCTCTACGAGTCCGTCGCCGACGCCTTCCTCCCCGAGGGCGACCGGCTCGTGCGGCGCGCGCTGCCGGCGCTCGAGTCCCTGCGCGACGCTCCGCCCGGCACGCGGCTCGTCTATGCGGCGGCGGCCGGCGGCGAGTACCCGGTGTTCGTCGGGCGCGGGCTCATCGGCGGGCTGCCGCGGCCGGGGCGGCGGGCATTCGTCGTCACCGACGAGCACGTCGCCGAGCACTGCGCCGGCGCGCTGCGCGACAGCCACCACACGATCACGATCGCTCCCGGCGAGGAGCACAAGACGCTCGCCGTCGCCGAGCGCGTCTGGCGCGAGCTCGCGGCGGAGGGGATGGGCCGCGACGACCATCTCGTCGCGCTCGGCGGCGGCGTCGTCGGCGACCTCGCCGGCTTCTGCGCGGCGACGTACCAGCGTGGCGTGCCGGTCGTCCAGGTCCCGACGACGGTCGTCGCCCAGGTCGACTCCGCCTACGGGGGCAAGACCGGCGTCGACCTGCCGGAGGCCAAGAACTACGTCGGGGCCTACCATCAACCCGCCGCCGTCATCACCGACGTCGACACGCTCGCGACGCTGCCGGCCGCCGAGCACGCCGCCGGCTACGCCGAGGTGGTCAAGACCGCGCTCATCGCCGGCGGGTCCCTGTGGGAGCGCGTCGCGGCGGGGACGGCGGTCGACGAGCGGATCGTGCTCGACTGCGCGCGCACGAAGATCGCCGTCGTCGCCGCCGACGAGCGCGACGGCGGCGCCCGGCAGCTGCTGAACCTCGGCCACACCGTCGGCCACGCGATCGAGACCGTCACCGGCTACCGGCGCTACCGCCACGGCGAGGCCGTCGCGCTCGGGCTGCTCGCGGCGCTGCGGTGCAGCGGGGTGGATGCGCTGCGGGGACAGGTGGCGGAGCTGCTGCACGCCGCGGGGCTGCCGACGCGGCTCGATGGCGCCGACCCCGAGGCCGTCGTCGCCGCGACGCGCATGGACAAGAAGCGCGTGGGGGAGCGCGTGCCCTTCGTGCTCGTCGGTGCGCCGGGCGACGTGAGGTTCGGCCAGCGCGTGGGTTCGGCCGACGTGCTGGCGGCGGTGGAGGAGCTCGTGGCGTCCGGGTGAGCGCCGCCGCTGGTGAGACAGCGGCATCGGAGGAGGGGCCGTGCCCATCCCTCGCACGCGCCCAGCCCGCCGCCATGGCAGAGTTGCCGAGCACATGTCCAACGCCCGCAACCGCATCCACGTCATGCATGGCGTCAACCTCGACCAGGTCGGCCGTCGCGACCCCCGCCACTATGGCGGGATGACGTTCCTGAAGCTCGAGCAGGCGATCGACGCCTTCGCGGACGAGCTCGACCTCGACGCGCGCTTCTTCCAGACCAACCACGAGGGCGAGTTCATCGAGGAGCTGCACCGCGTGCGCGACCTCGCCGACGGGGCGATCGTCAACGCAGGCGCGTGGTCGCACTACTCGCGCGCGATCGGCGACGCCCTGCAGTTCGCCGCCGTCCCGGCAGTCGAGGTTCACCTCTCCGACATCATGGCGCGCGAGGAGTGGCGCCACGTCTCCGTCCTCTCCGAGAGCTGCATCGCGACGATCTTCGGCAAGGGCGTCGACGGCTACCGCGAGGCGTTGGCGGCGCTCAAGGCGGCGCTCGTGAACGCCCCTCCGGTGGACCCCGCGCGGTCGTGAGCGCGCGCGTCGACGCCCTGCTCGTCGCGGTCGCCGAGCGCGAGCTCGACGCGCTGCTGGTCTCGAACCTCGTCAACGTCCGCTGGCTCACGGGCTTCACAGGCACCAACGCGGCCGCCGTCGTCGGCGCGGCCCAGCGGCGCTTCGTGACGGACTTCCGCTACCTCACGCAGGCGGCCGACCAGCTCGACGCCGAGTGGGAGCGCGAGATCTCCAGCGACCTGCTCAAACGCTTGGTCGACGGCCTGCCGGCCGGCCCGCTGCGGCTCGGCTTCGACGACGCCCACCTCACCGTCAAGCAGCACGCCGAGCTCGCCGATCTCGTCGGCGACGAGGCGCAGCTCGTCGCGGCGGGCGGGATCCTCGAGGAGCTGCGCGCCGTCAAGGACGCCGCCGAGATCGACGCGATCCGAGCCGCCGCGCAGCTCGCCGACGCGGCGTTCGAGGAGGTTGTCGGCGGCGGCATCGTCGGCCGCACCGAGCGCGAGATCGCGCTCGACCTCGAGATCGCCATGCGCCGCCGCGGCGCGCAGGCGGCGTCGTTTGCGCCGATCGTCGCGGCCGCCGAGCACGGCGCGCTGCCGCACGCCGAGCCGCGTGACGTGCCGATCCCCGCGGGCACGCTCGTCGTCATCGACTGGGGCGCGCAGCTCGACGGCTACGCCTCGGACTGCACGCGCACCGTCGCGACGGGCGAGCTGGATCCGCGCGACCGCGCCGTCTACGACCTCGTGCTGCGCGCCCAGGAGGCGGCGCTCGCGGCCGTGCGCCCGGGCCCGACCGGCCGCGAGCTCGACGCGATCGCCCGCGCGATCATCGACGAGGCCGGGCACGCCGAGCACTTCGGCCACGGGCTCGGGCACGGCGTCGGCCTCGAGGTCCACGAGGGGCCGCGGCTGTCGAAGCTCGGCAAGGACCCGCTCGCCGCCGGCAACATCGTGACGGTCGAGCCGGGCGTCTACGTCCCCGGCGCCGTCGGCGTGCGGATCGAGGACCTCGTCGCGGTCACCCCGGACGGCCACGAGGTGCTCAGCGGCCTGCCGAAGGCGCTGCGGACCGTCGAGTAGTGGACGTGGCCGGAAGCTCGGCGAGGTTTTGCCGGATGCCCGGCCGTCAGGCGCGGATCGGGCGCCGGGAAAACCCGGCGAACTTGCGGCCACGTCCACTAGCACGGCGGCGCTCTCAAGCGCCGGCGCTCGCGCGCCGATGGCGTCGGTGTGCACGCCCGCGTTCGCAGCGAATGGCCGTGGTGGCTCGCCGCGCTCCTCGGGATAGCGACGATGTCGTGGACCGGTCTCGTCGGCTTCGCCTGGAGCGACTACGACAACGAGGTCTCCGGCGCCCTCAAGGCGCTCATCGGTGGCGACGTCGGGGGCTTTTTGGCGCAGGTGCCGGCCTACGGCGGCTCGCTCGTCGTGCGGGCGCCGTTCGCGGCGGCGGTCGCGGCGCTCGGCGGCGGCGAGCTCGCGGTCTACCGCGCCCTCGCGATCCCGTGCCTGCTCGCCGGTGCCCTGCTCGCGCTCGTCCTCGTCCGGCGGATGGGCGATCGCGGCCGATCGACCGGCGCCCGCGCCCTCGTGCTCGGCCTCTGCGTCGCCAACCCGGTGACGCTGCGCGCGCTGGAGACCGGCCACCCGGAGGAGCTGCTGTGCGCCGCGCTCGCGATCGGTGCCGTGCTCGCCGCGCGCGACCGGCGAACCGTGCTGGCCGGCGTCCTGCTCGGCCTGGCGCTTGCGACGAAGGCCTGGGCCGTGCTCGCGATCGGACCGGTGCTGCTCGCGCTGCCGGCCCGGCGCATGGTCGTGCTCGCGCTCGCCGGCGGGGTCGCGGCCACGGTGCTCGCGCCGATCGCCCTGGCCGCACCGCACGCGGCGACGCTCGTCGTCGCCGCGAGCACGACCGGTCAGATCTTCGTCCCGTGGCAGCTGTTCTGGATGCTCGGCGAAGCCGGTCACGTCGTCATCGGCGGCGACGGGATTCCGAAGCCGGCGGGCTACCGGGTCCCGCCCGAGTGGCTGTCGCCGCTGACGCACCCGCTCATCGCGCTCCTAGTCGTGCCGCTCTCGCTGCTGTGGGCGCGCGTCCGCGGCGCCGCCCCGCGCGTCGACGGCGAGCAGGTGCTGGCGCTGCTCGCGCTCCTGCTGCTGCTGCGCTGCCTGCTGGATCCGTGGAACGTCGTGTACTACGAGCTGCCGTTCCTGCTCGCCCTGCTCGCGTGGGAGGCGCTGTGCCGCCCCGACCGCCCGCCGATTCTCGCGCTGGCCTCGACGGCGATCGTCTGGGTGACCTTCGAGCAGGCACCCGCATGGCTGAGCCCCGACGTGCAGTGCGCGTTCTTCCTGACGTGGTCGCTTCCGCTGGCGGCCTGGCTGGCGCGGACGTGCTGCGTGGAGCGCCACGGTCTGCCGATCCAGCACGATCGTCCCGAGCAGCGGGCCCGTCAGGACGTTGCAGCGCAATCCGGCATCGGATATAGCTCTCCCCAGAGGTAGGTGACCAGAGCAGCCGAGCATTTCGACGCCGTCGTCGTCGGATCCGGGTTCGGGGGATCCGTGACGGCCTATCGCCTGGCCGAGGCCGGGCACAGCGTCTGCCTGTTCGAGCGCGGCAAGCCGTTTGCGCCGAACTCCTTCCCGCGCTCCCCGCTGGGCATGAAGTCGCAGTTCTGGGACCCGAGCGCGGGCCTGCACGGGATGTTCAACCTCTGGAGCTTCGACGACGTCGACGCGGTCTGCGCGAGCGGCCTCGGCGGCGGCTCGCTCATCTACGCCAACGTCCTGCTGCGCAAGGACGAGGAGTGGTTCGTCCGCGAGGAGCCCGGCCACGGCAGCTGGAAGACCGGCTACGAGTACTGGCCGGTGACGCGCGCCGACCTCGACCCGCACTACGACCGCGTCGAGCGGATGATGAACGTCCAGAAGTACCCGCTCGACCAGCCGCCCTACGACAAGACCCTGAAGGTCGTCGCCTTCCGCGACGCGGCGCAGGCGCTCGGCCTCGACTGGCGCCTCGTCAACCTCGCGGTGACGTTCGCCAACGACGGCGACCCCGCGATCCCGGGCGAGCCGATCAAGGAGGACCGCCCGAACATCCACGGCCGCACGCGCCTGACCTGCCGTCTCACCGGCGAGTGCGACCTCGGCTGCAACCACGGCTCGAAGAACAGCCTCGACTACGTGTACATCGCCGCCGCCTGGCACGCGGGCGCCGACGTCCGCACGCGCCACGAGGTGCGCTCCTTCGCCCCGCGCGAGGGTGGCGGCTACACGCTCGAGTACGTCGTCCACGACCCCGAGAGCGAGGGCGTCCCGACCGACACCAAGCGCCTGGACCGCCACACCGTGACGTGCGACCGCCTCATCCTCTCCGCCGGCACGATGGGCACGACGTACCTCATGCTCTGCAACCGCTCCGCCTTCCCGGGTCTCAGCCCGGCGCTCGGCACGCGCTTCGGCGGCAACGGCGACCTCCTGACGTTCGCCCGCAACTGCATGAAGATCGGCCCCGACGGCAGGAAGGTGCCGCACATCCTCGACTCCGCGCACGCGCCCGTCATCACGAGCGCGATCCGCGTCCCGGACGCGCTCGACGGCGGCGACGGCCGCGGCTTCTACCTCGAAGACGCCGGTCAGCCGGAGTTCGTGAGCTGGATGCTCCAGCTTCTCGACGCCCCGCGCTCGGCATGGGAGCAGCTCCCGAAGCTCGTGAAGTTCGCCGGCGACTTCATCACCCACAAGGACACCGATGTCAGCGCCGAGATCTCCGGCCTGCTCGGCGACGCCAGCGAGTCGGCCGGCTTCCTGCCGCTGCTCGGGATGGGTCGCGACATCCCCGAGGGGATCATGTCGCTGAAGGACGGCGGCCTGGCGGTCGACTGGAAGAAGAACGGCGCCTCGAGGCCGTACTTCGAGCGCGTGCGCGACGTCTCCAAGCAGGTGGCCGAAGAGCTCGGGGGCACGTTCCTCGACAACCCGATCTGGCTGCTGAGCCGGGTCATCACCGTTCACGCGCTCGGGGGCTGCCCGATGGGCCGCCACGACCGCGAGGGGGTCGTCGACGCCCACGGCCGCGTCTTCAACCATCCGGGACTGCACATCGCCGACGGGTCGGTCATGCCGGGACCCGTCGGACCCAACCCGAGCCTGACGATCGCCGGGCTCGCCGATCGCTTCGCGGACACGATCCTCGAGGAGATGAAAGGACCCACCGTGACCGCACCCCCGCCGCCGCCGGCCGACGAGGAGCCGCCGGCCGCCGCCGACCGCCCGCCCGCCGGCGAGCACCCCGCCTCGCTGGAGTTCACCGAGAAGATGCGCGGCTTCGTCACGTTTGGCGAAGACGACTTCGACAAGGGCTTCCGCGCCGGCAAGAAGTCGCGGACCGGGCTCATGTTCCACGTGACGGTCCTCATGGACGACATCGAGCGCTTCATCGAGGACGAGCAGCACCCGGGGGCGATCACCGGCCACGTCCAGTGCGACGCGCTCGGCGGGCGGCTGGAGGTCGAGCGGGGGTGGTTCAACCTCTTCGTCGAGGCCGGCGAGCACGGCGAGCGCAAGCTCATGAAGTACCGGCTGTTCCTGCAGGACGGCGAGGGCCACCCGATCACGCTGCGTGGCTTCAAGGAGGTCGAGAACGATCCAGGCTTCGACGTCTGGTCGGACACCTCGACGCTCTTCACGCACATCTACGCGGGTCACGTCGACCCCGCGGGCGACGACGCCGCCGAGGTCATCGCCACCGGGATCCTGCACATCCGCCCGACCGACTTCGCCGTGCAGTGCACGACGTTCCGCGTACACCCGGCGCACCGGGTCGACGCGATCGGCCGCTTCGGGGTCCTCTTCGCCGGCGATCTGTGGGAGGTCTACGGTCCGCACAAGCGCGGGGACTGACGGGCCGTGACGACCGCGCTCGCCCACACCGACGAGCTGCACCCGCTCGACAGGGCGGACGGCGTCCCGTGCAACGTCATCCACGTGCGCGGCAGGCACGCCCCGACGAAGGGGCCGGTGCTGCTCGTCCACGGGGTCGGCGTGCGGACGGAGATCTGGCGCCCGCCGACGCCCCACGACGACGAGGAGAAGCATGTCCGGACCGGGCCCGAACGGGCGGCGCCGGCGCTCTACGCTCGTCGAGGCGCTCGTCGACAGCGGCTACGACGTCTGGATGGAGACGTGGCGGGCGAGCAAGGACGTGCCGAACAACACGTGGACGCTCGACCAGGCGGCGGTGCTCGACCACCCGCCCGCCGTCCGCAAGATCCTCGAGCAGACCGGCGCCGAGTCGATCCAGGCCGTCACCCACTGCCAGGGCTCGACGAGCTTCGTCATGCCGCCTGCGCCGGCCTGCTGCCGCAGGTGCGCACGATCGTCGCCAGCGCGGTGAGCTGCATCCCGTCGTGCCGCGGGTCGCGAAGCTGAAGCTGAAGCACGTCGTCCCCGCGGTCTCGCGGCTTCAGGGCTACCTCGACCCGCAGTGGGGCGAGCACGGGGCGCCCTGGATGCTGCCGAAGGTGGTCACGGCGTACTCGAAGCTGTCACGGCGCACGTGCGACAACGGCGTCTGCAAGGTCGCGAGCTTCATGTTCGGTTCCGGCGACCCGACGCTGTGGACGCACGAGCAGCTCAGCCCCGAGACGCACGAGTGGACCAGGGGGGAGTTCGGTCCCGCGCCGCTGACGTTCTTCAAGCAGATCGCGAGGTGCGTCGACCTCGGACATCTCGTCAGCGTCGAGGGCCGCCCGGAGCTGCCGGAGAGCTTCGTCGCCCAGGCGCCGCAGACCGACGCGCGCTTCTCGTTCATCACCGGCGGGCGCAACAACTGCTTTCTGCCCGAGAGCCAGCAGCGAACGTTCGACCACTTCGAGCGCCGCGAGCCCGGCCGCCACTCGCTGCACATCATCCCGGGCTACGGCCACCTCGACGTGTTCGTCGCCGAGACGGCCGCGCAGGACGTGCATCCGATCGTCCTCGGCGAGCTCGACAAGGCGGCATGAGCCTCCCGGCGATCCTGCCCGGGTAGCGCCGGCGGCGCGTCAGCCGGCGCTGACGGTGAGGTCGGGCCCGCCCCGCAGCGTCTGCAGCACGACGCAGTAGCGCTCGGTGAGCGTCAGCAGCGTCGCGAGCTGCTCGGGGTCGACGCCGGGCGCATCGAGGTCGAAGCGCAGGGCGATCGAGCGAAAGCCGACAGGCGCCTGCCGGTCGACCGCGAGCGTGCCACGGAAGTCGAGCACGCCGTCGGCGGTGATCGTGCCCGCGGCCACCGGGACCTCGAGCGCGGTCGCGACGGCCCGCAGCGTCACGCCGGCGCAGGCGACGAGCGCCTCCAGCAGCATGTCGCCGGAGCACAGCGAGAGCCCGTCCCCGCCCGTGGCGGGATGCAGGCCCGCGGTCGCGAGCGCGCGGCCGGTCCGGACCGTGCACGTGATCTCGTCGTCGAGCGTGCCGCTGGCCGACAGCGTGACGAGCGCCGCGTCGGGCTCGTCGCGGTAGCGCCGCTTCAGCGGCTCCTGCAGGGCGCGGAGGGCATCGCGATCCACGTCGTGGACGCTACCGTTGCGCCATGCCCACGTGGGAGGATGTCGTCGAGCTCGGCACGCGCCTGCCGGGCGTCGAGGTCGGGACGTCGTTTCGGACGCCGGCCCTGCGCGTGCGCGGCAAGGGCATGTGCCGCCTGCGCAGCAATCCCGACGCGCTCGTCCTGCGCGTGAGCGATCTCGGTGAGCGCGAGGCCCTCCTGCAGGGCCAGCCGGAGGTCTTCTTCTCAACGCCGCACTACGACGGCTACCCGTACGTGCTCGTCCGCCTGGAGGCCGTCGATCCCGTCGAGCTCGCGGAGCTGCTCGAGGAGGCCTGGCGCGTCTTCGCGGCCAAGCGCGTGGTCGCGGCCTACGATGCGCAGCAGCGCGCGCCGGACGCCTGAGTTCCGACACGAACGCGGGTGGTTCCGTGACGCCGCGGGCGGCACGCTGGTCCCATGTCCGCGTCAGGTCCCGCCCCCTGAGGCAGGCTGGGTTCGACGGAGGCCTTCAAACCAGGGATCCTGTCCTGGGGAGAGGAACTCCAAGGCATGTCACGACCGACGAAGTACCCCGCGGAGCTGCGCGAGCGCGCTGTGCGGCTCGTGTTCGAGTCCCAGCGCCCGATCGCCGCGGTCGCGCGCGATCTCGGCGTCCACAAGGAAGCGCTACGGCTGTGGGTGCGCCAGGCCGAAGCGGACGCCGGGACGCGCAACGACCGGCTGACGAGCG
>JBPCJA010000106.1:0-13728 GCA_051005755.1 Solirubrobacteraceae bacterium
TGCACGCACGCGTGCACGGCGGTGGCGCGCTCGGCGGCTTGGAGAGCGAGCGCGCCCGCCGCGGCGGGCTGCTCGTCTGCCAGCAGGAGACAGGCGCGGGCGTACTGCACGACCGAGCCGGCCATCGGCAGCTCCAGCCCGCCGAGCGTCGTCTCGCCCCGGTCCAGCCAGTCGTTGGCGGCCGCAGCGTTCCCGCGGGCGAGCTCGGCGCGCGCCAGGTGGGCGTAGAGCAGCGCGCGGCGGCCGGGTCCGACGTGCGCGAAGTCGGGCGCGCCGCCGAGCTGAAGCTGCTGTAGCGCACGCTCGTGCTGGCCGGCCTCAAGCCAGGCGGCGCCGACGAGCGTGTGCGTGGCGCGCGTCAGCACGCTGGCACTGAGCCCGTCGAGCAGGCGCACCGCTTCCTCGCCGGCGGCTAACGTCCGGTCGTGCTCACCGGCCATGGCGGTCGTCCAGGCCTGCGCCGTCAGTGCCCACGAGAGCACCTGCGGGTTGGCCGCCAGCCGGGCGGCGTCCACCGCGGCATCGGCCATCTCGACGCTCTCGCGCACGTGCCCGCGGGGCTCCAGGGCGAGGGCCAGGGCGATCATCATCGGCACCAGGAACTGACCGTGGCTGGTGGCCTGCGCGACCGCGATACCGCGGCGCAGATGCTCGGCGGCGTCGTCGTAGCGTTCGCAGAACATCTCGGCGAAGCCGAGGCAGTACGGGGCCACCAGGCGCCCTGCGAGCTGCTCGTCGGTGAGCGCATCCAGGCGGGCAGCCGCCTCCTCGCGACAGCGCTCAGCCTGCTGGACCTCGCCCAGGTAGTAGTGCGCGAAGCACAGCAGCGCGACGGCCACCGCACTCAGGCCGGGATCCTCACAGGCCAGCGCGCTGGCGCGGGCGTGCTGCGCCCAGGCGAGCATCGCCGCGAAGTCGCAGTGAAAGCACGCGTCGGCGGCCAGCTCGACCTGCAGCAGTCCGGCCGCCGCCGGGCTGAGCTCCCCAAGCTCGCCGAGCGCACGCAGCAACCGCGCGTGCGCCGCGGCGTGACGGCCGAGCAGGTTCTCGACCGCCGCGCAGGCGGCGACGAGACGGCTGCGCACCTCGGCAAGCTCGCTCGGCACCCGCGCGAGCGCGTCCTGCAGGGTGTCCAGGGCCTGCTCGAGCTGTCCTGTGGCTGCCTGGGCGACGGCGAGAGGGACCAGCAGCTCGAGCGCCCGCGCTTCGCCATCCGGCCCGGCTGACAGCAGCCGCAGCGCGGCCGCCAACCAGCGGGCAGCGCTGGCTGGAGCGCTGACGCTGACGGCGTGCGCGGCCTGCTCGAGCACGGCGATCGCGGCCTCGTCTCCGGGGCGCGCGCACCGCTCGAGGTGATGCGCGCGCTGCGTGAGCTGCGCGCCGCGCGCTTGCAGCGCGGCCGCGACGCGCGCATGCGCGGCGAGGCGCCAGCTCTCGCCAGCCGCCTGGTAGACCGCGCGGCGCACGATCGGGTGGCGAAAGCGATAGCGGCGCGGTATCTCCGTACGGCGCAGCAGGTCGGCGGCCAGCAGCTCATCCAGCACGGCCAGCGCAGCCGGCTCGTCGAGGTCGGCGGCGGCGACCGCCTGGTCGAGCTCGACGGGCTCGCCCGCCACCGCTGCCCCCTCGGCCAGGCGGCGGGCGGGCTCGCCGAGCGCGGCGATCTCGTGCGCAAGCGCGGCCGCCACCGGTCCCGGGACCTCGCTGAACGATTGGGTGGGCGCGGCCGTCGTCGCGCGGGCCGGTGTCCAGCGCGCGAGCTGCTCGAGGTAGAACGGGTTGCCCCCGCTCTGCTGGAAGACCTCCACCCGCGCGCGGGGGTGCAGGGCGTCGCCCAGGAGGAGGTCGGCCTCCTGGGCCGACAACGCGAGCGGCGCCAGCTCGACGGCACGACCACCGCGGGTCGCCGCCGCCAGCGCCCCCGACAGCCGGACGGGCAGCTGCCCGGTCCGGAACGCCACCGCAAGCAGCACGGGCGCACGCGACGGACGGCGCAGGAGGTGCGCGAGGAGCTCATGCGACGCGTCGTCTGCCCAGTGCAGGTCGTCGAGCGCGACCACGACGGCGCGTTGGCGCGCCAGCGCGTCCAGCAGGCCGCGGACGGCACGGTGCACGAGGTAGCGCTCGTCGGGCAGGAACGGGGGCTTCGCGTCGGCGCGGGCGGGCACGACGGGCAGTACCCACGCGAGCTCACCGACGCGATCGCCGAGCATTCGTGCCAACCGCTCGTGGCCAAGCGATCCGGTGTGGTCGTCGAGAGCGTCGATCCACACCCCGAACGGGATGTCGCGCTCGAACTCCGCTCCTCGCCCGGTGAGCACGAGATCCCCACGCGCATCCGCGCGCGCACACAGCTCGTCAAGCAAGCGCGTCTTACCGATCCCCGGCTCGCCGTGGATCCACAGCGTGGTGCTGCGTGAGCCCACCTGCTCGAGCGCGGCACCGATCCCGGCGAGCTCGCGCGTTCGCCCCACCAGCCGCGGCTCGCTGAACGTCAGGTCCGCCATGTACCGATTGCCACTATTTCAGGGCGAGCGTACCGCGGCGATGGCGCGCGCGGCAACCCCCTGACATCCCTTTCCCGCACGCCGATCACGGGACTGTCCCGGGATGTGCCGGATGGTCGACGGCGCTCGGCGCCGGCAGGGTCATGAGCGGGGCGACCCCCGCCCATCGAATACCACCACCGAAAGGACGCCACCCATGCGTCAAGGAGCTCGGTCATGACCGGCGACACAGCAGCAGAAACCGCCGCGCACTGGAAGCAATGGATCATCGGTGCCGACGTACGCGGACGCCCCGTGTTGCCCAAGCACGATTTCGGAGGACCCAAGGATCGAAGCTACAACCTCAAGAACTCCAAGGTTCGGAAGTTCCTGCAATGGGAGAGGCAGACCTTCGGCATCAATCTCGGCTGGACCGACGACGCAGAGCCAGAGACGGGCAGGAAGGTCGCGCGCTGGTTCTTCGCCCGCGCCGGCAACAGCAACGAGCCGATCAAGTATGGGGAGAGCATTGCGATCGGCAACGGAAACGATCCCTCCTTCATCTATTACAACCATCGAGACATCGGGATCAACCTCTCATACAGCAACTCGCCCGTGTTCGAATGGCAGCTCCTGGGCGGACCTCTGAAAACACCCGTCAAGACCGGCGAATGGCTCGCCATATTCAACGAGCGGTCAGAGGGCGGCGAGCCCTTGCTGTTCTTCGACCGGACCCGTGGCGGCGATATCGGATGGCCGAGCAGCCGGACATGGTCGGACCAGGCGAAGGGGATCGCGATCCGCGCAGCCAAGGACGCAGCGATCGCGTACCTGCGTTCGCAGACGACCGGTAGATAACCGGCGCTGAGGGACGTTTTCCGTAAGACCTCCCGAAGGGATGGGGTTGGGCCTGAAACGGACGCATGCCGTCCGAAACCGGCCCGACCACCGCGCGGCGCCACGCACCTCGCGACCCCCCGACCTTCAGTGATCGCCGTTCGCACGCCGATCAGCAAACCACCAACCGAAAGGACGCACCATGCGTCGATTCAAGATCATCTCACCCATCCTCGCGCTGGCGATCGCCGCGGGCGTCGCTGTCCAAGCGGGCGCCCAGGCACAGGCGCCCGCCCCGGCCACATGCAGGGGGGTGCCTGCCACGATCGTCGGCACTGCCGGTAACGACTCGATCGTCGGGACCGACGGCGCGGACGTGATCCAAGCCCTTGCCGGGAACGACAGGGTCGTCGGCATCAGGGGCAACGACCTGATGTGCGGCGACCGCGACGATGACCGGCTGAGCGGCGGCAACGGCGTCGACCGCATGTTCGGCGAGGCCGGCAACGACGAGCTGCGCAGCGGCGGCGGCGACGACCAAGCGGTCGGCGGCGCCGGTGACGACGACGTGTTCGGCGGCGAAGGCGACGACCATCTGGTCGGCTCCACCGGCAACGACCGCCTCGACGGCGGCGCCGGCTTCGACGTCTGCAGCCCCGGACCAGGAATCGACGTCGTTCTGAACTGCGAGCGAGTCGTCCGGTAGCACCACCGGCCGCCAGGCCGCGCGTCAGACCTGGGCAGCCCGAGCCCGCCGGGCTGCCCAGGCGCCGGGTTCGACCGGGCGCCCGGGTGACGATCGATGCCCTCGTCGACACCGGGGAGGCGACTACGCGCGCTCCAGCAGCGCCACGCACTCGATGTGCGGCGTCTGCGGGAACATGTCGACCGGTGCGACGCGGCGCAGCGCGTAGCCGGCCTCGACGAGCTGCGCGGCGTTCGGCGCGAGCGTCGTCGGGTTGCACGAGACGTAGACGATCCGGCGCGGCGCGGCCTCGATGACGCGGCGTACGACCTTCTGCGACAGACCCGCGCGCGGCGGATCGACGAGACAGACGTCAGGGCGGCCGGCTTCCGCCGTCAGCTCGCGCAGCGCGAGGCGGACGTCGCCGGCGAAGAAGCGGGCGTTGTCGATCTCGTTGCGGCGAGCGTTCCAGATCGCGTCGGCGACCGCCTCCTCCACGATCTCCAGGCCCCACACCTCGCCGGCGCGGGCAGCGAGACTCAGCCCGACCGTGCCGATCCCGCAATACAGGTCGTAGACGCGCTCCCAGCCCTGCAGGCCCGCGAGCTCGGCGGCGATGGCGTAGAGCCGCTCGGCCATCTCGGTGTTCGTCTGAAAGAACGCAAGCGGCGAGATCGCCAGGCGCAGGCCCGCGAGCTCCTCCTCCAGCGCTCGCGCACCGGCGACGAGCTCGGTCGTGCCGCCCTGCGTCGTCTCGGCGAGCGCGTCGGTGCGCGTCCACATGAGCCCCTCGCAGTCGACGGCGGCGGCGAGGCTTGCTGTGTCGAGATCGCCAGGGCCGGTGACGAGCCGCACCTGCAGCTGACCGGTGCGCCGGCCCTCGCGCACGACGAGGTTGCGCAGCATGCCGCTGTGGGTTCGACGGTCCATCGCCTGCAGATCCTGCGAGCGACACCACGCGACGACCTGCTCGCGCGCGGCGTTCGCGCGCTCGGAGGCCAGCAGGCAATCCGTGATCGGCACGATCTCGTGCCACGACCCAGGCGCGTGGAAGCCGCAGACGAGCTCGCCGGCTTCGCCCGTCCCGAACGAGTACTCCAGCTTGTTGCGGTAGCGCCACGTCTGCTCCGCCGGCACGATGTCGTCCAGCGCGAACCCCTCGAGACGCCCGATGCGGGTGAGCGCGTCACGCACCTGCTCCTGCTTGACGGCGAGCTGGCGCTCGTAGGGCAGCACCTGCCACGGCGCACCGGGATGGTCCGCGCGCGGCTCGATGCGGTCGGGGCTCGGCTCGAGGACCTCGAGCGCTCGCGCCTCCGCGTAGCCGCGCTTGCGCTTCGTGACGACAGCGCGTACCCGATCGCCCGGGACGGCCCCGCTGACGAACACGACGTAGCCGCCGCGCCCGTCGCTGCCGCCCTCCAGGCGCGCGATCCCGTTGCCGCCGAAGGCGAGCGCGTCGACGCGCAGCTCGAGGACCGCGCCGCGCTCGGGACGGGTGAAGGTGGACGACTCCATCGCCCACCAGCATGGCAGCCGGCGCTAGCGCAGCTGCTTCTCGATCGCCGTGAGGATCGACTTGCGGTTCGCGTTGCGGCGCTCGTGGTCGCGGACCTTGCGCAGCTCGGCCGGGGACAGATCGGCGAGCCGGCCCTTGACCTGCGCCGCCGTGAGCTCGTCGTACCCGCTGATCGGAAACGACGAGCCGAGGCCGGCGGCGCGGCGCGCCCGGTCGACGGCGCGCAGCGCCCGGTCGGTGCCCGGCGCGTTTCGGGCCGCGGCCGCGACGCTGCGCACGCGCGAACGCGTGAGCTGGCGTGTCTGCGTCGCCGAGCGCTCGACGAGGCGCTCGAGCTCGGCGACCGCGTCCTGCGTCTGGCGGCGCCCGATCTGCAGGAGAGCCGCGACGAGCTCCTCGGCGTCCTCCCGCGTCATCCGCCCGCGCCGGACCGCTTCGTCGACCGCCTCCTGCAGGCGGTCGCCGGTGATGACGATCCCGCGCGAGAGCAGGTCGCGCACCATCGCGAGGGCCGCGTGCAGCGCGTCGTCGGCGTGCTCCGGCGGCGGCGGCGCGGCGGCCTGCTTCGGGGGCGAGCCCGCTGCACTCGCGGCGGACCCCGCCGGCGCCCGGGTGCGGCCCGCCGGCTTCGGCGCCGCCGCCTTGCGGGCAACGGGCCTGCGGGCAGCGGGAGCGGGCTTGCCCGTGGGCGCCTTGCGAGCGGACGAGCCTGGCTTCTTGGGCTGCGGCATCGGCGGGGCCTCCTGGGCGCTTCGATCTCCCGTGGGGCGCGAGGCTAGCGCAGCAGCAGCTCGAGCAGGGCCTTCTGTGCGTGGCGGCGATTCTCGGCCTGCTCCCAGATGCGCTGGCGCGACCCGTAGAGGACCTCCGGCGTGATCTCCTCCCCCGGATGCGCCGGCAGGCAGTGCAGAGCGATCGCGCCGGGGGCGGCGAGGTCCAGCAGCGCGTCGTCCAGCCGGTAGGGCGCGAGCGCCGCGCGGCGCTCGTCGGCGGTGTCCTCGTCGCCCATGCTCACCCAGACGTCGACGTAGACGGCGTGCGCCCCGGCGACCGCCTCGGCCGGATCGCTCGTCAGCCGCGCGCCCGGCGCGGCGGTCAGCGTGTAGCCCTCCGGCGACGCGACCGCGACCTCGACGCCCGCGATCGCGCCGACGAGCGCCAGCGAGCGAGCGACGTTGTTGCCGTCGCCGACGTAGGCCAGGCGCAAGCCCTCGAGGCGACCGAACTCCTCGCGCAGCGTCATGAGATCGGCGAGCGCCTGGCACGGGTGGTGGCGGGCGGTGAGCATGTTGAAGACCGGCACGGTGGCGCTCGCCGCGAGCTCCGCCAGCAGCGCGTCGGGCCCGGTGCGCAGCCCGATCGCGGCCATGTGGCGCGAGAGGACGCGCGCCGTGTCGCCGACCGACTCGCCGCGAGACAGGTGCAGCTCGTCGCGGCGCAGGACGGCCGGCTGGCCGCCGAGCTCGAAGATGCCGGCCCCGAACGAGAGTCGCGTGCGCGTCGAAGGCTTCTCGAAGACGAGGGCGACGCTGCGTCCCTCGAGCACGCGCGAGGACAGCGGCGCGGCCTTCAGCGCATCGGCGCGGTCGAGCAACGCGAGCAGCTCGTCGCGGTCGAGCTCCGTCCCGGTGAGCAGGTGACGCGTCAAAGTCGGGCAGTCTATGGCGCGATGCGCATCCTGACCTGGAACCTCTTCCACGGCCGCGCGGTGCCGCCCGCCGGCCGCGATCTGCAGGCCGAGTTCGCCGCCGCCCTCGCCGGCTGGGAGTGGGACGTCGCGCTGCTGCAGGAGGTTCCGCCGTGGTGGGCGCAGGCGCTCGCGCGCGCCTGCGACGCGGATGTCCGCACGGCGCTGACCTCGCGCAACGAGCTGCTCGCGGTGCGCCGCGCGCTCGCCATCCGGCACCCGGATCTCGTGAAGTCCGCCGGCGGCGGCGCCAACGTCATCCTCGTGCGAACCGGCAGCGCGAGGATCACCGATCATCGCAGCGTGCGCCTGCGCCGCTGGCCGGAGCGGCGCGTCTGCCACGCGGTGGCGCTCGAGGGCGGGCCGTGGTGCGCCAACCTCCACGCCCAGGCGCACTCCGCGGCGCTCGCCGGCGCCGACATCGCGCGAGCCGCTGCCGCGACGCTCGCCTGGGCGGGCGGCGGTCCGGCGCTGCTGGGCGGCGACTTCAACGTCCGCCAGCCCGCCGCGCCCGAATTCGAGCACCTCGGGGGCGACGGCGTCGACCACGTGCTCGGGCATCTCGTCGTCGCGGCGTGCCCGGCTCAGGTGCTCGACCGTGGCCGGCTCTCCGACCACGCCCCGCTCGCCGTGCGGGTGTCGGCGCGTCAGGACGGTTGATCAGGCTAACCTCGCCCTGCGCCGTCGCCGGCCCGACCCCAGGAGGAAGCATGTCTCGTCGCATCATCACCGCCCTGTCGTGCGGCATGCTCGCACTCGGTGGCGTGTTCGTCGCCGGGTGTGGGGACGACAACAGCGAGACCGGCTCCACCCAATCGACGCCCGCGGCAGCGCCCGCGGCCACGGCAACGACGCCGGCGGCCTCCGAGGGTGCGACCGTCGAGGTGTCGATGAAGAACAGCAAGTTCGTGCCCGAGAACATCACGGCGAAGGTCGGCCAGAAGATCCATTGGATCAACGACGACCCCTACCCGCACAACGTCAAGGCCACCAAGGGCGAGGACTTCCAGTCGGACAACATCGAAGGCGGCGGCACCTACGACTACACGGTGGACACGGCCGGCACGATCGACTACGTCTGCACGATCCACTCCGGACAGCGCGGGACGATCAGGGTCACGGAGTAACCGTCGAGCCGGCTCGCTCAGAGGCCGCGGATCCCGAAGCCGCGCAGGAGGAAGAGCGCGCGCTCGCCCACCGAGCCGGGCCTGGGCAGGACGCCGAGCTGGAGCGCAGCGTCGTAGAGATCGAAGAACGCCCGGACACGCCACATGCGCCTCCGGGCCTCGTCGAGCTCGCAGTAGAAGACGGCGTGCACGGAGACGTCGCGGCCGGTCGGCGGGAAGCTCTCGAGCTCGCCGCTGTGCGTCCCCAGCAGCCGCACCGGCACCGCGACGAAGCGGCCGTCGGTCAGGCGCTCGCCGGCGCTCTGCAGCCGCGCGTCGGGCGCAGCCGCGCGCAGCCGCGCGGCATGCTCGGTGAGCGCGCCGGGACCGTGCAGCGGCCCTTTGAACGTCAACGGATCCTCGTAGTGCAGATCGGGCGCGCAGGTGGCGGCGAACTCCGTGCCGAGGTCGGCTCCCGACCACGCAGCCAGGAAGCGCTCGACGAGGCCGTCGACGCGGGTCATCGCGAGGATCTGCCTTCCGGCTCCACGCCGGCCCTGGCCGAGCAATGGCGCGGAGTCACCCGGCGAACTCCGGCATGCCCTCCAGCGGGGAGCTCGCGAGTGCGTGCGTCCGCCGCGGGATCCGTCCGGCGCCGCGCGCGAGCTCCCCGGCGAGCACCGCGTGGCGGATCGCGTGCGCCATCGCGACGGGGTCGATCGCGCGCGAGATCGCGCTCGCGCAGAGGACGCCGTCGCAGCCGAGCTCGATCGCGAGCGCCGCATCGGAGGCCGTGCCGACGCCGGCGTCGAGGATCACCGGGACCCCCGCCTGCTCGACGATGAGCACGAGGTTGACGGGGTTCGCGATGCCCCGACCGCTGCCGATCGGCGAGCCCAGCGGCATGACGGCGGCGCAGCCGACATCCTCGAGACGGCGCGCGAGGATCGGGTCGTCGTTCGTGTAGGGCAGCACGACGAAGCCGTCGTCGACGAGCTGCTCGGCGGCGACGAGCAACTCGGGCGCGTCGGGCAGCAGCGTGCGCTCGTCGCCGATGACCTCGAGCTTGACCCAGTCGGTCCCGAGCGCCTCGCGCGCGAGCTGCGCGGTGAGAACCGCGTCGCGTGCCGTGAAGCAGCCGGCCGTGTTCGGCAGCACGTCGACGCCCCGTTCGGCGATGACGTCGAGCAGCGATCCGTCCGTGCCGGGCTCGACGCGGCGCATCGCGACCGTCACGAGCTCGGTCTCCGACGCGGCGATCGCGTCGGCGAGCGTCGCCATGCGCGTGAAGCCGCCGGTCCCGAGCAGCAGCCGCGAGCGGAAGGTGTGGCCGGCGATGACGAGCGGGGGGCTCACGCTCACCCGCCCTGCGTCGCGGTCACGATCTCCACCTGGGCGCCGTCGTCGAGCGTCTGCGTCGGCCAGACGCCGCGGCGCGCGATCTCGGAGTCGACGGCGACCGCGATGCCGGCGCGGTCGGGATCGATGTCGAGCCTGAGCAGGACGTCGCGGATCGTCGGCTTGGAGTCCGACTGCACCGGATTGCCGTTGACGTAGATCACGCCGGCGCCCCCTCGCGAGTCGCGGCGAAGCGGCCGGGCGCAAACTGCGGCGGCGCGGCGTCGCCGTCGAGGACGCCCGCCACGATGTCGGCCGTCACCGGCGCGAGCAGGATCCCGTTGCGGTGATGCCCGGTCGCCCAGACGAGACCATCGACCTCGGCGCCGGTGCCGAGCACCGGCGCGTTGTCGGGCGTCGCCGGTCGCAGGCCGGCCGCCGCCTCCTCGATGACGAGCTCGTGGACGCCCGGGACGAGCTCGCTGGCGTCGCGTAACAGCTCGTAGAGCCCGCCGGCGGTCACGGTGGTGTCGAACCCGCGCTCCTCCATCGTCGCGCCGAGCACGTAGCGCCCGTCGCCGCGCGGGACGAGGTAGCCGCCCTCGAAGCGCACGATGCGCTCCAGCAGCCCGGGGCCCTGCGGGTCGCGCAGCCGCAGGATCTGCCCCTTGACCGGTCGCAGAGGGATTCGCGCCGCGTCCGGCAGCCCGGCGATCGCGCCGCTCCAGGCGCCCGCCGCGACGACGACCTGGCCGGCCTGCACGAGCTCGCCGCCCGCCAGCTCGACGCCGGTGACCCGTCCGCGGTCGATGCGGATCCGCTGCACCGTCGTCCTCGTGCGCAGCTGCACCCCGGCGCGGCGCGCGGCCTCGGTGAGCGCGAGCACGAGCGCGCGGGGATCGGCGGCGTGGTCTCCGGGCACGGCGAGCGCGAGTCGCACCGTCGGCGCGAGCGCCGGCTCCAGGCGCCGCGCGGCGCTCGCCAGGACGCGCTCGACGTCGAGCCCGAGGTCGAGTCGCAGGGCGAGCTCGCGCTCGAGCGCCGCAGCCTCGTCGCGGTCGCGAGCGACCACGAGCGAGCCGCAGCGGCGCAGGCCGGGATCGGTCCCCGACGCCGCCGCAAGCTCGTCGGCGAACGCCGGCCAGGCGCGCGCGCTGCGCAGGCCGAGCTCGAGCAGCGCCAGCTCGCCCGCGTCGGCCTCGGTGACCGGCGCGAGCATCCCGGCGGCGACCCGCGACGTGCCGGCGCCGAGCTCGCCGCGCTCGATCACGCGAACGGCGTGGCCGCGCTGCGCGGCGCGCCAGGCGACAGCGAGGCCGATGACGCCGCCGCCGATGACGACGACGACGCCCGATGATGCGATTGGGTCCTGCGACATGACACCTCGCTTCGCCGGCATGATCCGGATCAGCTGTTGACGGTCGGCGTAACGCCCTCTCAGCCCGCGGTCACCGGGCTCCCGTTAGGGCTCCAATCCTAGCCGGTCTCGCGCGCGGGCGGGCGGGCAACGGGGGCAGACCGTGAGAGCCCGCCGGGCGGACACCGTGTCGCGATCCTCCGACCGCGGCACGAGCGCACCCTATCCGCCGTAATTTCAGGCTCCGGGTGCAGAGGCCCCTGTTACGGTGGTCCGCGCGCGATCAAGCAGCGCCCAAGAGCAGATCCGAGCGCGCGGCGTCAAGCCGCCGTCGAATCTCTTCTAACCCGTCTCTGCTCGCCGGCGGCACGGACGGACACGACGGACCCTGGTTTCTCCCAGGAGCGCACTGCCTCGAACACCCGCTCGGCCGCTCCGGCCTGCGAGCTGAGGAGGATCCACCGCAGGCCCGTCTCCGACGTGAGCTCCAGCCGTCCGTAGCGCATCTCGGGCCACACGCTGTTGTTCTTGTAGCGCTTGTCCGGACGGCCATCGCGATTGATCTTCTCCCACGACTTGCCGACTCGCTCGCCGTCTGCTGGCGCATCCTCCTCGCTCTCAGCGAAACGCATCGCCTGCCAATCGACCTGGAGTGCCCTATATGACAGCTCGGCGAAGCGCTTGCCTTCACACACGAGCAGGCGATCGGGCAGGAGGTGGAGCGCGTGATCGCCGGCAACGACGCTGAGAACCTCGATGTTGGTCACGAGGGCGCCGGGGCCCTCGAGCCCGCGGGTCGCGTCCTTGAGGTCACAGATCTCGATGCCGCTGCGCGCTCCGCGCCCACTCGAGCCCAGGCAGCCAGACCGTTCGACGCGCCACAGCCCCGAGCGCCTTGCCAGCTCACGCCATGCGTCGGTCAGCTCCTGAAACGACTGCGCCTCCGAGGCCGCCACCCGCTTGGAGGGGGCGTCGCCCGACCGCCACATGCGAGCGTGCAGCGCACGCCGCATCGATGCGCGTAGCCCTCGCTGCGGCCCTCCACTGATCGGCGAGTCCGGCCATTGCACGGTCGCGTCCTCCGACTCGTAACGCATCACGACCGACCGCCGAGCGAGGTCCCGCAGCGCAAGACACACCGTCGCCGCGAGGCCGAGCACCAACACGAACGCCGATGCCGTCGGACTCGCGCCCGAGCTGCCACGAGCGGCCAGCACGCCGACAGCCGCGGCAGTCGTCAGCAGGCCGACCGGCCACAGCGGTCGCCGGCGAGCCGCCTTGCTGAGCTGCGCGACCAAGCCGTCTACTCCTGGTATCTCGAGCGCGTCGCCGAGCTCTTTCGCTTCTCGCCCGGTTCGGTCTTCCATGACGATGTCCGAACCCTGCGACGACCCGGGCCGCGGGGCGCGCCGCCCGACGAAGGGGTAGTACGCGCTGCGACCCCCTTCCATCCGGTCTCGGTCAAGGGAGCGGCTTGACGTCGGGCCAGCGGGCGAAGCTTCTCGGGCAGGTCCGCCTCTGAGGGCATCGTCGCGCCGTCAACCAGAATCGGAATCACCAGGATGTTCCGTTCGAGTGCGCTCAGGATCTCGATGCGTACCCAGTCCCGCGGATCATCGAGCCGTGATACTCCATCGCGCGTCTGCAGCCACCGAGGCCCGATGACGACGAGGAGCACATCGCACATGGCGATCGTCCGTTGTATTACGTGGACGAAGTCGGCGCCGGCGCTCGTGCTGTCCTTGTCCCTGAACACGCCGTCACTGCCGAACCCCCTCACGAGCCGCTCGTAGATTCGCCCTGCCTCCGAGGCTGCGTCCTGGCGGCGATAACTGACAAAAATGGAGGACATCGGTCGTTGACGAGCCCGGCCAGCGCCGGTGAGCGGTGAGCGCGCGGTCCGCAGGACTGCACTCGAAGCTAGCCGAGACGATGGATATGCGCAAGCGCCGCGGTCAGGTGTCATTCGATTACATGTGTGAACGGGTGACGGACGCGCGCGTGGTCACGTCACCGTGACCACATCGTGTCGCAGGAGATATCACACCCTGCACGCCACGATCCACGGCCGGGGGGACGGGGCGGCCCAGCCCGCGCGTCCCGTTGCCACAATGGTCGCGATGGCCGATCTCGACGACCGCCGCGCCCGGCTGCAGGACGCACGCCTGTACCTCGTCTGCGGCCTGCGTCCCGGCGGCCGCGCGCTCGCCGATGTCGTCGCGCCGGCGCTGGCGGGCGGCGTCGACGTCGTGCAGCTGCGCGACAAGCTGGCCACCGACGAGGAGCTGCTCGCGGCCGCCGCGGCCGCCCGCCGCCTCTGCGACGCCGCTGGGGCGCTGCTCATCCTCAACGACCGGCCCGATCTCGTCGCCGTCGCGGGGGCCGACGGCGTCCACGTCGGCCAGGACGACATGGACGTCGCCCGGGCGCGTGCGCTCGCGGGCCCGCACGCGCTCGTGGGACGCTCGACGCACTCGCCCGCCGAGATCGCCGCCGCCGGCGACGCGGACTACATCGGCGTCGGCCCGGTGCACGCCACGCCGACCAAGCCCGGCCGCCCCGCCGTCGGGCTCGAGCTCGTCCGCCACGCCGCCGGGCACGCGCCGGTCCCGTTCTTCGCGATCGGGGGCATCGACGCGGCGAACGTCGCCGCGGTCGTCGCCGCGGGCGCGCGGCGGATCGCCGTCGTGCGGGCGATCGCCGACGCCGGCGA
>JBPCJA010000107.1:0-30477 GCA_051005755.1 Solirubrobacteraceae bacterium
GCAGCGGTGCCCTTGACAGGCCGCCACAGCGCAGCTACCCATCCCACCAACACCCCACCGCCCGACCCGCCCAACGCGGACTAATCGCCGGGCCGATCTGTGGCGTTAGCTCAGACACACCTCACCAGAGCGCGGCGCGTGGGGCACAATGAAGCCGTGAAGGAAACGGTGCTCATCGTCGATGATCACGCTGCCTTCCGACGCAGCGCGCGCCTTCTGCTCGAGGCCGACGGCTACAAGGTCATCGGTGAGGCCGAGGACGGGCGGTCCGCGCTGGTCGAGACGGAGAGCCTTGCGCCCGACGTCGTGCTGCTCGACGTCTGTCTCCCCGATCGGGATGGGTTCGAGGTTGCCTCCGAGCTCACCGGCCGTAACCTTGCGGTCGTGGTCCTCACGTCAAGCCGCGACGGTCAGGACTTCGGTGCGCTCGTCGCCGAGAGCGGGGCGCGTGGCTTCATTCCCAAGACGAGCCTGTCAGGCGCCTCGCTCGCCGCCGTGGTGGGGTCATGAGCCGCCGAGTCTGAGTGGAGGGCGGCGATGCCAGAGCCGGGAGCCGACATCCTCATCGTGGCGGGCAGCGAGCCTGTCGCCTCGACGGTGCGGATCCCGTTGGAGGAGGTCGGCCATCACGTGCGGGTGGTAAGCGACGGCGTGGCCGCGCTCGCGGCGCTCAAGCGGCAGTTGCCGGACGTCGTCGTCGCCGAATGGGAGCTTCGAGGCCTTGACGGGCGCCGGCTCTGCCAGGCCGTGCGGGCCGATCGCGAGCTGTCGGGCACGCACATGATCGTCTTGACGAGCGCCGCGCGGACGGAGCGCGCGGTCGAGGCGCTGGAGGCCGGTGCCGACGATTACCTCGCCACCCCGTTCGCGCGCACGGAGCTGCTGGCGCGGGTGCGCGCGGGCCGCCGGACGGCGCAGCTTCGAGCCAGCGAGGCCCGCCTGCGGGCGCTCATGGCCAACGTTCCCGGGGCCATCTACCGCTGCGCTCCGGATCGTGACTGGACGATGGAGCTGATCAGCGACGAGATCGAGCGGATCTCGGGCTACCCACCCGCGGATTTCATCGACAGCGCGGTCAGGACCTTCGCCAGCATCATCCACTCAGACGATCGCGAGCGCGTCGAGGACGCGGTGTTCGAGGCGTGCGCGGCCGGCCGCCCGTTCGTACTCGAGTACCGGATCCAGCGCGCCGACCGTGACGAGCGCTGGGTGCTCGAGCGCGGCCAGCTCGTGCACGGTACCAACGGACGGACCTGGCTCGACGGCGCCATCTTCGACATCAGCGCACGTCGGCTGGCCGAGGAAGAGCGCCGCGGGCGGGAGGCCGAGCAGGCCCGGGTGGTCGAGCTACGGGCCTCGCGGGCGCGCATCATCGAGGCGGCCGACGCGGCGCGGCGCCGGATCGAACGCGACCTGCACGACGGCGCCCAGCAGCGATTCGTGGCCGTCGCCCTGCAGTTGCGCCTGCTCGCCTCGCAATTGGAGAGGACCGTCCCGGAGGTCGTACCGCTGATCAAGGACACCCTCGAGGAGCTTCAGCGCGCGATCGACGAGCTGCGCGAGCTTGCTCGCGGGATTCACCCCGCCCTGCTCTCCGAGCGCGGACTCGTGCGCGCGGTCGAGGCGCTGCTCAGCCGCATGCCGATGGCGGTTGCGCTGCGGGCGCCACCAAAGGAGCGCCTCCCGGCGCGCGTCGAGGTGGCGTTCTACTACCTGATCGCCGAGAGCCTCACCAACGCCTGCAAGCATGCCCACGCCAACACCGTGAGCGTCGAGATCGGACGCGCGAACGGGCGGGCATGGGTGCAGGTCAGAGACGACGGCGTCGGTGGCGCAACAGCGAGCAAGGGCTCAGGCCTATGCGAACTCGGCGACCGCGTCGAGGCCTTGGATGGCACACTGACGGTCCTGAGCCCGCCCGGCGACGGCACGACGATCCGCGCGGAGGTCGCATGCGCCTAGTCGTCGCCGACGACTCCCTGCTCTTGCGCGAGGGACTCGTACGCCTACTCGAAGAGGCCGGCTTTGAGGTCGTCGGCCAAGCCGGCGACGCCGATGACCTTGTGCGCAAGGTATCCGCTCACAAGCCCGACGTCGCCGTCATCGACGTCCGCATGCCCCCCACCAACACCGACGACGGCCTACGAGCCGCACTGAAGATCCGCCTTCGACAACCCCAGATCGGCGTCCTTGTCCTCTCGGCCTACGTCGAAGAAACCTACGCCCAAGAACTGCTCGCGCACGGCGCCGCCGGGGTCGGCTACCTCCTCAAGGACCGGGTTTCCGAACTGGGACGCTTCACCGAGGCGGTGCGACGCGTCGGTGAGGGCGGCACGGTGCTCGACCCCGAGGTCGTCACGCAGCTACTGCGAAGCGACCGCCGTAAGGACCACTCACTGGTCGAGCTCAGCCCGCGAGAACTTGAGACGCTCGCGCTCATGGCCGAAGGACGATCGAACGTCGGCATCGCAGAGCAACTCGTCGTGACTGACCGCGCCATCGAAAAGCACGTCAGCAACATCTTCGCAAAACTCCAGTTAGAACCCGTCCCCGAAGACCACCGCCGGGTGCTCGCAGTACTTCACTACCTACGCGACAGCAGCGGCTGACGAGCGCCGGGACCGCCTTCGAGCTGCGTCTAACCTGGATCGTGCAGTAAGCGTCGTGAGGTGACGGTGTGTGGCTGGTGGGTGTGAGTCGGGGCCGCAGCGGACCACCGTGAGGCGAGGGCTCGTGATTAGCGTCGTCGGGCGCCGGCCGGCCAGATGACATCGACCGGGACGCCGACGTGGCGTGCGTGGGCGACGACGTCCGCGGTTCCGCCCAAGCCGCCGGACGGCTTGCCGTCCCATACGGCGAGCAGCCGGTCGCTGCGGGTCAGAAGCGCTTCGCTGGCCGCCATGTACGCCTCTCGGCCGGAGGTCTCAAACGGCATGAACTGCACATCGCTGGCCTCGGCTAGCAGCGCGTCGAAGTCCGCGAGGTTGCCGGGCTTGACGACCGTGTCGCGGTAGTCAGGCGCGGGCAGGATGACGTCGTACTGACCGCCGAGGCTCAGGACGGCGCGTGCGAAGAGCTGGTCTGCGCCAGCGGCGAGGCACGTGATCCCGTGGAGACCGTCGCCGGCATGGGGCTCGAGCGCGTCTCGAAGCCCGGCGAACACGAGTTCCTTCGACTCGGGCGAGAGGTTCGAGTGACCCGTCACGCCGATCCGGGTCACGCCACCTCTGCTTTGCCGTGAAGCTGCAGGTACGTGGCGTCGCTGTTCAGCGCCATACGGTCACCAATCTACTTCCCGAGCCATGCGGCACGCCATGTCGCGGGCCCATGTGACGGCCGATTCACGATGGAGGGGGCGCCTCGATGCTTCGGGCACGGCAGCAGAGAACGATCAGGTCGCGTGGCCCGCGCGTGGGAACGCGCCGGCCCGGCCAGATGGAGAGCAGTGAGCGGAGTCGGTAGAGGCTGTCCAGTGCCGCCGGTCAGGGCCGAGCGGATGCGAGCCGCGAAGCGGGGCACTGACCGCCTCGGCCAGCGGAGCTACCCAGCTGTGATCTGATCGGTCGCGATGATGGTCGACGGCCTCATGGCTGTGCTGCATCCGTGTCAGCCGGCCGGGCCGCACCCGCCGGCCCGGAGGGCGAACGGGCCGGCCGGGCCGCAGGCAGCGGCATGGCCGGCGGCGGCGCGCAGCGCCGCCCTTGAGGGAGTAGAGAAACGTCTCAACGACAAGGGCTGAAGGGACGCAGGATCGGCTGTATGCTCGGACAATCCGCGCTCTGCGGTGGCCGCCGTCAAGCGAGCGAGCAGGGCGAACTGGGGCATCGTCGGCGGGGGCAGAAATGCCTGCAAAGCCCTGCATTTTGCAACCTTGAAACCGTGAGGTACGCTCGGGCGCTTGGGTTACAGGCCGCCGGGACGATCGAAAGTGGATTTGGAGGCCGTGGCTCAAGTCCTGGTGCCTAGGCCGATGTAACGTACGTGGTACAGCGAGATTGGGTGCCGCGTAACGTTTGTGCTACGGTCTTGAGCGACGAAAGGATCGACATGGCCACCCAGGACACCAGCTTTCACGATCGCTTCCTCGCGGAGCAGCTCAACGACCCAGAGTTTCGAGCTGAATTTGAGCGCGAGCAGCGTGAGATCGCCGCGATCGATTCGATCGTCCATACGCTCGACGTGCTGCGCGAGCAGCAGGGGAAGACGAAGGCGGCTCTGGCGCGTGAGATCCACAAGAACCCAGCCGCTGTCAGGCGCCTGCTAACCGCCTCGGGCAATCCGGAGCTCCGCACGGTCGTAGCGATGGCTGCGGCGCTGGACGCTGAGGTACAGATTGTGCCTCGTCGCAAGCGAGCGAGGAAGAGCCTGAACGTGGCGTAGAGCTACGCCAGCCGGCAGGGTCCGGCGAGGGACGTACAGTCGGCGACCGAATGGTATGGGGCGTCGTGTACTACAGGGCAGCCGATGGAAGCGTGCCGGCGAAGGATTTCTTACTGGGATGCCCGACTGGCGTGCGGGCGAAGCTCCTTGCGGTGCTTGAGGCTGTCCGGAGCGCGCCTCCGCCGCAATTCAGCGGCGGAGGGAGATGGGAAGCCATGCACGGCGACATGGGGGGCTACTACGAGATTCGGGTTACGGGCCCTGGGCGTACGCACTACCGTCTCTTTTGCCAGCTTGACAACGGGACCGCACGGGAACTAGCGGCCCGGGGATTCGATCGGCCGCAAATCGCAGTGATAAACGGCATGTCGAAGCGGCATCTCACCGAGTTCTCCGACCGGGAGTACAAGAAGAACGTTCGCGATCTCGGCGACCGCTACATTCGGACTCTGCCACGGGCTATTGCGACGTAGCCGAGAATCGGGATGAGGGACGACGGTGCCGAGCGGCGAAAAGCCCCGTGTTTCCGCCAAGCCCGCCTTCGGACTCGAACCGAAAACCTCTTCATTACAAGTATCTGCCGCAGCGTGACAAGAGTGAGCAGGAGCGGGCATGAGCGTCGTCTCCGGTCCTGCTCCTGCCGCGGTTTTCGTGGGCGGCGGGTGCTCGGACGTTACCCGGCGTGCGCGGCCTGATGTACCCGTTTCGTACCCTCACGGTGAGCTGGACCCCGCGATCGTCCAGGGCCTGGTCGCGCGGGCGAGTGATCCCAAGCGCGAGCGCTGGCTGCAGCAGGTCCGCCGCACCGGCGCGTGCCGCCATCCGGTCCGCCTGCGCGGCGTCGTCGTGCGTGGCGACGAGCAGGTGTACTCAACCGCCGATGAGCCCGACGGCGCGCTCATGGTGCGCTGCGGCAACCGCAGGGAGGCCTGCTGTCCATCGTGCGCGCACGAGTACCGCGGCGACATGTGGCAACTCGTCTACGCCGGCATGGCCGGCGGACGCAAGGGCGTTCCCGAACAGGTCGCCGAGCACCCCCAGGTCTTTGCCAGCCTGACGGCGCCGTCGTTCGGCGCGGTCCACAGCCGACCAGACGACGACCGGCAGCGGTGCCGGTGCGGCAAGCGCCACGAGGCCGACGACCCGCAGCTAGGCGAGGCGATCGACCCGGCGACGTACGACTACGAGGGCGCCGTGCTGTGGAACTGGCACGCCCCCGCGCTGTGGAACCGCTTCATCATCGAGTTGGTCCGCGTCCTCGCCGCGCGTGCCGGCATGAGCGAGCGCGCCTGGCGTCAGCGGGTCCGTGTCGCGTTCGCGAAGGTCGCCGAGTTCCAATCCCGCGGACTCGTGCACTTCCACGCCATCATCCGCCTCGACGGCGCCCCGGACCGCGCGACCGCACCCGGCGTCACCGTCTCCGCCGCCGACCTGTGCGACGCCATCCGCCACGCCGCAAGCCGCGCGCGCCTCGACGGCGATGCCGGCGACGGCGAGACGACCGCGATCTGCTTCGGCGAGCAACTGCACACCCGCGTCCTGGCCGGCGCCGAGAACGGCCGCGAGCTAAACCCCGGCCAAGTCGCCGCGTACGTCGCCAAGTACTCCTGCAAGGCAAGCCACGAACAGATCACCAGCCGCGACAGCGACCCCGAGCGCTGGCGCGACCGCGGCGTTCCCGAACAACTCATCGCGATGGCCGCCGCCACGCTGCGCCTCGCCGACCGTCCCGGCCTGCGCAGCCTCGACCGGTGGGTACACATGCTCGGCTTCCGCGGCCACTTCGTCACCAAGTCCCGCCTCTACTCCACCAACCTCCGCGACCTGCGCGCCGCCCGCGCCACCTATCGCGCCCAACAGCACGAACCGCCCGACGATGGCGATGGTGACGACAACACAACGGAGGTCCTGTCCGTCTGGCAGTACATCGGCTCTGGGTACCTCAATCCCGGCGACGTGCTCCTCGCCGCCGGCGTCGAAGCCTCCCTACGAGCCGCCCGCGAAGCCATGCTCGACCTGCGCGGCGGGCCACCATAGGTCTGGAAGCCGACTCGCGGAGAAGAACACGCTGTGCCTCGCGCAACGCGGCTTGGAGCCAAGCCTCCGTTGGCGAGAGGTCGTGAGCGCGGGATCCCCATGAGGCGATCACCCGCGCCGGCGCGAGCCCGGAGCAGCTGCGTGCGGGTGGGGTGCCCGAGCAGCTCGTGCAGATGGCCGCCGCGGCGTTACGCCTCGCTCAGCGGCCGGGCTTAGCGGGGCTGGGTCGGTGGGTGCACATGCTCGGCTTCCGCGGTCACTTCGTCACGAAGTCGCGCTGGTACTCAACCACCACGCTCGGTGAGCTGCGCCAGACGCGGGCTGACTACCGAGCAACGCAGGACGAACAGCTCGCGCAGGACGACGACTCGACGCCGGTCATGGCTTCGTGGACCTTCGTCGGCTCGGGCTATCTGAACCCTGGCGACGTGCTCCTGGCGGCTGGCGTCGAGGCCTCCCTCCGCGCGGTCCGCGAAGCACTGATGGAGCTGCGCCAGCGACCGCCGGACGGTGCATGATGAGCCCGCGCGATATACCGGCCGGTGCTGTGGTCGACAGCCGCCTGGTTGACGACGTCGTCGACGAGCGCTTCGAGCGCGCGGTGCAGCTGCTGCGCGCCGACCAGCTCATGCACGACCTCGACCGTCTCGAACGCGCCTGGCGTCGCTATGAACGCGAGCACCCGCCGCCGATGCCCGGCTAGCTGGACCTGTTCTAGCGGGGCCGCAATCATCCGGCGCCGTCGCCGCCGTCGCCGCCGTCGCCGCCGAACCAGCCGTCGTCGCCGCCGTCGCCGCCACCGCTGGACCAGTCATCGGCGTCCGTGATGGCGAGGAGCCCTAGGATTACGCTGGCCATCACGGATAAGCCCAGGCCCTCAAGCACCGTGTAGGTGCCCAGCGCGACCAACACGACGATGCCGACGGCCGCGATCACGGCGCACACGAGGATCAGGGTCTTCTTCAGCGCCACGCAGTGAGGATCGCATCGGCCGGCGGCGGCAACAACAGCGTTCACAGCGATGTGCGCTGGGCGCCGACGCGCGAACTGGGTGATCGTCAGCACGTACTTGGCATTCCGCGACCTGCGCGTCGCCCAGGCATCGACGCGGGCAAGCGCCTGTGCGGTCGCGCTCCCTCCTGGCGCGCACTCCAGCGCGCGTGTGGGGGTGCTCTCCCCGCGCGAGAGCGCTCAAATCGTCGCGCAAAGGAGAAGCCGCGCGAGACGCTTGGCCCACCGAAACAGAAGCCAGCTCGGGCTACTACGAGCGGTGACGGCTATCGATCCGTTCCCGCGTTCCCCAGCGTCCGGGAGCGAATGTAGACTTGCGTTATGTCTGTAGTAGTTTCCGCGCCCGCCGCCCGGGTTGCTTCGCCGTTGCGATGGGCGGGTGGGAAGCGTTGGCTCCGCCCTCTCATTGAGGACCTGGTCAACGGTGCCGAGTTCTCGGCGTATCACGAGCCGTTCCTCGGTGGAGCCTCCGTGTTCCTCGGCCTGCCGCAGTTCTCGAAGGCCTACTTGAGAGACACGAACAGTGAGCTGATCGAGACCTTCCGGGTCATTCGGGACACGCCCACCGCAGTCGCCGCCCAAGTCCGACAGTACGCGAACGATAAGGACACGTATTACAAAGTGCGCGCGTCATTGCCGAGCACGAAGCTCGAGCGCGCCGTGCGGTTTATTTACCTGAATCACACTTCGTACAACGGCATCTATCGGGTGAATCTGAACGGGGTGTACAACGTGCCGTTCGGGGCTCGCAAATCTCCACAGATCCCCACCTCTGATCACCTTCACCAAGTATCCGCGCGACTCAAGACCGCGACGCTCAGCGTCGGCGATTTCGCCAGTTGCCTCAAGCACGTCGGCAAAGGCGATCTCGTATTTCTCGACCCCCCCTACACGGTCGCGCACAACAATAACGGGTTCGTCAAGTACAACCAGCGTCTCTTCTCGTTCGAGGACCAGAAGCGTCTAAGCGAGCTGGTCGACGAGATCAAGGAGAGGGACGCGTACTACATCCTGACCAACGCGGCGCACGACTCCATCAAGAAGCTCTTCCACAGGAGCGACCGGCTTATGGAGACCAACCGGCGCAACTCGATTGGCGGCATCAATGCTGCTCGTGGTACCGCTACCGAGTACCTATTCACCAACCTCCCGCTAAAGACCTGATGCCAGGACCGGGGAACATGGTTTCACCCGGAGACGCCATCCGCGATCACCTACTCGCGGCCAAAAAGATCCCGGCAGAAACCCGGCGCCGTCTATTACCGCACGAGTTTGAGACGATCTCGAAGGGTACAATCGAGGGATACGAGCAGTCCGGATGGGTGGTCGACCGAGAGCTGAAGACCCGGGCGAAGATGCGCCGTGAGAAGCGGCACGGCCGCGCCTTCGAGGATCGCGTTTGGGCGATGTGCGCGCGTCTTCAGTTCACGCATCTAAACCGGGGTCCGTTGAAACTGAAATACGGTCAAGGTGTGAACCAGACCCGGCAGATCGACGTTTTCGCGGCCGATGAGGAGGTCATCTTGGTCGTGGAGTGCAGATCCACCCAGACCATTCAGGCGGGTCAGTTCAAGAAGGAGACCGAAGCGATCTGCGGGCAGCGGGCAGGCATCATGCGCCAACTGCGCGCCGAGTACGGGACGACGCACAAGGTCAAGTTCGTCTTTGCGACGAACAACTACACGCTTTCAGACGCCGTGCAGCAACGACTCGCTGAGGCCCAGATCTTCCACATCAACGAAGACACCGTCGACTACTACCTCTCCTTGGCGGACCATCTAGGTGCGGCGGCCAAGTACCAGCTCCTCGGAGCGCTTTTCGCCGGGACAAAGATCCCGAACCTAGAACCAACTGTTCCCGCCATAAGGGGCTCCATGGGCGGACACACGTTTTACTCGTTCGCCATCGAGCCGGCGCGGCTGTTGAAAATGTCGTTCGTCCTCCATCGCAATCAGGCCAACAGCTCGCTCATGCCCACCTATCAGCGGCTGATCAAGAAGTCTCGCCTGAAGAAGGTGTCCGAGTTTGTGGAACAGGGCGGATTCTTTCCCAACTCAATCATCCTCAACATCGAGACGACGAAGCGGAGGGGAGATCTCCAGTTTGATCTCGCCGGCAAGTCGCCAAGCGAGGCGAAGATCGGGTTTCTCCACCTGCCGCAGATCTACCGTGCCGCTTACGTAATCGACGGGCAGCATCGCCTCTACGGGTACGCGAACTGCGCGCGAGGGGAGACGGACCTCGTCCCCGTCGTCGCGTTCGTTGATCTGCCGCAAGCGGAGCAGGTCAAGCTGTTCATGCAGATCAACGAGAATCAGCAGGCAGTTCCGAAGAACCTGCGGAACACGCTGAATGCGGATCTGCTCTGGACATCCGATGACTACACGGAGCGAGCCCGCGCGCTTCGGCTGAAGATCGCGCAGGACTTGGGTGATCAGAAGACATCGCCGCTTTACGGCCGCGTGATTGTCGGCGAGAACCAGAGAACCAACATCAGGTGCATCACCATCGATGCCATCAGCAACGGCCTGATGCGCGGGAACTTCATTGGAACCTTCACGAAGACGGGCGCGAAGAACCACGGTACGTTCTACGCTGGCGACAATAAGGCGACCGCCAAGAGGCTGATCCCGTTCTTGGAGGGCGCATTTGGCTACATGCGAGACGAGCTGCCCATCCAATGGGCGCTCGGCGGAGCCGAGGGCGGGTTCGTCCTTATGAATAACGGCGTCGAGGCATCTATCCGATTACTCAGCGACATCGTCGACCACGTCAAGGAGCACGACGCGATTAACCCGCTCACGGCCACCCCAGATGAACTGCTGGACGCCTGCCGCTACCTACTCGACCCGCTCGTCGAGCACCTCGACAGACTGTCCCCTGAGGAAGGCTTGGCCTACCGCAAGCTATACGGCACCGGGGGTGTCGCCCGATACTACCGGCTGCTACAGCAGGCCGTACGTGACGCACGTCCCGAGTTCGATCCTCCCGAGCTCGCGGAGTGGCTGAAGGCGCAGGACAAGGAATTCATCACTGAGGCGACGACCATCGTGCGGGACCTTGAGGAGTGTCTTAAGGACGACATCCGCACCCGGCTCCAGGATCAGTACGGCAGCGACTGGCAGCGGAGCGGAATCCCGCGCAAGCTCCTCGTGGACCGCGGTAAGGACGCCGTCGAGAAGAACATCGACCTGCCTGCAGACAAGCAGGTCGATCTCTGGGATTGCATGTACCTCATCGACTACGAGAGCGTCCTCCTCCAGAACCACAGGCTCTGGCAGGAACGCTTCGAAAAGCGCTACACCAAGCCCGGCGACGAGCAAAAGACCGGTGGCTGGAAAGCGCGAGCATCATGGCTGGGTCAGCTCAACAAGATCCGCAACAACGTCTCGCACGCGCAGGGCGTGAGCGAGGAGGACTACGCGTTCCTAACGGAGCTGCGCGACTGGCTCCTTCTCGACAAGGTCGACAACGAGCTGTAGACCCTGGTGTAGCCCGAGCGCTCGACTGCGACTGGATTGCGGGCGCGCGCATGCACCTGAGTCCTGACGACGACTCCGAACTCGTGCCCGACATCGGCTCTGGTGCCGGGTTTGCCATCCAGCTCGGCCGCATCCTGATCGGCGACGAGCACCTCGTGGGTCTGGACGAGATCCCACGATTCCTCGGTCTGACCATTGACCTCACTGGTGTTCTCGGCCATTGGGTCGCGATGCGGACGATTGGCAGCACGACCGACGACGAGGTGACACTCCGCAGCGCGATTCGCAGCCTGGTATCAGTACGACCGGCTCGTGGTTAATAACGAGTTACCGCCCGAGCGACTGAAGCTCCCCACGACCGCAACCTCGATGAATATCGGCACGCTCACCGGCTGGGCCAGCGCTGGCGACGACCGCGCCAAGGCTACTGTTGACTCCCTCCCGGGGCGTGCCGGCGACCTGGCACGGGCGACCCGCGACGCACTCCGTGAGTCGCCACCTTCCTCGCCGCGGCCGGTCCTGGACTGGTAGGAGCGGCACAGGCTGATGCATGCACAACGGCGACCGTGCCACGGCTGCACGACGCCCCGTCGACGAGCCGGACGTGTGACCCGGTCTACGACCTCATGGCAGTCGTGTCCGTGGTCAGCCGGCCGTGCCGCGGCCGCCGGCCCGGAGGGCGTCAGCCCGTAGGGGCAGGCGGGCCGCAGGCAGCGGCTCGGCCGGCGGCGCGCGAAGCGCGCCACTTGAGGAAGTAGAGAAAGTCTCAACGAACGCTGCACCGAGAGGGCGTCGTCTGATCGGGTCTGCTGGGCTGCGACGGTGCTTATCGGTTGGCGGCGGCTGACCTCGGCGATGCGCTCGGTCCCGACGAGCAAGTGGCAGACGTCAGACCCGCGTGATCCGGATCGATCGATGAGCTAAGGGAGCTGCGAGGAGTTGGTCTCCGTGTCCTCCGCGGCGGCGAGCGTGGACTCCAGAACCCAATCCCGATAGGCCGGGTTCGCATCCGCAACGGGCACGGCAAGCACCTGAGGGGTGTCATACGGGTGGTCGCGGTTGGCGCGTTCGATGATGGCGGGCACGAGCGATTGGCGGGTGTGGAGGATGACGAGCGCCTCGTTGTCGTCCTCCACGGCGCCTTCCCAGCGGTAGATGGAGCGGATGCTGGGGATGATGTTGCCGCAGGCGGCGAGGCGGTCGTTGACGATGGAGCGGGTGAAGTTCGCGAGCCAATCGGCGCTCTCGGCGGTGATGCTGACGTCAGCGATCTGTTCCATCGGTGGCTCCCTTGGTGTCGATGAGGTCTTGGACGATCTGGCGGGCGTGGTCGTCGGTGCGTGCCATGGCGCCCCAGCCGGTGATGACAATGCCGTCGTAGCTCATGCCGACCCAGCGTCCCCATGCGTGGGTGCCGTGCGGGTGCAGCGCGAGATACATCGTGCCCTTGGAGCGCACAGCTCCGTCGGTCGATCGGTACCAACCCATGAGCGCCTCGTTGTCCCAGAGGCGCAGCTCGCCACGCCAGCGGTAGCTGCCTTCCTCGACCGGGCGGGCTCGCTCGGCGTCGAGCTGCAGCAACTCGCCGCGCTGGTGGACTTCGAGGGTGTGCGTGT
Source organism: Solirubrobacteraceae bacterium (assembly GCA_051005755.1). Taxonomy (GTDB): domain Bacteria; phylum Actinomycetota; class Thermoleophilia; order Solirubrobacterales; family Solirubrobacteraceae; genus CADCVQ01. The sequence continues at coordinate 12,527 of JBPCJA010000107.1, forward strand.
CGATGCGCGGAACGCCGTCCTTCCATGTCTGCCAGCCGGCCCACCATGCGCCGCTGAGGTCGAGGTCGTGGGTGACCTGTCCCGCGAGCTGGGCGAGCGAGATGCCGAGGGCGTCGGCCAGGGCGACGGCGGCGGAGAGCACCGGCTGCTGCTCTCCTGCTTCGTAGCGGGCGAGCTGGCGGACGCTGACGTTGGCAGCTCGCGCCAACTCGGCCTGGGAGAGCCCGAGTGCGGCGCGGCGAGCGCGGATGACGTCTGAGATGTCCACGTAGGCAGGATGACGGACGGTGAAGGCACGGGCAACGGACGTATAAGGCTGCCGCAGCGCCTGATACGTCCCGCGAATCTGCCACTATAGGCGTATAACCTGTCTAATACGGCATGAGAGGAGTGGGGTTATGCGCGAGATGGTGCGGGATGAGGGAACGCCTGGGGACGGCCGCGGTTCGGCGAGCGCGGCTGGCATTCAGCGCGCGGAGCAGCGTCGCCGGCTGGGGCGCGCGTATCGCGCGGGGCGGCTGATCTGCGGCTGGGTGCAGGTCACGATCAGCGACGACGAGCGAATCGGACTGACCCCGCACGAGCGCCGCCTCGTACGCCTACGCTTTCACGAGCCTATTGACGACGGCTTGCGTTCCGAGCTGACGCAGCTCATGCGTCGTCGCGGCGCCGCCGCCGGCAGGACTGCTGAGCGCATCGATCCGATCGAGGTCCTCGTCGAGGATCCCCACGCTGAGCGCGAGCGCATCGTCGGCCGGGTCGAGCCGCCGCAGGTTCATCACGGCGCGCTGCGCGACATAGAGTTCGCGCTGCGCAGGCTGGAGCCGGCGCGATGAGCACGCATCCGACGGCACGCCTCTCCGGTCACGAGATCGTGGCGCTGAAGTTCGCCGCGCACCGCCAGCTCTCCCGGTGGGCGAGCAAGCCGGGTTTGAGCGCGCATCAGCACGCCCAGCGCGCCGCGCTCAAGCGCGCGGTTCAGGCTCTCCAGGACAAAGCGTTCTCGCACGGCTGCGAGCTGCAAGCTCGTAACGCTGAGGAGGACCGATGATGCTCGGCGACTGGCGCAAGATCGAGCGCGGGCTGTTCGAGTCCGCTGACGGCCAGTGGCGGATCGCCAACCCGTGGAAGCTGAGCACCGAGCTGCGACACCGTTGGCTGGTCGCCGAGCGTGGGTCCAGCGGCTCGGGCTGGAACATGCACGACGGCGATCACGCCACCCTGCATGACGCCTGCGCCCACGTCGAGAACCTCACCAGCGGCGCGGGGGCGGGAGCATGAGCATCGAGCGTCTGGAGCGGCAGGACGGCGTCGTCTGGCGTGTGCGCTGGCGCGAAGGCGGTCACAACCGAGCAAAGGTGCTCGGGCGCAAGCGTGATGCGGAGGCCTTCGACGCCGAGATGCGCCGTCGCAAGCGAACAGGCGAACTGGTCGAGTCAGCGAATGCGCAGATGACGCTCGCCGAGCTGGCGCACGAATGGCTACAGATATACGGCGTGCCGAATCTCGCGCGGTCTACGCTGGAGAGCTACGCGATCACGTGGGATCGCCATGTGCTGCCGAGCATCGGTGGCCTGCAGTTGCGTGAGCTGACACCCCAGGTGCTGGAGCGGTACCGCGGCGAACTAGCAGCGGCGGGCGTCGGTCTGCCAACTCAGCGTCGCGTGCTCGTGATCGTGCAGGGCATCCTTCAGCGGGCTGTCGAGTGGGGGTACCTCCCGACGAACCCCGCGAAGGTCGTGCGCAAGCCGGTCGGGCGACGCCGGCATGTCGTGCGGCCGATGGCGCCCGCCGTCGTCGAGCGGATGCGGAGCCATCTGCTAGCGGGCGGTGATTTGCGCAGCGCGACGCTCATCTCCGTGCTCGCCTACGCGGGCGTGCGGCCGGGCGAGGCACTAGCGCTCACCTTCGGCGACGTACGCAAGCGCACGATCCTCGTCGAGCGCGCCGCCTCGCTCGGCGAGGTCAAGGAGACCAAGACCGGGCGACTGCGCTCGGTGCGGCTCCTGCCACCGCTCGCCGAGGACCTGAGCGCGTGGCGAGCTGCGTGCGGCGCACCGAGTGACGAGGCGCTGATCTTTCCCACCGCGGGCGGCGGGCCGTGGACGCAACATCAGTGGCGAAACTGGACGCGGAACCACTTCCAGCCGGCAGCGGCTGCAGCCGGCGTGCAAGGAGCCCGCGCCTACGATCTGCGCCACAGCTTCTGCTCGCTGTTGCTCTACGAGGGCCGAACGATCGTGGAGGTCGCGCGCCAGGCCGGGCACGCGCCGTCGATGAGCCTGGACACCTACCAGCACGTCATGGACGAGCTGGACGGCGCCGAGCGCGTACCGGCAGACGAGCAGATCCGGCGGGCGCGCGCGAGGCTGGTACCCGTTTCGTACCCGCCGACCAGTGCGCGAGCGCCGCACGTTGCGACGGACGGGCCGAATTCCCTGCTAGCTCGGGAGAGCCCGCCCTCGGACTCGAACCGAGAACCTCTTCATTACAAGTGAAGTGCTCTGCCAATTGAGCTAGGCGGGCGGGCGCGCGATCGCTCTGCGGAGGCTAGCGCGCGTGCCGTCTGGCAGGCTTGGCGCAGATGAGCACCGCTGCGGGCACGGGAGACCGGACCGAGGAGCACGCGCTTGGCGACGGGTTGATCGGCAACCTGCTCGGCGGCGACGGCATCCGCGGCATCGCGATGACGCTCGTCTTCGTCGCGCATGTCGCTGTCAACGCCGATCCCGGCAGCGGCCTGGAGAACTACCACTGGGCCAAGCAGATCTTCGGGCGCTTTGACCTGGCGCTGGCGACGTTCTTCGTCCTCTCGGGCTACCTCATCGCGCGGCCGTTCCTGCGGTCGTACGTGCTCGGCACGAAGCGGCCCTCGGCCCGGCGCTTCGCGCGCAACCGCGTGCTGCGGATCGTGCCGGCCTTCTACCTCATCGCCGGGCTCGTGCTGCTGCGCTTCGGCCTCGACGGAGCGATCAGCGCGACGCCGGACAACCCGTCCGGGACGGCACCGGCCTCGAGCTGGTGGCAGCTCTTGTCGGTCTTCACGTTCACGCAGAGCTACACGGGCGGCTCGGCGACGCTCCCGATCGGCCAGGCCTGGTCGCTCGACGTCGAGGTCGCGTTCTATGCGGCGATCCCGATCGCGGCGGCGATCGCCTACCGCCTCGGCTCGCGGCTGCGTACCCCGCGCTCGCGTGCGCAGGCGGCACTCGTGTTCGTCGCCGGGCTGGCGCTCGTGAGCATCTGGCTGCGTCAGCACAACGACAACACGCTCGCCACGCTCGCCAGCCCGCCGCTGATCATCTACGCCTTCCTGCCGGGCGTGGCGCTGGCGATCGCCGAGCCGTGGGCCGTGCCGATCTTCCGCGATCGTCCGCAGCGCGCGCGGCGCTTCGCCTGGGCGGCGGTCGCGATCGCCGCGCTCGCCTACGCCCTGTACTGCGTCTGGGACTTCAACGTCGAGACGACCCAGATCCACCACGCCCTGGGCCGCCGATCGCTCATGTCGGCGCTCTTCGGGATGGCGCTGCTCGCCGCCCTCATCGCACTGCAGCTCGGCACCGGGAAGGTGCCGCGCTGGGCCGACAACCGCTGGACGAACTGGATGGGCGAGCGCTCCTACGCCTTCTACCTCCTGCACGTGTGGGTCCTGTTCGAGGTCATCCACCTCGTCGGCGCGGACGCCGGCACTGTCACCCTCGTCGCGGCCATGATCGGCATCGGCTTCCCCGTCACGCTCGCCGCCTCCGCGCTGTCGTGGCGGTTCGTCGAGCGCCCGTTCCTCGAGCGGCGGCTGCCGTGGGCGCCCGGCCTTCGACCAGCAAAGGGGGTGGCACACGAGCAGGCCGATCCCGACCCCGACCGCGAGCCCGACCCGCGGCCGGCGGCGACGACGGCATGAGCCCCGCACGACATCGCCTTTGCAATGATGCGCCGCGTGATGTCGGCGCGCGCGAGATCGGCCGCACGCGCGGCGCGCCTGCGCATCGAGCGCGCGCGCTTCGTCCTCTGGGCGCGGCGACTGGACGCAGCCCTGTCGCGGGCCGGCGGCCGGCTCGTCGTGGAGGCTCCCCACGGCGCGCACTTCTATGAGCTGCCGCGCATCGAGGTGCACCCCTATGGCGAGAGGCCGGGCACGCTGACGCTGCGCCTGGGCCGCCACGTGCGGCTCGGCCGCGGACTCATCCTCGACGTGTGGGCGGCGACGGACAACGTCCTGACGCTCGGCGACGGGGCCACGTTCAGGGCCGGCACGCGGGTGCAGCTGCACGGCGGCACGGTGAGCATCGGATCCCACACGACGATCCGCGACTACTGCTTCCTCGATGCCAGCAAGGGCGGCGAGATCCTCATCGGCAGCGACGTCGAGATCGGTCAGCAGGTCGCCGTGCACGCGGTGGCGCGGGTGGAGCTCGGCGACAAGGTCGCAGCCGGCGAACGGGTGAGCATCTTCGACTCCGACCACCGTCACGACGGCAGCGACGTCAAGGCGCCCGACCAGGCGATCGCGGTCACGCCCGTCGTGGTCGGGGCGAACACGTTCCTCGGCGCGAGCTCGCTCCTGCTGCGAGGCGTCACGCTGGGCCCCAACGGGATGCTCGCCGCGGGCTCGCTCATGCGCGCCGGCGAGTACCCCGGCGGCTACCTCTACGCGGGCTCGCCGCCGCGGGCGGTGCGCCCCCTCGGGAAGGTGCCCGGCGCGGCCGACCGCGATGTCAGCCCGGCGTGACCTCGTACATCCGCCGGAAGTTCTGGGGAGTTTCCGGGATGCCCGGCCGGGATCTGACGGTCCTCGGTGCCCGCGTTCGTGCTGGTGGCACGGGGGCGGGCGCCGGCGGCCGTCAGGCACGGATCGGGCGCCCGGAAAACCCGCAGAACTTGCGGACGGGTGTACTGGACAGACGGCCCGCCCCCTCCGCCGCCCTTTCGTGCAAGATACGCGGCTTGACGACCACGCAGACGGGCCTCGGCAGAGACGCATTGCGGCGGCTGAGCTTCCTCTTCCAGGACGGCATGGTCCTGTGCGCGACGCTGCGTGGCATCGACGCGATCGACCTGCTCGAGCCGTCGCTGGCCCGCGAGGGCACGGTCGCCGAGCTGCGCCCGGGCCTCAGCGCCACCGGGTTCGCACACCTGCGGGTCGGCCTGCGCTCCCTGGAGCAGGCTGGCTGGATCGAGCCCGCGCCGGGCATGACGCCCGCTGCCACGCCGGTGCGCTGGACGCCGACGGGGCGCGCCGCCGCCGCCCATCGCGACAGCTACATCGCGCTCGGCTCGTTCCTCGCCACGTTCTCCAGCAGCGCGCCGGCAGCCTGGTCTGCGCCCTGGGATGCCGACCGGCGCGCGGGCTTTGCCGACCTCGTCGGCCTCGCGGCCACGCGTTGGGCGGTCGACGAGCCCGATCCCCCCGGCCCCGAGGTACGCGCCCACCTCGACGGCGCGCTCGCGTCGCCCGCCCTGCTCTGGCTCGAAGCGACCGATCGCCTGCGGGGCTACGGTCCGGCACTGCCGCGGGACGAGCACGGCGCCCAGCTCGCCCGGCTGCTGAGCGTCCTGGGCTGGCTCGCCGAGGATGGATCGTGGACCCCTGACGGCGTGCAGGGCCTGGACTTCGTCGACCACCTCGGGCTCTCCGCCTCCTACCTGCCGATGCTCGGGCGCCTGCCCGAGCTGTACGGAGGCACGCTGGCGACGACGGCGGCCGCCCCGGGCGACGGCCGCCGGTGGCACGTGCAGCGCGAGCTGAACATCCGCGCGAGCACCGTGGCGCATGCGCGCTACTTCACCGACGCCGATCCGCTCGTCGCGAGCGTCTTCGACCGCGAGCCGCTCTCCGAGCAGCCGGCCTTCGTCCTCGACGGCGGCTGCGGCGACGGCGTCTGGCTCGCGCACATCCACGCGTTCGTGCGCGACGCGACGCTGCGCGGCCGCCACCTCGACGAGCACCCGCTGCTCATGGTCGGCGTCGACGCCGACGAGGCGGCCGTGGAGCGCGCCCGCCTGACGCTCGCGGCAGCCGGCGCCGTCGCGCTGGTCATCCTCGGCGACGCGAGCGATCCGGATGCGCTGCGCGACGACCTCACCGCGCACGGCCTCGCGATCGAGGACGCCCTGCACGTCCACGCGTTCGTCGACCACGACCGCACCCACGGCGCGACGCGTTCTCCGCCGGGCGCGGCCGCGATGTCCAACGGCGCCTACCTCGACGACGCCGGTCGCGCGCTGGATCCCGCCGACGTCGAGGCCGACCTCGCCGCGCACCTCACCCGCTGGGCGCCGCACGTCGCACGCCACGGGCTCGTCGTCCTCGAGGCCCACTGCGTCGCGCCGCACGTGACGGCCCGGCACCTCGGCGCGCTGCACAGCCTCGCGTTCGACGCCTACCACGGCTATTCGCGTCAGTACCCCGTCGAGCGGCGTGCGTTCGTCGCCGCCCTGCGGCGCGCGGGGCTGCGCCAGGCGGCGACCGGCGAGCGGCGCTACCCGACGACGCGGCCGTTCGTCGCCGTGAGCCTCAACCACGTGCTCGGCGGCCGCCGGCGTGAGCTGCTGCCCGGCATGGATGCGGGCGCCGCGCGCGCGGACACGTGGCGGCCCGCGCCGAGCGCGGACCTGCGCGACGGCCAGGGGCTGCACGAGCTGCTCTACGAGAGGGGCGACCTGCGCCATCCCCGGCTGTGGTCCTCGAACCCGACGAGCCTCATCGTGACGCAGGCCGTCGAGGAGCTCGAGGGGCTGCTTACGGCGCGGACGCGCGGCGACGTCCTGCGCGTGCTCGACTACGGGACAGGGACCGGCCTGGCCGCCACCGAGCTGCTGAAGGCCTGCCGCGAACGTGGCCTGGAGGAACGGCTGCAGCGCCGCGGCGTGACGCTCGAGGTACATCTCGTCGACATTCCGGGGAGCTGGTTTGCGAAGGGCTACGAGATTCTCGGCGGCTGCGCGTGGACGCGCTTCCACTCGCTCATCGGCGCCGACGGCCGGTTCCGGCCCCTCGCCGAGGTGACCGGCGGCCTGAAGATGGACGTGATCCTGTCGAGCATGGTGTTTCACCTCATCAAGCCGCGGGCGTTCGGGCGGGTCGTCGACGGCCTCGGGGAGCTCATGGCAACCGGCAGCCGGCTGCTGTGGAACACGCCCGACGTCGGGCCCGCCGGCCCGTGGGCGGTCCTCTTCCACGATCCCAACCGCGCGCTGCGGGCCCACTGGAAGGCGCTTGTGGCCGGTGACCTCCAAGCGCGAACCCCGCTGCAGCGCGACGCGGTCGCCGTCGCTCGCCACCAGCGCGCCGGCGCGCCGCTCATCGCCGACGACCGCGCCGACAAGCGGATTCTCAAGGACGCGAACACCGGGACCGGGCTCGCGGGCATGCTCTCCACCCGGTTTCGCGGGACGATCACGACCCAGGCCCATGAGATCGCCGATCGCGAGACGCTCGACACGCTGCTCGTCCCCTCCAACCAGGCCGAGTACCTGCCCGAGATCGAGGTCCCGGCGCTCCGCGAGGCGCTCATCGAGGAGCTGCTGACGGGCGACGTGCTCCCCGTGCTGCACGCCGGCCCCGCCGGCACCGCGCTGGGCTACAACGTGCACTGGACCTTCGGCGACTTCCGCCGCCGCGGCGGCTGACGGAGCGGGTCCGCAGCGGTCCAGCGAAGCCGATCGACGGCGGCAGACCCTAGGCTGTGGGCATGATCACGCCCACCAAGCTCGCGATCTGCGCATGAGCGCCGCGTTCGAGCCGCTGCAGATCTCCGACGACCTGGGCTCCAAGCCGCAGGTCCCCCAGCCCACCGGCACCCCGCCCGGCGAGCTCGCCGCCGACGACGTCGTCGTCGGTGAGGGCGCCGCCGCGAAGCCAGGCGACCAGGTGACCGTCCACTACGTCGGCGTCTCGTTCTCCAACGGCACCCAGTTCGACTCCTCGTGGGACCGCGGCGCGCCGTTCGACTTCCCGCTTGGCGCCGGCCGCGTCATAAAGGGCTGGGACTTCGGCGTCACCGGCATGCGCGAGGGCGGGCGGCGGACGCTCGTCATCCCGCCCGAGCTCGGCTACGGCGCGCGCGGCATGGGGCCGATCGCACCGAACGAGACCCTCGTCTTCGTCGTCGACCTCGTGAAGGTCGGGTAGGCGCCTTGCGTCTGCGCACGACAACGATCGTCCTGCTCGCGATCGCCGCACTCGGCACCGCCGCCTGCGGCAACGACGACGAAACGGCATCGACCGCCGTGGGGCCGGCCGCGACCACCGAGGCGCCGGAGACCGCGACGGTCCAGCCTCCGGACGTGACGGTCGAGGCCCCGCCCGCCACCCCCACGACGCCCGCCGAGGCTCCCGCCAAGCCGACGTCGATCTCCAAGGACCTCAAGACGAAGCCCGAGATCCCCAGGCCGACGGGGACGCCGCCGACGAAGCTCGTCGTCGACGACATCGTCAAGGGCAAGGGCAAGACCGCGAAGACGGGCGACAACGTGACGGTGCAGTACGTCGGCGTGGCCTTCTCGACCGGCGAGCAGTTCGACGCGTCCTGGGACGGCGGCCGGCCGTTTGAGTTCCAACTCGGTGAGCAGGGGATCATCCAAGGCTGGAATCAGGGCGTCGCCGGGATGAAGGTGGGCGGCCGGCGCGAGCTCGTCATCCCGCCGGACCTCGCCTATGGCGCCCAGGGCCGGCCGGGCATTGCCCCGAACGAGACGCTCGTCTTCGTCATCGACCTGCTGGGCGTCGACTGAGGGCCGCCTGCGGCCACCGCGCCGAGACGCCCGGGAGCTGCCGGAGCGGCTGGTGGCCTCGAGGACACGGGGGCGGATCCGCGATCTGTGAATCCGCCCCCGGGGGAGCCCGATGCGTGCGGTCCTCAGCGCCGGCTCGTCTGACCGGTGCAGTACGCGCTCTCCAGGACATGCTGGAGAGCCCCGTTGGGGATCGAGGCACGAGCGTCCTGGGACGATGTTCAGTGCTTGGGAGCGCTGTCGCCGGTGCGCAGGTGGTGCGCCCACGCAATCTCGTCGGCGAGCATCGATCCCGCGCGCCGACACGATGCGCGAGCGCGACGGCGCCGCCCGGCGACTCGCCGCGCATTGGGGGAGTCGGGCCGCGCGGCGGTGGCGGGTCGCGCGCGGCGTTTGGCGAGTTCTTCGGCGTGGACGCTGGAAACTCGCCAATCTGCGAGCCGCGGACAGGGTGTGTCGAAAAACCCGACCCGCAGGGGGTGAAATTCGACAGTGATGCGGCTCGCTGGCGCGCCCTCGCGCACTCACAAGCCGACCTCTTCCTTCATCGATGCAGTTCCCGAGCGCTCGTTCGGCAGCCGCGCCCGAGCCCGGTAGAGCACCCCGCGAGCCGTCGACCTCAGGCTGGCTCAGCAGGCACCGCAGCGCGGCGCGAGCGTCGCGGTAGGTGCCCTGCTCGGTCGGCCGGGTCCGCGTGCCCCGGCGTCTGCTCGATCGTCCGCGCCGGGAGGTACAGCAGCGCGTTGAGCAGCGCGGTGATCACGGGCACCCGCCCAAACCGGCTGCGGCCGCCCGGCGCAGCGGCCGACGGCGACGGGCCGGATCCGAGCAGCCGGCCCGTGCCGGCTCGATCAGGCGGTCGTCTTCGCCGCCGCCTTACGCAGGGCGCCGGCCGCAGGGGTGTACACGGTCTGACGCCCATCGTCCCAACGGATGCGGTAGCGCGGATGAGGCTCCACGCGGAGCACCTCCTCTACGACCCCGTGGCGCGGTCGGCGCTCGGTCGACTCCGACTCGGCCACGACGTGGTCTCCGACACCGAACTGCATGGCGAACCTCCGCTCGTCGTTGCAGGGAGCGTACTGCGACGACCGACCGCTCGCGACCCGCGGGCATGAGGGCCGTGTCGGAGCGCCATCACTCCTCCCAGCGACCGGGAGACGATCGCGACCGTGCCGCCCTCGACGAGCGAGGCGGAACGAGCGCAAGCTCCTTCACGACCTTGGAGCTACCGCCGGGCCTCGTCGACGAAGCGGACGTTGACGCGTACCTCGTCCTCGGCGTCGGCGATGAGGAAGGTCAGCAGTCGCATGGCCTCCTCGGCGAGGGCGATGCGATCCTCGCGTGCGATCCGGGCGAACGGCGTGATCTCGATCGTGACGATGCCGCGGCCCCGGATCACCCGCCAGGTTCCGCCGACGAAGCCGTCGACGAGGAACGTCTTCGGCGTCAGGTTCCGCCTGCGATCGGGGTCGGCGGCGATCCGCGTACGGTCGGCGTGGGCGAGCACCGCGTTGTCGAACTCCGGCAGGAAGCGCGGTGGCGCGGGCGTGTCCGGATCGGGCAGAGGACCGTCGGCCACGTCGAGCAGCTCGTGCCCGTGCTCGTCGCGGAAGCTGCGCAGGCCTGGCCGCAGGCGCTCGATCGCGGGGCCGAGCCCCGTCAGGCCCGACCACATCCGGATGTCGGCGACCGTCGCGGGCCCGAACGCGGCGAGGTAGCGCACGATCAGCTCGTCGGGCTCCGTCGCCCGCTCGAGCGGACGGCCGAGCCAGCGCTGCGCCGTCGTCTGCACCGCGCGACCGTTACGTCCCCAGATGCCGCGCGGGGGCACGTGGACGAGCGGCGCGAGCGCGGACAGGGCGTGTCCGAGGACCCGCGGCTCGTGTCCCGGCCACTCCATCGCCAGCAGCTGGCCAACGTCCCCGAGTGAGCGCGGCTCCTGCTCGACGAGCGATCGGCCGACCTCCACGAGCCGCGCGAGCTCGACGCCGCCGAGGTGCCGTCCGAAGCAGGCCTGCATGCGGCGCTCCATGACCGCCTGCAGGACGGGCCGCAGGGCGAGGCAGTCGCGGGCGGTCACGAGGTGCAGCGTCCAGCGCATCAGCGCGATGCGGACGACCTTTCGCGCCTCGACGAGCGCGGCCAGCTCGTCGGGGGAGAAGTCGACCAGCCGCGTCCACAGCCCGACGTAGGGAGCGTTTGGATTCTGGGCCTGCAGCCCGACGAGATACTCGAGCGCCTCAGCTGCGGAGAGCTCCTGCCGGCGCAGCAGAAGCTGGCGATCCAGCAGCGCCCGGTTCAGCGCACGCGGACCTAGGACGGAGCCGGTCGCAGGCCGGTTCGGGGTCGCGACGACTCGCGTTGTCAGCACATCGGTCACTGGCACCCTCCAGCCTAGCTTGAGAATCATCGGCAGGCGCAGCGGCTACACGCCGCGTTGGATGCAGGGCGCCGGCTTCCTGCTCTCATCCGACGTCCGCTCCGCCTCCGATGGCGACCGCACCGGCGGCTAGGTTCACGTCGTGCTCACGGTCGCCCGACGCGAGCCCTCCGCGATCCTGCTCGCGGCCCAGCTGGCCGGAGTGCTGCTGTACCCGTTCATGGAGGGCAGCGACACGGGCCGCGCGCTGTTCAGCGTCTTAGGCATCGCCATCCTCGGGCTCGTCGTGCTGGCCGTTCGCAGCTCTCCCGGGCTGACCTGGATCAGCCTGCTGCTCGGGATCCCGGCGACCGTCCTGCTGCTGATGCAAGCCGTCGGCGGCCGCGACGAGCTGCTTCCCTACTCCTCGGCTCTGGAGGCGATCCTCTACTTCTATGCCGCCGGCGCCCTGATCGCCTACATGCTGGCCGACCACGAGATCACGCGCGACGAGCTCTTCGCCGTCGGCGCCACCTTCACACTCGTGGCCTGGGCGTTCGCCTACTCGTACACCGTGTGCCAGGCGATCGAACCCGGCAGCTTCACGGCAGCAGTCGATCCGACCGCGGATCGCAGCTGGGTGGAGCTGCTGTTCCTGAGCTTCACGACCCTGTCGAGCACGGGCCTGAGCGACGTCGTGCCGATCAAGCCCTTCGCACGAGGGCTGGTGATGCTCGAGCAGCTCGCCGGCATCGCCTACGTCGCGATGGTGGTATCGCGGCTCGTCGGCCTGCTCGTCTTGCATCGGCCCGACACGGACTGAGCTGACGAGCGCTACGCCGCGGCGCTACGCCGCGCCCCAGACGCCGCCGGTGCGCCCGAGCGTGATCCGGTGCTCGTCGCCGTCGCCGGTGTCGACGCGGAAGACGGCCTGGTCGGCGTCGGTCCCCGGCCTGTCGATGACCTGCACGAGCTGCAGGGCGTTGATCGGCACCGCGCCGAAGCGCTCGGCGACCGCCTCGCGGGCGGCCGCGTCCAGCAGGGCGCGGTCCCAGCCCTTGTCCATCGCGTGCGCCTTGGCCAGCGCCTGCTCGGCGGTGTGCAGCTCCTCGAGGAGCTTGCGCTCTCGCGCACGGGCGCGCTGCGTCGCTGCGACCCAGCCGCCGGTCGCGAGCACGACGACGAGCACGGCGAACACGCCGAGGATGATGCCGAGGGCGGAGGCTGCGAGGGGGGTCATGTCCCGATGCTATCGGCCATCCGGACGGTCAGTTCAACACCGCACGGGCAGTGAGGTGCGTGCCCACCTTGCGCTTGACGCGCTGCAGCGCGTTGTCGACCGTCTTGGCGTCACAGCCCAGGCGCGTCGCGACCTCCTCGTAGGGTCGCCCGTCGAGATAGAGCGCCAGCACGCGGGACTCGAGCTCCGACAGCGCAGTCGAGAGGCAACCGACGAGCGAGTACAGCTCCTCCGAGGAGATGACCTGGTTGACCGGGTCGTGGACCGTCGAGCCGGGGATGACGTCCTCGAGCGTCGGCTCGCCGTCGCTGCCGGCGCCGGCGGGCGTCGCCGAGAACGAGACGTACTGGTTCAGCGGCGTGTGCTTGTTACGCGTCGCCGTCTTCACCGCGGTGATGATCTGACGGGTGATGCATAGCTCGGCGAAGTTGCGAAACGACGACTCGCGGTCCGAACGGTAGTCGCGGACCGCCTTGTAGAGGCCGACGAGTCCTTCCTGCACGAGGTCATCCGCGTCGCCGCCGGCGAGGAAGTACGACGAGGCCTTCAGCCGGACGAAGCCGTAGTAGCGGCGCACGATCCGGTCGTACGCGGTGCGGTCCCCACTCTTGGCCAGCGCGATGAGGAAGTAGTCATCGACCTGGACCTGAGATTGAGCTTTCTGGGAGATTCGAGCCACGAGCAGTCCTTTCCCGACCGTGTCCGTGGTCGGATGTGCTCAGCGGCGGACCCCTCCCAGGGCGCCAACTGCGTATGACGTTGCCAATACTCTACCTCAGGTTCACCCTGAAGTTGCTGAACCGTAACCGGAGTTATGAAGCGCTGTCAAGCGGTGCTTCGGCGCTGCAAGATTCCGTACAGGATCGCGGCCGCCGCGGCGCTCGCGTTCAGCGACGCCGTGCGCCCGAGCAGCGGGAGCGCCACGAGCGCATCGCAGGACTTCGCCACCCGCGGGCGCAATCCTGTTCCCTCGGTCCCGAGCACGAGCACGACGCCGCCCCGGTAGTCGGGCTCGTCGTAGCGGGTCGTCGCGGCGGCGTCGGCGCCGTAGCACCAGCACCCGCGTTGCTTGGCCTCATCCAGGAAGTCGGCCATGTTGCGCACGCGCGCGATCCGCAGGTGCTCGACCGCCCCAGCCGACGCCTTCGCGACGGCCGGCGTGACGGCCGCTGCCCGGCGCTCGCAGATGACCAGGCCAGTCGCTCCCGCGCACTCCGCGCTGCGGGCGATCGCGCCGAGGTTCTGCGGATCCTGGAGCTCGTCGAGGGCGACGACGAACGGCTCCTCGACGGCGAGCAACTCGTCGGCGCTGACGTACGGGTAGCCGCCGGCCTCGGCGCAGACGCCCTGGTGGTCGGGCGAGCGGCAGCGGCGCTCGATCTCCTCGGCACTCACGATCCGGGGTCGGACGTCGCGCAGCCACGGCTCCCGCGCGGCGCGCTCGGTCGCCCAGACACCCTCGATCCGCCGGCGCGCGGCCCGCAGGGCCTCCCGCACCGGGTTGCGCCCGTAGAGGATCACTGCTCGATGCGGACGAGCTCCGGCCCCGCGGCGCTGTCGCGCACCTCCCAGCCGCGCGCGCGCAGCTCGTCGCGGATACGGTCGGCCTCGGCATAGTTGCCCGCGGCGCGGGCGGCCTGGCGCTCGTCGAGCAGCTCCTGCTCCTCCGCTCCGGCCTCACTGCCGTGCTCGGCGAGGTTCTCCAGTCCGAGCACGGAGAGCATCTTGACGAGGTCGGCGCGGCCGACGACCTCGTCGCGGCGCCGGTGGCGCTCGTTGATCCACTCGAACAGCGCGCCGAGCGCCGCGGCGGTGTTGAAGTCCTCGGCGAGCGCGGCGAAGAAGGCATCGCGCAGGTGGCGGATCTCCGGCGGCGACGGTCCGTCGACGAGGCCGCGCGCGGCGTCGCGAACACGCGCGACCCGCGCCAGCGCCTCCATGAGCCGCATGTCGTCGAAGGCCATCGGCTGGCGGTAGTGCGCCCCCGCGAAGAGCATGATCAGCGCGTTGCGCCCGACGTCGTCGAGCACCTCGTGCAGGAGCGCGACGTTCCCGACGCTCTTGGCCATCTTCTCCTCGCCGAACTGGAGCATCCCGTTGTGCATCCAGATCTGGGCGAGCTCGGCCCCGCGCGCCGCGCGCGTCTGCGCAGCCTCGTTCTCGTGGTGGGGGAAGACGAGGTCGTTGCCGCCGCCGTGGATCTCGAAGCCGACCCCGAGCAGCTCCTCGGCCATCGCGGAGCACTCGATGTGCCAGCCCGGCCGGCCGCGCCCCCAGGGCGCGTACCAGACGCTGTCCTCGCCCTCCTTGTGCGCCTTCCAGAGCGCGAAGTCCAGCGGGTCCTCCTTGCGCTCGGCGCCCTCGACGCCCTCGCCCTGGCTCATCTCGTCGACGGCACGGCGGCTGAGGGTGCCGTAGTCGGGATCCGAGCGCACGCGGAAATAGACGTCGCCGTCGACGGCGTAGGCGTGGCCGCGCTCGATGAGCGCCGCGATGAGCGCCACGATCGGCTCGATCGTCTCCGACGCCAGCGGCTCGGCGTCGGGACGGCCGAGGCCCAGGGCGGCGGTATCGGCCCGGTAATGGGCCGCCATCTCGTCGGCGAGATCGACGCTCGGGATGCCCATCGGGCGGGCGGCGTCGTAGATCTTGTCGTTGACGTCGGTGATGTTGATGACGAGCGTGACGTCCAGCCCCTCGTGCTCGAGGAAGCGCTTGAGCAGCGAGAAGACGACGAACGGGCGCGCGTTGCCGACGTGGATGCGCCCGTACACGGTCGGCCCGCAGGCGTAGATGCCGACGCGCCCGTCCGCTCGCGGGACGAGCTCGCGCAGCTCGCTGGAACGGGTGTCATGCAGGCGAATCGGGGCCATTTCGCTGACCCTATCGAGGGCCGTGGGCGCCAAGCGTGCTCGGCTCGTCTCCCCGACCGGGTAGGGTTGCATGACAGCATGAGCCCGATCGGCGCCCACGCAACGCGCCTAGCGGCCGTCGAGGCCGGCTTTCGATCGCTGCCCGACCGCTACCTCGGCGCCGAGCCCGGCTTCGACGCGACGTGGCGGATCGTCCTCGGAGACATCGGCCACACCTGGGAGGTCCGCTGCACGTCGCACGGCGCCCGCGCCCGCAAGGGCGCCACGGCCCGTCGTCCCGACGTCGTCATCGGCACCGACTCCGTGACGTGGATGGCGCTGCGCCGCGGCCGGCTCTCGGGGATCGAGGCCTTCAGCGAGCGCCGGCTCTACGCCCGCGGCAACCTCGATCTCGCCATCGGCTTCGAGGGCCTCTTCCGCCTGGAGAACGGCCGCCGGCCACTGCTGCGCATCCACGAGGTGCGCCTGCCCGGCCGGCGCATATCGACGCTCACGATGGGCGCGGGGTCCGACGTGCTGCTCATCCACGGCCTCGGCGGCGCGAAGAGCTCGTTCTTCGACACGGCCGCGGCGCTCTCGCGGCGCTACCGCGTGCACGCGCTCGACCTCCCTGGGTTCGGGGCATCGTCGAAGCCCACGACGGCGCCCTACACGGCGCGCTACTTCGCCGAGACGGTGCGCGCGACGATGGACGCGCTCGGCATCGGGCGCGCGCACGTCGCCGGCAACTCGATGGGCGGCCGCGTCGCGATCGAGCTCGGCCTGCGCCATCCCGACCGCGTCGCCGGACTCGTGCTCCTGTGCCCGGCGGTCGCGTTCGTCAAGCGCACGTACCACCCGCTCGTGCGCCTCATGCGCCCCGAGCTCGGGCTGCTCCCCCATCGCTTCGCCCGCGCGAAGGTCGAGGAGCACTTCTGGTCGCTGTTCGCCAACCGCGACGAGATCGATCCCAGCATGGCCGATGTCGTCGTCGACGAGTTCCAGCGCATCTACGCGAGCGCCGGCGGGCGGATCGCGTTCCTCACGTCGGCGCGCAACATCTATCTGGACGCGCCGTTCGGGCGCAACGGCTTCTACGGGCGGTTGTCGCGGCTCGAGGCGCCGGCGCTGTTCGTCTGGGGCTCGCACGACACCGTCATCCCGCCGGCATTCGCGAGCCACGTGGCGCGCTGGCTGCCGTCGGCCGAGCAGCTCGTGCTCGACGGCTGCGGCCACGTGCCGCAGGTCGAGCGCGCCGCGCAGTGCAGCGGACTGCTCGAGCGCTTCTTCGCCCGCGTCGACGGGCTCGCGCCGCTACAGGTCGCACGGACGCGGGAGGCCGCGTAGGGGCCTTCTAGACTCAGGTTCATGGCGGCCGCCCATACGACACGCCCGATGGCGCACAACGGCCATCGCCGCGACGCGTTCGGAGGCGAGGGGGAGCCGCTGGGCGCGGCGTCGCAGCAGGAGCCGGGATTCGCCGAACGCCTCCTGCAGGCCGTCGCCGGCCGGGTGCGCGGCCGCGTGCCGGTCGCCGACCTCGACGAGCGCGATCCCGACTACATCCGCGAGAGCCTGCCGCGCCTGTGGCTGTTGGCGAGCCTCTGGTTCCGCGGCGAGGTGCGCGGCTTGGGCAACATCCCCGACGAGGGCCCGGTGCTGCTCGTGGGCAATCACTCGGGCGGCAACGTCAGCCCCGACACGGGTGTCTTCATCCTTGCCTTCAGCACGTACTTCGGCGTCGAGCGGCGCTTCCACCAGCTCGCTCACAACCTCGTCCTGTCGATGCCGTTCCTCGGCGTCCTGCGCAAGTACGGCACCGTCGCGGCGTCCCCCGAGAATGCCGACCTGGCACTGCGCTCGGGGGCGGCGCTGCTCGTCTACCCCGGTGGCGACTACGAGGTCCACCGCCCGTCGTGGGAGCGCAACAGGGTGAACTTCGCCGGCCGCCACGGCTTCGTGCGCCTCGCGCTCGAGCACGACGTCCCGATCGTCCCCGTCGTCGCGATCGGCGGCCAGGAGACGGCGCTCTTCGTCAGCCGCGGCGAGGGCCTGGCCAAGCTGCTCGGGCTCGACCGGCTCCTGCGCCTGAAGGTACTGCCGATCTCGCTTGCGGCCCCGTGGGGGCTGAACGTCGGTGACATGCTCGGCCACATCCCACTGCCGGCCAAGATCACGATCGAGGTGCTGCCCGCGATTCACCTGCGCGAGCAGTTCGGTCCGCAGCCGCCCGTCGACGAGGTCTACGACCACGTGTTGGAGACGATGCAGGAGACGCTCGACGCACTGGCCTCCGAGCGCCGCCTGCCGATCCTCGGATGAGGGTCGCGGCGCAGATCGACGTCGCGGCACCGCCCGAGCTCGTCTGGGCGTTCGTCACCGATCCCACGCGGATGCTGCACTTCATGGCCGGCGTGACGCGCTGGGAGGTCGTCTCGGCGCGCGACCGCGGGCTCGGCGCGCGGTACCGCACGCTCATGCGCGTCGGCTCGGCCGAGGTCGGCGGGCTGGTCGAGACCGTCGAGTACGACGAGCCGTGGGACATGGCCTGGACATCGGTGACCGGGATCGACCAGCGGGGTCGCTGGCGCCTGCGTGCAAACGGGCCGAATCGCACCCGCGTCGAGCTGCGCCTCTCCTACAGCGTCCCCGGATCCGGGATCGCGGGCTGGATCACCGAGCACGTCGCCGCGCCGACCGTTCGCGGCAACCTGCGGCGCTCGCTGCTGGAGCTCAGGCGCCAGGTCGAGCACGAGCGGGCGCG
>JBPCJA010000108.1:0-6860 GCA_051005755.1 Solirubrobacteraceae bacterium
AGACCGGCCGGCCGGCCCCCGTCGTGCCGGAGGTGTGCACGACGATCGCGGGCGCATCGAGGTCGTGGGTGCGCAGCAGCGGTGCTCCGGCGGCCAGCTCGCCGTCCAGCGGCGCATCGACCAGGGCGGCGCAGCCGGCGATACGGGCCGCCCGCTCATCGGCCGTCAGCCGCAGGTCGACGGGCACGGCGACCGCGCCGAGTCGCATCGCTCCGTGCAGGGCGACGGCGAAGCTCGCGTCCGCCGGCAACGCGAGCGCGACGCGGTCGCCGGACCGCACGCCGAGCGCGCTCAGCGCACGCGCCGCCCGCGTCGCCACGTCGTCGAGCTCGGCGTAGCTCAGCGTGCCGCCCTCGCCGTGCAGCGCGATCGTCTCCGGTCGCGTTCGTGCGGCGCGGGCGAGCCAGGATTCGACGAGCACCCGCTGAAAGTAGCCTGCACGCTCATGGGAGTCACCTGGACCGCGGCGGGCGAGTACGCCGACATCCGCTACGAGCTCAGCGGCGACGGCATCGCGAAGATCACGATCGACCGGCCGGATGTGCGCAACGCGTTCCGGCCGCAGACGATCGTGGAGATCTCCGACGCGCTCACCCGTGCGCGCGAGGACACGTCCGTCGGCGTCGTCGTGCTCACCGGCGAGGGCTCGCTCGCGTTCTGCTCGGGCGGTGACCAGAACGTCCGCGGCGACACCGGCTACCTCACCGAGCCGGGACGCGAGGGCGCCGTCGGGCGCTTCCACGTCACCGACCTGCACATCCAGATCCGCCGCCTGCCCAAGCCGGTCGTCGCGATGATCGCCGGCTACGCGATCGGCGGCGGCCACGTCCTGCACCTCGTCTGCGACCTCTCGATCGCGGCCGACAACGCGCGCTTCGGCCAGGTCGGCCCGCGCGTCGGCTCGTTCGACGGCGGCTTCGGGGCCGGGCTGCTCGCGAGCCTCGTCGGCCCGAAGAAGGCGAAGGAGATGTGGTTTCTCTGCCGTCAGTACGACGCCGGGCAGGCGCTCCAGATGGGGCTCGTCAACGCCGTCGTGCCCCTCGACGAGCTGGAGGACGAGACCGTCGCCTGGTGTCGCGAGATGCTCGCGATGTCGCCGTTCGCGCTGCGGCTCGTGAAGGCGAGCTTCAACGCGACCGAAGACGGCTTCAGCGGCATCCAGCAGCTCGCCCACGATGCGAACCTCCTCTTCTACGAGAACGCCGAGGCGCACGAGGGCCGCGACGCCTACCGGGAGAAGCGCACGCCGGACTTCTCGCGCTTCCCGAAGAGGCCGTAGGAGCGCAGACGTGGCGACCGTTGCCCGCAGCGACGCCGTGCGCATCTGGCTCATGGCCGCGCGCGTGCGGACGCTGCCCGCAGCCGTCGCGCCGGTGCTCGTGGGCACGTCGCTCGCCGTGCAGCGGGACGTCTTCCGCCCCGGGGCATTCGTCGCGGCGCTGCTCGGGGCGCTGCTCATCCAGATCGGCACGAACCTCGCCAACGACTACTCCGACGCGCGCCGGGGCGCCGACGCCGAGGACCGCGTCGGGCCCGTCCGCGTCACCGCCGGCGGGCTCGTGCCGCCGCGGCAGGTGCTCGTCGCGACGTACGTGACGTTCGGCCTGGCCGTGGTCTGCGGCCTGTACCTGGTCGCTGTCGCAGGCGTCGAGCTGCTGTTCGTCGGCATCGCCTCGATCGCGGCCGGCGTCCTCTACACCGGCGGGCCGAAGCCCTACGGCTACGAGGGCCTGGGGGAGCTCTTCGTCTTCCTCTTCTTCGGCATCGTCGCCGTCACGGGTTCGGCCTTCGCCCAGCTGGAGACGTGGCCGTGGGAGGCCTTCGTGCTCGCGGTGCCGGTCGGCCTGGTCGCGGCGGCGATCCTCGTCGTCAACAACATCCGCGACATGGACTCCGACCGCCGCGCGGGCAAGCGCACGCTCGCCGTCAGGCTCGGTCGCGAGCGGGCGCGGACGATCTACGCCCTCATGATCTACGGCGCGTACCTGGTCGCGCCGCTGCCGTGGCTGCTGGGCGCGCTGTCACCGTGGCTGCTGGCGCCGTGGCTGACGCTGCCGCTGGCGGTCCGCCTCGTGCGCACGGTGCGCCGCCACGCCGACGGGCCGACGCTCAACGAGGCGCTCGCGCAGACGGGCATGCTTCAGCTCGCCTTCGGCCTGCTGCTGAGCGCGGGCGTGCTGGCGAGCTAGGCGCGGGTTCGATGAGCGCGGGGATGAGGGCCAGCCAGCATCGATTGGCGAGTTCTACGGCGTGGGGACTAAGAACCCGCCATTCGCCTGCCGATGTCGCGTTGAGGGCCCTATCCGCTCCTTGCTCGACACGACCGCCCCGAAACGCATCCGCGATCCGACCCCCTTCCCTCAGTGATGCAGTTCGTCCCGCGCCAGGCGCCGGGGCGGGGTAGCGCGCCGTGCGCGTTCGCATCGAGCAGCGCACGCTGCGCTTCGCAACGCCGCTGCTCACCTCGTACGGCCTGCTCGCCGAGCGTGAGCTCTTCGAGCTGCGCATCGAGGGGGCCGACGGCGTCGCGGGACGCGGCGAGGCGGCGCCATTGGAGCCCTACGACGGTGTCGCGCCCGCGCGCGCACGGGCGGCCCTGGAGACCTACCGGGCCGTGCTCGAGGACGGCTGCGAGCGCGAGGGCGGCGAGCTGCTCGACGCCTGCCGTGCGGCCGACGACCTTCCCCAGGCGCTGGCGGCGGTCGACCTCGCGCTCTGGGACCGGGCCGGCCGCCGCGCGGGCCGGCCGGTCGCCGAGCTGCTGTCCGACGACGCGCTCGAGGCCGTCGCGGTCAACGCCACGATCGGGGCCGAGGACCGCGCGGGGGCCGCGACGCAGGCCTCCGCCGCCCGCGCGGCGGGGTTTCGCTGCGTGAAGCTCAAGGTCGGCACCGGCGACGACGCCGGCCGCGTGGCGGCCGTCCGCGCCGCGCTCGGCCCGGCCGCCGACCTGCGCCTGGACGCCAACGGCGCCTGGACGCCGGAGGAGGCGGTGCGCGCGATCCGGACGCTCGCACCGGCCGGCCTGGAGCTCGTCGAGGAGCCGGTGCACGGCCTCGACGGGCTGCGGGCGGTGCGCGAGCGAGTGGCGGTGCGGATCGCGATGGACGAGACCGCCGCCGAGCCCGGCGCGCTGGTCTCGGGCGCGGCCGACGCCGTCTGCCTGAAGCTCGGGCGCTGCGGCGGGATCTCGGGCCTGCTGGCCTGCGCATCGCTCGTGCGCGCCTCGGGCGCCGAGCCCTATGTCGCGTCGACGTTCGACGGGCCGCTCGGCATCGCAGCGGCGCTGCACGCCGCCGCGGCGCTGCGACTGCAGCCCGCGTGCGGGCTGGCGACGCTCGAGCTCTTCGCCGACGTCGAGCATCCGCTGCGCGCGCGCGACGGAGCGATCGCCGTGCCGCGCGGTCCCGGGCTCCTATGAGCCTGGCGCTGCGCATCGCGAGCTCCCTCCTGCACCGGCCGGCGAGCCACCGCTACGGCGACCATCCGCGCCAGGCGGCCGATCTGCACCGCCCCGCGGGCGCCGGCCTGCATCCGGTCGCCGTCGTCCTGCACGGCGGCTATTGGCAGCCGCCGTACACGAAGCTCGTCATGCGGCCGCTGTGCCTCGACCTCATCCGCCGCGGCTGGGCCGCGTGGAACGTCGGATACCGGCGGCTGGGCAGGGACGGCGGCGGCTGGCCGCAGACCTTCGACGACGTCGCGGCCGCGATCGACCACCTCGCCGAGCTCGCCGACCCGACGCTGGACCTGAGCCGCGTCACGCTCCTCGGCCACTCCGCCGGAGGGCAGCTCGCGCTGTGGGCCGGCGGCCGGGCCGAGCTGCCTGCGGACGCCCCCGGCGCGGCGCCGCGCGTGCGCGCGCAGCGCGTGCTCGCGCTCGCGGCCGTCTGCGACCTCGTCCGCGCCGGCCGGCCCGCCTGCGAGCTCCTCGGCGGCTGGCCCGACGAGGTGCCCGAGCGCTACGCCCAGGCCGATCCGATGCGCCGGCTGCCGCTGCACGTCCCGGTCGGGCTCGTCCACGCGCGCGACGACGAGACGGTCTCCGTGCAGCGCTCGCGCGACTACGCCGCCGCGGCGCGGGCGGCAGGCGCCGACGTCACGCTCGTCGAATCGCCGGGCGGGCACCGCGATCCGATCGACCCGGCGAGCGAGGTCTGGCGCGCGGCCGCGGGGTGGCTCACCCGGGAGCCGTGAGCTTGGCGCGCAGGCTCAGGACGCGGCCGGCCGTGGCGCGCAGCGCACCGGCGTCGAGCCTGCCGCCACGCGCGGCGTCGAGCAGCCCCTCGGCGGCCCGCGCCCCGGTGCGGTAGCTCGAGACGAACAGCGGCAGGTCGATCCCCGCCCGCACGGCGAGCACGGCGCGGCGACCGCCGGAGCCGAAGCGATCGACGGCCGGCGTCGCGAGATCGTCGCTGACGGTGATGCCGCGGAAGCCCAGGCGCCCGCGCAGCTCGTCGCCGATCCACCGCCGCGACAGCGCGGCCGGCAGCGCGTCGAGCGCCGGGTAGACGGCGGTCGAGAGCATCACCGCGTCGATGCCCGAGGAGATGAGCTGCGCCAACGGGCGCTCGTCGACGCTTCGCAGCGTCCTCAGCGGCGTCGTGATGCGCACCGGTGCGGTGTCGGTGTTGACGCTCGCCGCACCGAAGCCCGGGAAGTGCTTGGCCGCCGCCGCCACACCGCCGTCGCGCAGGCCGCCGGCGAACGCCGAGGCCAGCAGCGAGACGCGTTCGGCGCCGCGGCCGTACGTCCGCCGCTCGCGCTCGAGCGCCGCCCCGGAGCGCGCGACGTCGGCGACCGGCGCAAGGTCGAGGTTGACCCCCGCGCCGCGCAGCGTCCGCGCCGCGGCGCGACCGCTCTCGCGCGCCGCGGCGGCCGTCGGCATCTCGCCCGCCGCCCGCACCGGCGAGCCCGGGATCCGGCGCACCGGCCCGCCCTCCTGATCGGCCATGACGATGAGCGGCGCTCGCATGCCCGGTGGGCGGCGGATGGCCTGCAGGCCGCGCATCGTCGCGCGGACCTGCGCCGGCGAGCGGACGTTGCGGGCGAAGAGGATGACGCCCGCGGCCTCGCCGCGGGCGATCCGCCGGCGCAGGCCGCCCGGCGGGCGCAGGCCGTCGTAGGCGAACACCATGTGCTGGCCGACCGCTTGGCGCAGCGTCATCGCGGGCTGAGCGTCCGGCGGGTCTGCGGCCGGTCTCGCGCCGGCGAAGAAGAGCCAGGTCGTCGCGGCGAGGAGCAGGCCGAGCACGCCCAAGGTGATACACGTCCTCATCGCCGTGCGCGCTGCCCTTCTACGGGCTGGTTACACGCCTCGATCGCCGCGGCCACGGCAGCCGGGGCCTCGAGCGGCAGCGCATGCCCCACGCCGGGCACGATCGTCAGCTCCCCGCGCGGCAGAGCGCCGGCGAGCCGGCGCCCGAGCGCGACGAACTTCTCGTCGCGCTCGCCCACCACCACCGCGACGTGCAGCTCGAGCTCGCCGAGGCGGCCCCACAGCGGTTCCATCGATCCGGTGCCGATGCCGCGCAGCGCCGCGGCGAGATGCAGCGGGTCGTTGCGGAGCCGGTCGGCGCGGGCGGCAGCCGCCACCTCCGGCGTCTGGCCGGCGAACAGCGGCTGCGCGCCCCAGCGGTCGGCGACCTCGGTCATCAGCCGCGGCTCCATCCATGCCGCCAGCTCCCCGTCGGTCGCGCGCCGGCTCGCGCGCTGCCCCGCATCCTCGATCCCGGCGGTCGCCGAGACGAGCACGAGCCGCGACACGCGCTCTGGGTGCGCAAGCGCGACGTGCAGCGCCAGACGCCCGCCCATCGAGTAGCCGGCGAGGGCGAAGCGGTCGGCGGCCAGCCCGGCGACGTCCGCGACGCACGCCTCGAAGTCGATCGGCCGGCGGCTGGGGGCGGCTCCTTGGCCGCGGAGGTTGGGCGCCAGCGGGCGGTAGTGTTCTCCGCCGAGGTGGCGCCCCACCTCGTCCCAGCCGCGCCCGGTCTGCGTGAAGCCGTGCAGGAGGAGGAGCGGCTCCGGCACGCCCGCATCATGCCCGCCGCCCCCGACACCCACCTCCTGCTGCGCGCGTTCGTCGACGAGCTCGTGCGCTGCGGCATCCGCGAGGCCTGCACGTCGCCGGGCTCACGGTCGTCGCCGATCGTGCTCGCGCTCGCGCGCGAGGGGCGGCTGCGCTGCTTCTCGCACATCGACGAGCGCTGCGGCGGCTTCTTCGCGCTCGGCGCGGCGAAGGCCGCAGGGAGGCCCGTCGCCGTCACGTGCACGTCGGGCACGGCGGCGGCGAACCTCGTGCCGGCGGTCATCGAGGCCTTCCAGGCGCGGGTGCCGCTCGTCGTGCTGACCGCCGACCGCCCACCGGAGCTGCGGGAGATCGGCGCCGGGCAGACGATCGACCAGCTCAAGCTCTACGGCAGCGCCGTGAAGTGGTTCTTCGAGGTCGGCACGCACGACGCGACGCCCGCACGCGCGCGCTGGATGCGGATGCTCGCCTGTCGCGCCGTCTGGACCGCCCTCGAGGGCCGCCCGGGCCCGGTCCATCTGAACTTCGCGCTGCGCGAGCCGCTCATCCCACCCGCCGAGCTCGGACCCGATCCGCTGCCGGGCCGCGCCGGCGGGCGCCCGTGGCTGCTGCGCTGTACGCCCGGCGAGGACGCGGCCGCTGCGGGGCGGGCGCTGGCGGTCGTCGCGCGCGACGCCCACCGCCCCCTCGTCGTCGCAGGCCGCACCGAGCCGGGCCTGGAGGAGTTCCCGACCGGGTGCGAGCGCCTCGGGTGGCCGATGCTCGCCAACACTCCCCGCGGGGCTCGGCACGGCTACGCGGCCTTCGTGCCTTCCAAAGCAATCCTGCGCGG
>JBPCJA010000109.1:0-3232 GCA_051005755.1 Solirubrobacteraceae bacterium
GCGCAGTACCTGCGCGTCATCCACATGGAGCTCAACCGGATCATGAGCCACCTCGTGTGGCTCGGGACGAGCGCGCTGGACCTCGGCGCGATATCGATGTTCTGGTACTGCTTCCGCGAGCGCGAGCTGATCCTCGACCTCTTCGAGCAGAGCTCCGGCCAGCGCATGCACACGCGCTACATCCAGGTCGGCGGCGTCGCGGAGGACATCCCGCGCGGCTTCGAGCAGAAGGTGCGCGAGTTCACCGCCGTCATGCCGGGCCGCGCCGACCAGTACAAGGACCTGCTCGCGAACAACGAGATCGTCCTGCAGCGCCTGCGCGGCGTCTGCCCGCTCGCCGAGGAGGAGCTGCTCAAGCTCGGCGTCACCGGTCCGCTGCTGCGCGCGGCCGGCAACCCGTGGGACATGCGCAAGGCGACCCCCTACTGCTCCTACGACCACTTCGACTTCAAGATCCCGGTCGGCACCGAGGGCGACAACTGGGACCGCTTCGCCGTGCGCGTCGCAGAGATCTACGAGTCGGTGAAGATCATCGACCAGGCGCTCGACGGCCTGCCCGAGGGTCCGTGGATCACCGACGACCGCAAGGTCGCGCTGCCGCCGCGCCACGAGCTGGCGACGTCGATGGAGGCGCTCATCCACCACTTCAAGCTCGTGACCGAGGGCTTCCGCGTCCCGCCCGGCGAGGTCTACTTCCCGATCGAGTCCCCGCGCGGCGAGCTCGCGTGCTTCGTGCGCTCGGACGGCTCGTCGAAGCCGGCGCGCGTGCACATGCGCGACCCATCGTTCGTGAACCTCCAGGCGACCGCGCCGATGACCGAGGGCTCCTACATCGCCGACCTCATCGCGACGCTCGCGATGCTCGACCCGATCCTCGGGGGGATCGACCGGTGATCGGCCGGCGCAGGAAGCGCGACGCGGTGCTCCTGCCGGCGGTCGAGCGTGGGCCCGCCGACGGCCCGGACGGACAGGATCCGCCTGCGCAGCGGACCGTCCCGCGCTTCGGCCACGGCTCGCGCGTCCCGGGGTGGGATGACGCCGTCGACCTCACGAAGGACCCGTCGGAGATCCCCGACCCGGCGACGACGCCGGTCGACCGGCGGCTGCGAGCCGAGATCGAGGCGCACATGGCGAAGTACCCGGACTTCCGCAGCGCCGCGATCCCCGCGCTCGCGGCCGCCCAGCGCCACCATGGCTGGTGCTCGCCGGAGGCGATCGAGCAGGCCGCCTGCGTCATGCGCCTCACGCCCGGCTACCTCGTCTCCGTCGCCTCCTTCTACGACATGCTCGAGACGCGGCCGGTCGGCAAGCACGCCGTCTACGTCTGCACGAACATCTCCTGCTCGCTGTGCGGCGCCGACGCGCTCATGGAGCGCATACGCGAGGAGACGGCCGGCGACCCGGACTTCAACGTGCGCTCGTTCGAGTGCCTCGGCGCCTGCGACATCGCGCCGATGGCGTCCGTCAACGGCGAGTACGTCGGCCCGCTCCAGGTCGGCGACCCCGACCGCATCGTCGAGGACGTCAAGGCCGGTCGCGAGGTGCTGCCGGAGAAGCAGCTCCGCCGGCGGCCGGTGGCGGAGACGTACTGGAAGGGCATGCACGATGGCTGAGCACCTGCTGCTCTTCAAGGACATCGACGAGCCCGGGCTGGCCACGCGCGCGGTCTACGAGCGGCGCGGCGGCTACCGGATGCTGCGCAAGACGCTCGAGATGGAGCCCGCCGCCGTGCTGAGCGAGATGCTGGCGTCCAACGTGCGCGGCCGCGGCGGCGCCGGCTTCGCGATGGGCAAGAAGATGTCCTTCATCCCGAAGGGGCAGATGGACAAGTACCTCGTCTGCAACGCCGACGAGTCCGAGCCCGGAACGTTCAAGGACCGCGAGCTGATGCAGAAGAACCCGCACCAGCTGATCGAGGGCATCATCATCGGCGCGCACGCGATCGGCGCGAACAAGGCGTTCGTCTACATCCGCGGCGAGTACGTCCACCAGGCCGACGTACTCGACGCCGCGCTGGCCGAGGCGCGCGACGCCGGCTACGTCGGCGAGCGCATCCTCGGCTCCGACCACTCGCTCGACCTCGTCGTGCACCGCGGCGCCGGCGCCTACATCTGCGGTGAGGAGACGGCGCTGCTGGACTCCCTCGAGGGGAAGCGCGGCAATCCGCGGCTGAAGCCGCCGTTCCCGGCGATCCAGGGCCTCTACGGGGGGCCGACGCTGATCAACAACGTCGAGACGCTCATGAACGTCCCTCACGTCGTCAACAACGGCGCCGACTGGTTCAAGGAGTTCGGCACCGAGCAGTCGACCGGCACGAAGGTCGTCTCCGTCTCCGGCTGCGTGCAGCGCCCCGGCAACTACGAGATCGAGCTCGGCATGTCGAGCCGCGACATCATCTTCGGCCTCGCCGGCGGCCCGCCCGAGGGCCGCGAGGTCAAGGCCTGGTACCCCGGCGGCTCCTCCGCCCCGGTGCTCGGACCGGAGGAGCTCGACCTCCCCTACTCGTTCGAGGCCCTGGCCGAGGCCGGCTCGATGCTCGGCTCGGGGGCGATCATCGTGATCGACGACTCCATCCCGATCGTGTCGGTCGCGCTGCGGCTGGCGGAGTTCTACCGGCACGAGTCGTGCGGGAAGTGCGTCCCGTGCCGCGAGGGGACGAACTGGACCGTGAAGATGCTCGAGCGCATCGACCGCGGCGAGGCGACGCCCATGAACCTCGACGTGCTGGCGGACGTGCAGGGCAACATCATCGGGAACTGCCTGTGCCTCCTGGGCGACTCGATGGCGATGCCCGTCGGGTCGATGATCAGACACTTCAGGCCGGAGTTCGAGGCCCATATAGAAAGTGCCGCACGTCTGCAAGCAGACGTGCGGGTGGGTGACGGGACGGCCGCGCCGATCTCCCTCTCGGACGAAGCGAATCTGGCAGTTCCGACCATGGGAGATGCGGCGTAATGCCGAACCGCGCTTGGATCACCTTCTCGATCGACGGCCGCGAGGTGCGGGCTCCCGAAGGCGAATGGCTCCTCGACGCGGCCAAGCGCGGCGACGTCGAGATCCCTTACTTCTGTTACGAGAAGAAACTCGGCGCGCCCGTGGGCGCGTGCCGCATGTGCATGGTCGAGGTCGAGGGGATGCCGAAGCTCCAGACCTCGTGCTCGACCCCGGTCAAGGACGGGATGGTCGTCCCCACCCAGACCGAGTGCGTCCGACACGCGCAGACCGCTATGGT
>JBPCJA010000110.1:0-8858 GCA_051005755.1 Solirubrobacteraceae bacterium
CGCTGGCACCGGCGGCCGGCGCGGGTGCTGCGACGCTCGCCGCACGCACGATCACGGCCGGGGCGGCGCAAGCGGGCAGCTGCCACGCACGTGTGCTGACGCCCGGTCCTGTGGTGTTCCCGCTGCGCGCGACCACCGCAGAGACCGGGCTGCTGCGGGCGACGATCAGCGCCCGCGGCGACTGGGACCTCGCCGTCTTCGACGCCGATTCCGGCCGATTCGTCGCTGCGGGCGCGGCGCCCGCCGGCCCCGAGCTCGCCGAGGGCTTCGTCGCCGCCGGCGAGCGGCTGGTCGTCCAGGCGTGCCGGCGGGGGGCGGGCGCGGGAACGCAGGCCCGGTTGCGCGTCGCGACGATCGCGCTCGCGCCCGAGGCGGCCGGGCAGCGCGAGCAGGTCGTCACCGTCGCGACGCCGACACGCCTGGCGCGGACGCGGCTGCAGGCGCTCGGGCTCGACCTCGCCGAGCGCGGCCACGGCGCCGGCATCGACGTCGTCCTGCACGGCGCGCAGGACGCGGCCGCGCTGGTGCGCGCCGGCCTGAGCTGGACGGTGCGCGTCGCCGACCTGCGCCGCCGGGCCGCCGCGAACCTGCTCGCCGACCGCCGCTACGCGGCGCGCGCCGCGCCGCGCGCGGGCCTGCCGTCGGGACGCACGAGCTACCGCCACCTCGCCGACTACGAGGCCGAGCTGAAGGCGCTGGCCGCCCGGCATCCGGGGCTCGTCAAGCTCGTCGAGCTGCCGCACCGCAGCCTCGAGGGACGCTCGATCCTCGGCGTCGAGATCGCCCGCGACGTCAACGTGCAGCGCGGCCAGCCGGTCTTCCTGCAGCTCGGCATGCACCACGCGCGCGAGTGGCCGGCGGCAGAGCAGCCGCTGGAGTGGGCGTATGACCTCGTCGACGGCTACGGTCGCGACCCGGAGATCACGCAGCTCGTCGATGCCACGCGCACGATCGTCGTGCCGGTCGTCAATCCCGACGGCTTCAACCTCAGCCGCGAGTGGCCGGTCGACCTCGGCACCGTCGTCGCGGCGATCGACCTGCCGGCGCAGCTCGACGACCTGCTGCCGATCCCCGACCCGCTCTACACGGCGGCGCTGCTCGGCGACGCCGGCATCAGTCCCGCGCCCGGGACGGGCTTCACGTACAAGCGCCGCAACTGCCGCGTGCAGGACGGCCGCGACCCCGCGCCCGGCGAGTGCGAGTCGCTTGCCAATCGCCGCCGGGGGGTCGATCCCAATCGCAACTACGGCGGCTTCTGGGGTGGACCTGGCGCCGGCTTCGACGTCGAGGGCGACACGTACCGCGGCGCCGGACCGTTCTCGGAGCCCGAGGTCCAGAACGTCCGCGAGCTCGTCTCCGCCAACCAGGTGACGACGCTCATCACGAACCACACCTACGGGAACCTCATCCTGCGAGCGCCCGGGGTGGCGTCGATCCGCCAGACGCCCGACGAGGCGCTCTACAAGGAGCTCGGCGACGCGATGGCGGCGAAGAACGGCTACAAGAGCGAGCACGGCTTCGAGCTCTACGACACGTCCGGGACGACCGAGGACTGGTCGTACTACGCGACGGGTGGGCTCGGCTTCACCTTCGAGATCGGACCGGACGAGTTCCATCCGCCGTACCCGGAGATGGTCGCCGAGTACGGGCGCAACCGCGAGGCCTACCTCGTGGCGCTGCGAAGCACGGCGGACAGCGCGCGCCACGCGGTCGTCGACGGTCGCGTGCGGCCCGGCACGGTGCTGCGCGCGCACAAGGAGCTCGAGTCGCGGACGCTGCCCGTGCTGCTGGACCTCGCGGGCACGACCGGACCGTCGATCCCGTTCCACGACGTGCTCGACACGACGATGACGGTCGGCCCCTCGGGGCGCTTCGCCTGGCACCTCAACCAGTCGACGCGCCCGGGCGCCGCGGCGCCGGAGGCCTGGACGGTGACCTGCGAGCGGCCCGCCGGGACCGTCGTGACGCGCGGACAGCTCGTCATCGCCCGCGGCGAGCGCAAGACGCTCGAGCTCTGCGCGCTGCGCTTCTCGCTGGCCGTCGATCGCCGGTCGCTGCCGCGCGCGCTGGCCCGCGGGCTGCGCGCTCGCGCGCGCTGCTCGGTCGGCTGCACCGCGTCGGTGACGCTGAGCGTCGACAACGCGACCGCCCGCCGCCACGGCCTTACGAGCGGGCGCAGCGGTCGTGTCGTCGTCGCGCGCGGCAGCGGCGGGCGCGAGTTCACGGGCCGCAAGCGCTTCAACGTGCGCTTCACGAAGGCCGCGCGCCGGCAGCTGCGCGGTGCCCGGCGGCTGCGCCTGCGCGTGAGCGCCGGCGGGAATGCCGGCAGCACCGATCGCCGCACCGTGAGGCGCACGCTCACGCTGACGCGCTGACGGCTGCCCTCGCGTGGGCGATGAGGCTTGCAACCTCTGCGATCGTCTGCTCCGAGCGCTCGCTGACGTCCCCGTAGGTGAAGGCGCTGTGGTTCGAGCGCCGGCGGCGGGCGACGTCCTGCTCGAAGGCGTGGCGGCTGCCGTGGAAGCGGTAGCTCAGCAGCTCGACGGTCAGGCCCAGCTGTGGCCAGTGGCAGTCGACCCTGTCGCCGCGGTGGTCGACGTTGGTCCGGGGCGCGGGCAGGTCGTGGCTGCGCAGCAGCGTGAGGAACTCGTCCTCCAGGACGCTGAGGGTGACATCGGCGCCGAGCGCTCGGCGGAGGCAGTGCGCGCCGGGCTTGCTCGCGTTGCGGGCGGTGCAGGCCTCGATCTGGCGCGGCGACGTGTGGTGGTGGATCCACGCTTCGTGACAGGCGCGGGTGAGCTCAGAAGGCGAGAGCGCCGGCGCGAGGTCCAAGAGCGTTCGCGGGACGATCGTGACCGGGATGGCGTGGAGCTGCGAGGTGTCGAGGACATGCAGCTCGCGGACGCGGTGGAGGACGATGCCGGGGCGCGTGCGCCCGGCGAACGTCGAGATGGTGACCTCGGGCGGCGGCGGACCGCCAGGCAGCAGCCGCAGGAGGTACGCCGCGGAGCGGTGACTCAGCACCGCGCTGCTCCCGGCGGCCAGAACCGCCGACATGTAGTCCCCGAGGACGGACCGTCCCGGGTGCCCGACGGCGTAGACGCCGCGATGCTCGCGGTGCAGGCGTCCGTCGGCGACCCAGCGGCGGATCCGATGCACGTCGACCCTGGCCGCACGCAGCTGCTCGGAGGTCACCCGGCCGTGCTGGCGAGCCGCGATCCGGGCGACCTTGTCAGGTAATGAGCGGATATCGCTTATAAGCTGACAAGCACCCGCGCTTCGCCCCCACCCGGCCTGCCGCTCACCCGCCGTCGGAGTCCCGAACCGCGCCCCCGCTTCGCCCCCCTGCCACAATGCGCCGCCCATGGCGCGGCGCCTGCTCATCCTCGGCTCGACCGGCTCGATCGGCACGCAGGCGCTCGACATCGTGGAGCGCGATCCCGAGCTCGAGCTCGTGGGGCTCAGCGCCGAGCGCTCGGCCGACGCGCTGATCGAGCAGGCGGTCCGCTTCGGCGTCGATCGCATCGCGCTCGCCGACCCCGACGCGGGCGCGCGCGCGGCGGAGGCGTGGACCGACGGGGAGGTGCTCGTCGGGGCCGAGGGGCTCGTGCGACTCGTCGTCGAGTCGGGCGCCGACCTCGTGCTCAACGCGCTCGTCGGCTCGGCCGGGCTCGGACCGACCGTCGCGACGCTCGGCGAGGGGATCGACCTCGCGCTTGCCAACAAGGAGTCGCTCGTCGTCGGCGGCGAGCTCGTCATGGCGCTCGCGGAGGGCACCGGCACGCAGATCCTGCCGGTCGACTCCGAGCACTCGGCGCTGCACCAGCTGCTCGCCGGCGAGCGACCGGGGACCGTCGAGAAGCTCGTCCTGACCGCGTCGGGCGGTCCGTTCCGGGGACGCACGCGCGCCGAGCTGGAGGGCGTCAGCGTGCAGCACGCCCTAGCGCACCCGACGTGGGACATGGGCGGCAAGATCACGATCGACTCCGCGACGCTCATGAACAAGGGCCTGGAGGTCATCGAGGCCCATCATCTCTTCGGCGTCCCGTACGACCGCATCGACGTCGTCGTGCATCCGCAGTCGATCGTCCACAGCCTCATCACCCTCTGCGACGGCGCCGCGCTCGCCCACCTCGGACACCCCGACATGCGCGTCCCGATCTCCTATGCACTGCATCACCCCGAGCGCGTCGACGTCCCCGTGCGCCCGCTGGACCTCTCCGAGATCGGCACGCTGACATTCGAGCCCGTCGACCACGAGGCGTTCCCGTGCCTCGGGCTCGCCCGCGCGGCTGCGGTCGCGGGCGGGACGGCGCCGTGCGTGCTCAACGCCGCCAACGAGGTTGCCGTGCATGCGTTCCTTCGCGGTGGCCTGAGCTACCTCGGCATCGCCGCGGTCATCGAGCGCACGCTCGAAGGTCTGCCGCCGGCGCCCGTGCGCGCGTTCGAGTCGCTCTACGAGGCCGACCGCGAGGCGCGCGTGATCGCCGCGCAGCTCGTCGAGGCCGAGTCGGACCGGTTGGCACACTGAATCCGTGAGCTATCTCCTGGCCTTCGCGGGCTTCTCCGCGCTGATCATCCTGCATGAGCTCGGGCACTTCGTCGCCGCGAAAGCGGTGGGCATGCGCGTCGAGCGGTTCGCGCTGTTCTTCCCGCCGCTCATCTGGCGATGGCGTCCGAAGAAGGACAGCGAGACCGAGTACGCGATCGGAGCGATCCCGCTCGGCGGCTACGTGAAGATCAGCGGGATGAACCCGGAGGAGCCGCTGCCTCCGGAGGTCGCCGAGCGCGCGTACTACCGCCAGAAGGTCTGGAAGCGGATCGTCGTCATCGGGGCCGGCCCGGCCGTCAACATCGTCCTCGCGTTCCTCATCCTCTGGGTCCTGTTCACCGTGCGGCCGCTGACGTTCGTCGAGCCAGCGGTGCAGAGCGTCCAGCCGCGGACGCCGGCGGCGCAGGTCCTGAAGCCGGGCGACCGCATTCTCTCCGTCGACGGCAAGCCCGGCTTCGTGCCGGGCACCGATCCCGAGACCGCGGCCGACCGCGTCGACGACTTGCGCACGCAGATCGCCGAGCACCAGTGCGCCGGCGACAAGCCGCGCGCCGGCTGTCGCGCGACCACGCCCGTGCGGCTCGTCGTGCTGCGCGACGACCGCCGTCTCACGTTGAACGTCGTTCCGCGCTACGACGCGAAGCAGGGGCGGCTGCTCATCGGCTTCAGCTTCGTAAGCCGTCAGGTCGACTACGGTCCGGGGCAGGCGGCCGGGTACAGCGTCAGGACGCTGTGGAGGATCACGACGACGACCGTCGACAACATCGTGCGCGTCTTCTACGACCCTGAGGCGCGCAAGCAGG
The DNA here is from genome assembly GCA_051005755.1 of Solirubrobacteraceae bacterium. Taxonomy (GTDB): domain Bacteria; phylum Actinomycetota; class Thermoleophilia; order Solirubrobacterales; family Solirubrobacteraceae; genus CADCVQ01. The sequence continues at coordinate 5,356 of JBPCJA010000110.1, forward strand.
TTTCCGGCGTCGTCGGCAGCTACGAGGCCACGCGCCAGTCGTTCGAGTTTGACACCGCGCAGGCGGCGTTCGTGCTCGCGATCATCTCGCTGTCGCTGGCCGTCATCAACCTCTTCCCGTTCCTGCCGCTCGACGGCGGACACATCTTCTGGGCGATCGCCGAGAAGATCCGCGGGCGCCCGATCCCGTTCCGGGTCATGGAGCGCGCGGGGATCGTCGGCTTCATGCTCGTGATCTTCCTAGCCTACGTCGGGCTGTCGAACGACATCGGCCGGATCACGAGCGGCGAGGGCTTCGGAGTTCGCTGAGTAGCAGCGTCAGCTCGGGAGGCGCTCGAGCTCCCACACCGGCAGGCCGTCCAGCGCCGCGGTGCGCTCGAACTCGGCCAGCGCGGCAGCGCCGAGCGCCGCGAACGCCGCGCGGGTGCGCTCGAGGTAGTCGCGGCTGACGACGGCGCGGCCACCGTCGCGAGCGCGCCGCAGCCGCCTGCGCCCGGCCGGCGTGCCGACGTAGGCCCAGACCGTGCCTCGCGAAGGCGTGACGGCGGGTGTGACGTCGACCCGTTCGTAGTTGCGCTCGCGGCAGTCGAGGGCGGGCAGCTGCGCTGCCTCGACGGGGACGCAGACGCCGCGCGTCGAGGCGCCCGCATCGGGCACGAGGTCGAGGAAGGCGACGAACACCGCCGGCCGGCTGCCGTCGGAGCGCAGCCGGTAGTGCTTGTAGCCGGACAGGTCGACGCGGTTGTCCATCGCGACGCCCCAGACGCGCCGGTGGCCGCGCAGCTCGGCGACGCGACCGCCGGCGAGGTCCGCCGCCAGCGACCCGTATCCGAACACCGACTCCATGTCGCTCACGGGCGCGAACCGCTCGGGCAGGCCCCATGGATCCGTCCGGGGGCGCTCGTACGTAGTATGCGGCGCATGGCCTCCGCGCGACAGATCATGGTCGGCAGCGTCCCGATCGGCGGCGGCGCGCCCGTCGCCGTGCAGACGATGACGAAGACCGAGACGGCGAACCTGGCGGCGACGATGGACCAGATCCATAGAGTTGCCGAGGCCGGCGCCGACGTCGTGCGGGTCGCCGTGCCGCGCGACCAGGACGTCGAGGCGCTGAAGACGATCGTCGTGCAGTCACCGATCCCGGTTATCGCCGACATCCACTTCAACTACACGCTCGCATTGAAGGCGATCGACGCCGGGGCGCATTGCATCCGCCTGAACCCCGGCAACATCGGCGGCCCGGACAAGGTCGCCGAGGTCGTCGAGCGGGCGCGCGCGGCGGGCACGCCGATGCGCATCGGCGTGAACTCGGGCTCGCTGCCCAAGCACCTGCACGCGCTCGAGCGCACCAATCCCGTCGAGGCGCTGACGACCGCCGCGACCGAGTTCGTCGCGCTCATGCACCGCCTGGACTTCTACGACTTCAAGGTGTCGATCAAGTCGACGAACGTGCCGAACACGATCGCCAGCAACCGCCTGCTGAGCGACAAGATCGACCACCCGTTGCACCTCGGCATCACCGAGGCCGGCACGAAGTGGTCGGGCAGCCTGAAGTCGGCGGTCGGCCTCGGCACGCTGCTTGCCGACGGGATCGGGGACACGATCCGCATCAGCCTCTCGACGTTCCACGCCGAGGAGGAGGTCAAGGTCGCCTGGGAGATCCTCAAGGCGCTGCATCTGCGCGAGCGCGGGCCGGTCCTCATCGCCTGCCCGACCTGCGGCCGCCTGCAGTTCGACATGGATACCGTCGTGGCCGAGATCGAGCGGCGCCTGGAGGCCTACGACGACCCGATCGAGGTCGCCGTCCTCGGATGCGCCGTCAACGGCATCGGCGAGGCCTCGCACGCCGACTTCGGGATCACGGGGGCCAAGGACGAGGGCCTCATCTTCAGCCGCGGCAAGCCGCTGCGCAAGGTCCCGACGGCGCAGCTCGTCGACGTGCTCTTCGAGGAGATCGACAAGTACGCGACCTCCAGGCGCATCGACGTCGACGAGCGCGCGGCCGCCGAGGGCGCCGCGTGGCTGCAGGCCAACGAGGACGCGACGGCGATGACGCCGGAGCGCTTGGCCGCGCTCGAGGCCGCCGAGTCCGCCGTCCACGACGGCGGCGACGACGTCCTCGCCGCGATCGCGCTGGACGAGGAGGTCTCACCCGTGGCCGGCCGGCGCTTCAGCCGCGCCTGAGCTGCCGTCGACGCAACGGCGCCCGCCCGCGTGTCCAGGACTCGCAGGCGGGCACGTGCCGTTGCGCCACGCTCAGGTGGCGACGTCTACCTCGAACGACCGGCCGCTGGCGAGGTTGACCCGCAGCACGACGCCGCGGCTGAGCAGGCCCTGTCGCGTCACCGTCAGGGCCGCCGTCCGCCCGCCGTTGGAGAGGGTGATGTCGCAGGAGCCGGCCAGCAGGCCACCGCCGCACCCGGCCCCCGCCCCGATCGGCAGGAGCTGCACGAATCTCACCGAGCTGATGCGCTCGGCGCCGGTCGCCGACTCGAGGCCGATCTTGATGTTCCGGCCGCTCGAGAAGCTGCTCGTGAACACGACCGACTGGCTGGCGTCGGTGAACTCCGTGAGCTCTGTCGCCGGATTCGCGCCGCCCATCGCCGCGCTTGCGGCGACCTCCTGGGACGACAGTGCACGGCGCCAGATCCGCGGCTCGTCGAGGTCGCCGCCGTAGTTCAACACACCGGTGCACGTCCCGCCGAACGCGCCGAGCAGGCCGTCCTGCGCGGTCGGCAGCCCGTAGACGATGGCGAGGCTCGCCGGCGTGCCGGTGCCGACCTCGGCGCCGTCGACGTAGAGGCGCACCGTCGCTCCGTCGTACGTGCCGGCGACGTGGTGCCAGGCCCCGTCCCAGAACGTCGCCGGGGCTGCCGGCGAGACCGCGAGCGCGTCGTCGCTGCCGGCCGACACGTAGAACGCGAGGCCGCCGCTGCTGCCGGTGGTAAGGCCGTAGGACGCGACCTCGCAGAGGTAGGCGCCCTGCGAGGCGATATGACGGAAGGTCCCGGGACTGGCGCCGGCACGAACCCAGCCCTCGACCGTGATCGCCGCCGGCTCCAGCGACGAGGAGCGCGGGATGAGTACCTGGTCGTCGATGCCGTCGAAGCGCAGCGCGCGGGCGAAACGCCCGCTGATCCGCGTCGCTCCGCTGATCGCGCCGTCGTTGTGGTTGTTCGACGCGTCACTTGCGACCGCGCCCTTGCCCTCGTCGAGGGGCCAATACGCGCCGAGATCAGTGGGCGCTGCCGATGCGGAGGCGGGCAGCGCAGCCGCCAGTGTCACGACTGCTGCGGTGAGCCCGAGACGGGTTCTCATTGTGGCGATGCTCCTGCGTCCGTGCGTCGGAATGAAGCCCGACACTACGCCGGCGCCTGAGCCCCGCCACTACTCAAAGGTCAAGTTTGCCCGAGGCCGCGGCGGAGGGGGGGGGGGGGGGGGGGGGGGGGGAAAGCCCCCAGCAAACGAGCGAGGACCGGACGCCCTTTCTTTCTTCTTTGTTTT
>JBPCJA010000111.1:0-11209 GCA_051005755.1 Solirubrobacteraceae bacterium
CGCTCGTCAGCCGGTCGTTGCGCGTCCCGGCGTCCGCTTCGGCCTGGCGCACCCACAGCCGTAGCGCTTCCTTGTGGACGCCGAGATCGCGCGCGACCGCGGCGATCGGGCGCTGGGACTCGAACACCAGCCGCACAGCGCGCTCACGCAGCTCCACGGGGTACTTCGTCGGTCGTGACATGCCTTGGAGTTCCTCTCCCCAGGACAGGATCCCTGGTTTGAAGGCCTCCGTCGAACCCAGCCTGCCTCAGTGGGATCGGGGCGGAGGTTCGCTCGCGTCGGCAGGAGGAGCGCGAACGAGACCTGCGGCGCATCGCGTCCTTGCGTGAGCTCGTGGGGACCGCCGAACGTGTGCTTTCGGAAAAGCAACGCCGGGCGTTGGTGGCCAAGTTGTTCTCCGCAAAGCAGAATGACGCGCGTGCTGCGCTCTTGCTGATCTGCCGCGAAGCAGTGCGCGACGTGCCACGAGAGGTTGGAAACGACGGCGAGCTCGCGATGCTGATCGGCTCGCCGAGCGCGAGCGCCGCGCAGCGCAACTACAACCACGGACGGGCCGCTCTGCTCGATTACGCACGTGACGCAGAACAACGTCAAGAGTGGTGCGTCATCCTCGACGCGTTGCTCCCGAGGCGTTCCCGCGGCTCCAGCCGGCGCGGCGGTGCGCGGCCGTGACCGCGCGCGTGATATGTGTGCGCGGGGCAGTCCTCGCCGCGCTCGTTCTGACCGTCGTGTTCAAATTTCGCGACGGTGGGCCTCCCCGCCGACCGAAGCGGCCCAGCACCCCGCCAGCCAGCGTGGCGATCCATCCGGCAACGAGAGGGGCTGTCATGCCTGACAGCAAGCACATTCGTGAAAGCAACCACGACACCCTGTTCACAGCGGACGGGCATCTCTCCGGATCGGCGCAACGCCGGTATATCGCCGCATTACTTGCTGGCGCAGCTTCAGATCAGACATGGGCCGAGGCCACCGATCACCTGGCCGGCTGCTTCCAGTGCACAGAGGGTGCGATGCGCAGTGCCAGGGAGCTTGGGGAGTCGCCCAAATGGCGGTTGCTGGAGCCCGGGGAGTTCGCGCGACGGGCACAGGCGCTTTGGATCACCCGCCTCCTCGAGCACGCGCGGGCGCCGATCCGAGAAGCTGCCGCGCGCGAGCTCGGCGCGCTCGAGACGCTCGGAGGCGACGGCTACGCCGCGTTGATCGAGGCTGCTGTCAATGATCGTGATGAGGACGTGCGGGCCGCGGCGAAGAACGCGCTTGCTGAAGCGCACGGACGCCAACCGCTCCGCGCGCGCCTGCGTGACTGGGACCGCACGGCAGCGGTCTCGGGTGGCTAGACCGCGACCTGGGCCAGCATTGCGCTGAGAAGCACGAAGTTGCCAGTGCCATACCGGCGGACACGCAGCTCGCTCTGACGTTGCGCGGAGGATGCGACGCGCCGAATCAGGCCGCCGCGCCGTCCTGACCAGACGCCAACGGCTCGTAGCAGTCGAACGTCTCGTGCTCCCGGATGCTTCCGTCCTCGACCGTCAACATGGCGGCGATGTGCGCTACGAGTTCGGTGCCCGCCGGGATGCTCTCCGTGCCTTGACCGATCGTCCCGCGCCACGTCGCTCGCACCGCGACGCGGTCGCCCGAGACGAGCACCTCGTGGACGTCGATCGTCTGCGCTGCCAGAAGACGCTTGCCCGCCAGGAAGCCCGCGACGACGGCGTCGCGGTCTCGCACGGCGCCGCGCGGGGTGATCGCGTTCGGGTGCTCCGTGATGCGGACATCGGGATGCAGCACTGCACGCAGATCGTCCTCCGTAGAGCCCAGGTCGGCAACGATCTCGAAGTAGCGCTTGACGACTGAGGCGGGGTCGCTCACCGGGGACATCGTCGCACGGACCGGAGCCTGCGCGGCCTGGCACTTGCGGCCGTCTGCGGAGGTCGGCAGGCTGAGCACATGACCGCTGACCCGGACCCGGTGCTTCCGCGACGCATCGGGATCTTGTTGTTCGACGACGTCGAGGAGCTCGATGCCGTCGGACCGTGGGAGGTGCTGGCGTACTGGACGCGGCATCACCCGCAGGACGGGTGGAGCGTGTCGTGCCTGTCGCGCGACGGCAGGTCCGTCACCGCTGCCAAGGGCCTGGTCCTGGGTGCCCACCTCGCCCTCGACGACGCCCCGCGGCTCGACGTGCTCCTGCATCCCGGTGGCCACGGCACCCGCCGGCTGCTGCGTGACCCGGCGCACCTGGACTGGGTGCGCGCCCGACGGGCGGACGTGGCGCTGATGACGAGCGTGTGCACCGGCTCGCTGGTCTACGCCGCCGCCGGGCTTCTGCACGGGCATCCGGCGACGACGCACTGGGCGGCCGTGGACGAGCTGCGCGCTCTGGACCCGACCGTGCAGGTCCGCGAGAGCGACCGCTGGGTGGACGACGGCGACATCATCACCTCCGCGGGCGTGAGCGCCGGGATCGACATGGCGTTGCACCTCGTCGCGCGCCTGGCCGGTCCTGACCGAGCGCGCCAGGTCAGGCGGGGCATCCAGTACGACCCGCAGCCTCCGATCTGACAGCGAGGCTCACGAGTGCTCTCGGGGGCCGGTTGCCGACGCCGCTCGCACGCAGCCGTCTATGAACGCAAGCTTGCGCTGGACCACCGGCGGGAGGACGAAGGGATAGAGATCCTCGGCGCCCATGCTGCGGTTGATCGCGTTGAGCGCGTACGTCAACGGCAGCCACGCCTGGAGCAGACCGTCGAGGTCCCGAGCCGGTACGCGCGGGTCTGAGAAAAGTGGCGAGGGATCGGTGGTCGCAACCTGGGGACCGTCGACACGGAGCCCGTATGCCTCCGCGGTCTGGAGCGTGTCGCGGATGTGTAGGTAGTGGGCGAAGGTCTCCGCCCAGTCCTCCCACGGGTGCATCGTCGCGTAGGCGCTGACGAAGCGCAGTTCCCACTCGTCCGGCGGTCCCTCACCGTAATGGCGGTCGATCGCCTGCTGGTAGTCCTCGCGGTCGTCGCCGAAGACACGACGGCACTCTTCGCGTGCGGACGTTCCCTCGGGCGCCAGGATCGGCTGGTAGTAGTGCGCGATCTCATGACGCAGGTGCCCCAGGACGGTCCGGTACGGCTCGTCGAGCTGCTGGCGGCGCACCTCGCGCTCCACCGAGTCGGTCTCGTTGAGATCGAGGGTTATCACGCCGTTGGCGTGGCCGGTGGTGACCGGCGCCTGCGCGCTGGAGAGCAGGTCGAACGCGAGACCGCCCTCCTGCTCGCGCCAGCTCACCACGTTCAGGCCGAGCTCGGCGAGCTCGAAGAGCAGGCGCCGCTTGGCCGCCTCGGCGCGGGCGAAGCCGTCAAGGCCGCCGCGGTCGCCGTCTGCCGGGCGCGTGCGGGTCATCGCGCAGCTGGCGCACTGCGCGCCGTCATCCAGTACCAGGCCGTGACAGCCGGCGATCGGGGCGTTGGCGCAGCGTCGGTGCGGGCGCAGCATCGCGACGATCTGACGAGCATCCCAGTCGAAGCCGAGCTCCTGCTCGCAGTGCAGGCAGTGCGAGCTCTCGAAGGTGACCAGGCGCCCGCAGGACGGGCAGGAGAATGCTCGCACCCCGACATCATCCTCGAACGTCGGCTGCGCGCTTCGCATCCGGCCCGTCCGTCCGGCGCATATGGACCGTCGGTCCATGTGATTCTCGTCGGCGGGATGCGATGGTCACTCGCCCATGACCCGCGCACAGACGACGTCCGATGTGCCTCACGACGGGCTCGCGCTCACGGTGGGATGTGCATTCGAGCTGAAGAGCGCCTTCCCGGTTGCTGCGGTCATGCAGGTCGCTCCGTGCCCGGATCCGCGCGTGCAGATGCAGCAGGAGCGGTGGGACGTCGGCTCCGGCCATCACAGCTACGTCGACCTCTATGGCAACCGCTGCGAGCGACTGGAGGTTTGCGCAGGTCGCTCACGTGTCGCCTACGAGGCGCAGCTGCTGGTCAGCTCGCCCGCCGACGTCGTCGAACCGAATGCGCGCGAGACGCCGGTGGAGCTCCTGCCCGACGAGACCATCAGCTTCGTCATGCCAAGCAGGTTCTGCCTGCCTGACGAACTCGGGCACGAGGCGTGGCAGCGCTTCGGTTCCCTGCAACCGGGCTGGGAGCGCGTGCAGGCGGTCGTCGATTTTGTCCACGGCCACCTCGAGTGGGTCTCGGGGGCCTCGAACCCGTGGACCACGGCAGCGGATGCGTACCGGGCCGGCCAAGGCGTGTGCCGCGACTTCGCCCACCTCGCGATCACCTTCTGCCGCGCCTTGAACATCCCCGCCCGCTACGTCTTCGGTTACATCCCGGAGATCGACTGCCCGCCGTTGACCGAGCCGATGGACTTCGCCGCCTGGTGTGAGGTCTATCTCGACGGCCGCTGGTACACGTTCGACGCGCGCAACAACACGCCGCGCACCGGACGCGTCGTCGTCGGCCGTGGCCGCGACGCGATCGATGTCGCCCTGATGACATCGTTTGGTCCGCTGACGCTGACGGGCTTCACGGTGAAAGCGCAGGAGCTGATGCCAGCCGTGTGAGTGCCATCTGGTCCGGTCGCACGCGCGGAATGTTGGCCGTGGGGCCGGAAGCCGGCCGCGGCGGGCGCTGACATGCTGGGACGATGCCGGCTTCCAACGGGCGCGACGGCGGGCCGACGGTCGGGCTTGTCCTGCCCGGCGGTGGTGCGCGTGGCGCCTATGAGGCGGGCGCGCTGTCGGTGTTGTTACCGGCGTTGCACGAGCGTGGCGAGCGCGTCGAGATCTTTTGTGGCACGAGCGTCGGCGCGATCAACGCGGCGATGCTCGCGTCGACCGCGGCACTGTCCGCCCGCGAGCAGGCCGGCGCGCTCGCGCAGACGTGGGCGGCGTTGCGCAAGCGTGACGTGATCGCGCCGCTGATCGGGCCGTCCTCGGGCCTGGCGCTGTTGCGCCTCGCCGGGGAGGCGCTGCAGGTCCCGGGGCTGCGCCTGGCCGCGCTGCTGGACCCCGGGCCGTTGAGTGCCAGCCTCGATCGCTGGATCGACTGGGACGCGCTGCACGCCAACGTGCGCCGCGGGGTCGTTCGGGCGATCTCCGTCATCGCGACCTCGTTGCGCGGCGGAGGCCCCGTGGCGTTCGTGGACACCGCGCGGCCCGCGCCACGCTCCGATAGCGAGATTCGTTACGTGCGTGTGCGCGTGCGCGGCGAGCACGTCCGCGCGTCCGCTGCGATCCCGCTGCTGTTTCCGCCGGTCCAGGTCGCGTGTCCGCGTGCGGCAGCCGGGCACTACATCGACGGTGGAACGCGCCTGAACGCGCCGATCGCTCCGGCGCTGGCCCTCGGCGCCGACCGGATCATCGTCATCGGGCTCGAGCCGCTGACGAACGTGCCGCGCGGGCGCCGCGAGCCGGGCCCCCCGACGCTCGTCGACGTCGGCGCGAACGTGCTCGACGGGCTGCTCGTCGACCGTGTCACCGAGGACGTGCGGCGGATGACGGCGATCAACTCGTTCTTCGTCGAGGACGCGTCGGGCGGCCTGTCGCCCGCGGCACGCGCCTACCGCGTCGCGCAGGGCCGTGAGCCGTACAAGCGGATCGCCTACGCCCTCGTCTCGCCCGAGCGCCGCGGCGCCCTGGGTGCCCTCGCCGACGAGGTCTTCCAGGAGCGCTACGGTGGCTGGCGCGGCCTGCGCTCACCGGACTTCGTGCTGCTCGCGCGGCTGCTGGGCGGCGGCCGCGCACGCGCCCGCGGCGAGCTGCTGTCGTTCCTGCTCTTCGACGAGGCCTTCGTCGCCGAGCTGCTCGCCGCCGGCCGGACGGACGCTCGGCGCTGGCTCAAGCAGCACCCCGGCTTCTGGTCCACCGACGCCGCGCGCGCGGACTTCGAGCCGCCCGCCGCTCGCCAGGTCGCGGAGATGACCGCGCTCGACGAATACCGCATGCTGCGACGCAGCTGACTACGGCGCCTGGCCGAGCCGCGGGCGCCGCGCACGCTTACTGGACCGAGCCCGCGAGCGGCGCGCAGCGTCGATTGGCGAGTTACTCGGCGTGAGGTCCAGGAAGTCGCCACTCGATGCTTGGAGACCGGGATCGTGTGTCGAACGGCGCTTGGCGGATACACGGCGCACGACCGCTACGGCGCCTGGCCGAGCCGCCGGCGCCGCGCGCGCTTCAGCGGCGTCGGCGTCAGCCACGAGAGCACCGGAATCGCCAGGCCGGAGGCGCCGCGCAGCGTGCGCCGACGGGCGAGCGTGCGGGCGCGGATCCCTCGGCGGTCGCGACCGCTACCGACCCACGAGGCGCTGGATGCGCTCGTTGATCTGGCGTGCCGTGTCATTGTCGTGCGCGGACGTTCCGATCAGGATCGGCGCCTCCATGGCGGCGCGCCTCAGCAGGTCGTTGACGGTCCTTGTCACGAACGCCGGCCGGTAGCCGGCGTCGCCGGCGAGCTTGACCCAGGACCTGTCGTCGACCTCCTCAAGATCCCGTGCTCCGTCGATGCTCATGGCCAGCCGCGTCGTCAGCTCGGGGTACACGACCGTGCTGACGATGTCGTAGAGCGGAGCGAGCGTCGGCGCGCCCTGGTCGTAGAGCAGCGAGTAGTTCTTGCCGTGCGCGTCGCAGTTGCCGACGATCCAGTTGAACGCCACCGCGCGGATCAGTCGCGGAAGCTCTTGAGCGGGTATCGGCGTGCAGCTGCGGATCAGCTCGGCGGACTGCGCGACGGTCGGCCCGCCCTCCTGCTGGTACTTCTTGTCCGCGGGAAGGCCGAGCGCCTGGCAGAAGTCTTCCTGATGCAACCGCCGGATGGGATCAGCGGTCAGGTCGCGGTCGTAGCGCTCGACCATCAAGAACCGTTCTCCCGATGCCGTCTGGGCCTTCGTGATCTGGGCCACGGGCAGCTCGCACGCGCGTGCCAGCGCCATGCAGAACGCCTCGTTGTCAACGAGGCCGGGGAATCGCTTCGGCTCCGGCTTGAGGATGTGCGTGGTCGGCGCGGCCGAGTTCGTGGGAAGGGCCATCCGGCCGTCGTCGTCGACGATGACCGGAACCTTGGGCTGCGCCCCGGCCAGCGACAACCGGATGCCCTGGTCGGCGTCGGCCGCCAGCGGACGCTGAGGCAGTTCGCTCAGCAGTCGAGCGAGCTTCTCATCGTCCAGCGGGTCGGACGTCGGCTTGGCGGGGGGGTCGACGCCGTCCGGCAGCAGGGTGATCGCGCCGGCAACGTCACCCCCGACCTCCTCCAAGAGGCCGTAATCGTTGCCCTCGGAGATTCCGAGGTTGCGAGCGAGGACTTCGCGGACGTCGCCTTCAGGAAGGAGCCCGCCGAAGACCGCTCGCACCGCCCTGTGCCCGTGTGCCTGGTCCTGCCGCGGCAGCGCCTGAGAGAGTGGTGGGCCGTCGTAATCCGAGTCGTAGCGGAACTGGAGATTGCCGTTGGACTTCCGGATCAACTCCCCGGCCCGCCGGTTCGCCATCCAGACGACCAGCGTGCTCATCGACCGCGCTCACGGAGGACCACGTCCAGCCCGACCGCCTCCGCAACGCGCAAAGCGATGCTCAGTTGAAGCGACGGCTTCCCACGCTCCAGCTCGCCGATGACTCGACGGTTGACACCGACGACGTCAGCAAGCGCGCTCTGGCTCAAGCCAAGGTGCTGTCGTCGATCACGAACGCGCTGCCCAAAGGCTTCTGTGGCGGAAGGACGCATGATACCGATCGGTAACTATACCGCGCGATTCGGCGTCTTGCTACCGATCGGTAACAGAACGGCTCTGAACCAGGATGTATTACCGATCGGTACCACTTCGCTGGACGGGGGCGGCGGCTTCGCGAGCCGCGCGATCCGCGGCCATCACCACCGCCAGGACGCCGCGACGGCAATGGCCCACCGCAGCGCCCGGATGCACGTCGCGAGCGGCGCGCAGCGTCGATTGGCGAGTTACTCGGCGTGAGGTCCAGGAAGTCGCCACTCGATGCTTGCAGACCGGGATCGTGTGTCGAACGGCGCTTGGCGGATACACGGCGCACGACCGCTACGGCGCCTGGCCGAGCCGCCGGCGCCGTGCGCGCTTGAGCGGCGTCGGCGTCAGCCACGAGAGAACCGGAATCGCCAGGCCGGAGGCGCCGCGCAGCGTGCGCCGCCGGGCGAGCGTGCGGGCGCGGATCACGATCGCCTCGGAGGTCTGCGCGCGCTCGGCGCGCGCCGCGACGTTCGAGGAGCCCATGACGCGTGTCGAGAGCGGTGCGTCGAGTGCCGTGACGACGTGCTCGTCGGCGATCCGCAGCCAGAGGTCGTACTCCATCGCGTAGCGGTAGCGCGGGTCGTAGCCGCCGAGGTCCAGCGCGAGCTCGCGGCGGAAGGCGCTGCACGTGTTCGGGATCGGGTTGAAGCGCAGCAGGACGTCGTTGACGTCGCCGGCGCGAAACGACGTGCGCGCTGCGAGCGGGCGCCCGGCGGGATCGACCTCGTGCATGCGCGTGCCGACGACCGCGACCTCGGGCCGGGCGTCGAGCAGCGCGAGCTGGCGCTCCAAGCGCTCCGGCTCCGAGTGGTCGTCGGCGTCCTGCACCGCGACGACCGGCGCGCGCGCCGCCCTCAGACCCTCGTTCAGCGAACGCGAGATCCCGACGTTGCGCTCCATGGTCAGCGCGCGCACGCGGCCGTCGCGAGCGGCTGCGGCGGCGATGATCTGCGGCGTCGCGTCGCGCGAGCCGTCGTCGATGAGCAGCAGCTCCAGGTCGGCGACGGTCTGGCCGAGGATCGTCTCGATCGCCCGCCCGAGCGTCGCGGCGTTGTCGTAGGCGCCGATGAGGACGCTGACGCGCGGCGTCATCGCCGGCGCTCGCGGTAGGCGGCCGCGACGGTGTCGAGCGACTGCTCGAGCGACAGGCGCCGCGCGTGGGTCGCGAACCAGTCTCGGGTGGAGGCGCGCAGCGCCGGCCCGGCAGCCTGCACGCGCAGGATCGCCGCGGCGAGCGCGTCGGGCGAGGCGTCGGCCGCGATCGTCCCGTTGACGCCCTCCTCCACGAGCTCGACCGCGGCGTTGTCGGGGCCGGCGACGACGACGCTCGGCGTGCCCGCCGCCGCCGCTTCGATGACGACCATCCCGTAGCCCTCGCGGCTGGATGGCAGCACCATGCACAGCGCGCTGCCGAGCGCCTCCTCGACCGCCTCCCCGGACACGAAGCCCGGCGCGTCCACGACGTCCTGGAGATCGAGCGCGGCGATCCGCGCGAGCACCTCGGGACGCTCGGGCCCGTCGCCGAGGATCGTCGCGCGCAGCTCGGGCAGGCGCCGTCGCGCCACCACCCCCCCCAAGACAAGCACCAGCACACGCTTCTCCGGGATGTGGCGCCCGGCGAAGACGACGTGCGGCCGCGCCGGGCGCGGTGGCCGCGGCAGCAAGGAGCCGGCGTACTCGCCCTCGAGGACGGTCACCTCGCCGCGTACGCGCTCCTCGGCCAGCCGCCGCGCCGTCAGCCGCGCGAAGCAGAACGCGCGCTGGCGCAGGCGCACGCCGCGGAGCTGCACGAGCCAGCCGATCCGCCCGCCGACGGGGCCGAGGTACGCGCGCCAGTACTCGCGCGACCACAGCTCGTGCCAGTCGACGACGAGCCGGTAGCCCTGCGCGCGCCGCAGCAGGCCGGCCGCCAGCAGCGAGAAGTACGGAAACGATGCCGTGTGGACGACGTCGTAGCGCCGGCCGCGCCGCAGCAGGTGCCACAGCACGCCGGCGCCGAAGACGAGCGGCGGCGCGATCCGCCGCCGGCCGTGGGCGTAGAGCGCCATCCGCGGGCCGGCCGTGCGCACGCTCACCCCCGCCACGGCGGGCGGCGAGCCGCGCTGCCACTGGCGCAGCGTGAGGTACGTGACGTCGTGACCGTCGGCGGCCAGGCGCTCGGCGAGGTTGCGATACCAGCGCTCCGCCCCGCCGATCGTGTGCGGAAACAGGCAGTCGTAGACGATGAGGATCCGCACGAGCCAGGCAGGGTCTCAGACGCGGCCCTCCGCTAGTGTGTCCCCGCGGACGCAACCTTTTCGCGCCTGTGCGTTTGATGTCCTGAGGGCCCGTTGCGGCGCTCGCCCGGACACGATCATGGCCTCGATCCACAGCACACCAGCAGGGCTCGCAGGAGCCGCGACCTCCGCAGCCCCTGTCGAGGTGTCGGTCGTCATCCCCTGCCTCAACGAGGCCGGGAACATCGAGGAGTGCGTGCGCCGCTCGCGCGCCGCGCTCGACGAGGCGGGCATCGTCGGAGAGGTGATCGTCGCCGACAACGACTCCGAGGATGGCAGCGCCGAGCTCGCCGCCGGCGCCGGCGCGCGCGTCGTGCACGAGCGCCGCCGCGGCTACGGCTCCGCCTACCTCGCCGGCTTCGGCGCGGCCCGCGGCGAGTACGTCGTGATGCTCGACGCCGACATGACCTACCCCTTCCAGGACATCCCGCGCTTCGTCGCCGAGCTGCGCGACGGCGCCCAGCTCGTCATGGGCGACCGCATGGACAACATCCAACCCGGGGCGATGCACTGGATGCACCGCTACGTCGGCAACCCGCTGCTGAGCGGCACGCTGAACCTCTTCTTCCGCACCGGCGTGCGCGACGCGCACTGCGGCATGCGCGGCTTGCGGCGCGACATCCTGCCGCTGCTGGACCTCCGCGCGACCGGCATGGAGTTCGCGTCCGAGATGGTCATTCGCGCGTCGAAGGAGAAGCTCGACATCCGCGAGTTCCCGATCGAGTACCACCCGCGCGGCGGCGAGTCCAAGCTCTCGAGCTTCCGCGACGGCTGGCGCCACCTGCGCTTTCTGCTCGTGCACTCGCCGACCTACATGTTCACCGTGCCCGGTGCCCTGCTCGCCGTCGTCGGCATTCTCGTCATGGCCACCGTCGTCGGCCACATCAACCTGCTCGGGCGCAACTGGCAGCTGCATGCCGAGCTGGCCGGGTCGCTGCTGCTCGTCGTCGGCACGCAGGTGCTCGCCCTCGGCCTGTGCGCACACGCCTACGGCACCTACTTCATGGGCGAGAAGGACGCGTGGTTCGATCGCGCCCGCGCCCGCTATCGCCTCGAGCACGGCCTCCTACTGGGGGGCGGGGTGACGCGCGCCGGCGTCGTCGTCGGCGTGGGGATCATCGTCACCTGGATCGACCGGGGCTTCGGCAAGCGCTCCGACGAGCGCTTCGCGGTGCTCGCTGCCACGC
>JBPCJA010000112.1:0-17231 GCA_051005755.1 Solirubrobacteraceae bacterium
CCGGGTCCTGCGTGGCGATGCCGACCGGGCAGGTGTTGAGGTGGCAGGCGCGCATCATGATGCACCCCGCGGCGATGAGCGGGGCCGTCGAGAAGCCCATCTCGTCGGCGCCGAGCATCGCGGCGACCGCGACGTCGCGGCCCGTCTTCAGCTGGCCGTCGGTCTGGACGATGATGCGCGAGCGCAGGTCGTTGCGCAGCAGCGTCTGCTGGGTCTCGGCGAGGCCGATCTCCCACGGCACGCCGGCCGCCTGGATCGAGCTCAGAGGCGAGGCGCCGGTGCCACCGTCGTGACCGGAGATCAGGACGTGGTCTGCGTTGGCCTTCGCGACGCCGGCCGCGACCGTGCCGACGCCGACCTCGGCGACGAGCTTCACCGAGACGTGACCCGTCGGGTTCGAGCAGCGCAGGTCGTAGATGAGCTGCTTGAGGTCCTCGATCGAGTAGATGTCGTGGTGCGGCGGCGGCGAGATGAGCCCCACGCCGGGCGTCGTGTGGCGCACGCCGCCGATGTACGCGTCGACCTTGTGGCCGGGGAGCTGCCCGCCCTCGCCCGGCTTGGCGCCCTGGGCCATCTTGATCTGCAGCTGGTCGGCGTTGACGAGGTAGTGGATCGTCACGCCGAAGCGCCCGGAGGCGACCTGCTTGATCGCCGAGCGGCGCAGGTCGCCGTTGTCGTCGGGCGTGAAGCGGACGGGGTCCTCCCCGCCCTCGCCGGTGTTCGACTTGCCGCCGAGGCGGTTCATCGCGATCGCGAGCGTCTCGTGCGACTCGCGCGAGATCGAGCCCAGCGACATCGCGCCGGTGGCGAAGCGCTTGACGATCTCCTTCGCCGGCTCGACCTCCTCGAGCGGGATCGATTCGACGCCGTCGGTCTTGAACTTCATGAGGCCGCGCAGCGTCGCCTTGCGCGACGCGTCGTCGTTGACGAGCGCGGAGTACTCGCGGTACTTCGACAGCGCGTCGCCGTTGGAGCCGTTCGCCCGCACCGCGTGCTGCAGGAGCGCGATCGTCTCCGGGTTCCACATGTGGTGCTCGCCCTCGCGCCGCCACGCGTAGATCCCGCCGACGGGAAGCAGCTGCTCGTGGTCGGCCGGGTAGGCGTGCGCGTGGCGGTCGAGCGTCTCGCGCGCGAGCACCCCGATGCCGATGCCGCCGATCCGCGAGGCGGTGCCGGTGAAGTGACGGTCGATGAGGCCCTTCTCAAGGCCGACGGCCTCGAAGATCTGCGCGCCGCAGTAGGACTGCGTCGTGGAGATCCCCATCTTCGAGATCGTCTTCAGCAGGCCCTTGCCGATCGCCTGGACGAGGTTGCGCTCGCCCGTGTCGACGTCGTCGACCCCGGGGACGCGGCCCTCGGCGACGAGCTCGCCGACGCTGTCGAGCAGGAGGTAGGGGTTGATGGCGCTGCAGCCGTAGCCGATGAGCGTCGCCATGTGATGGACCTCGCGCGGCTCGCCGGACTCGAGCACGAGGCCGGTCCGCAGGCGCGTGCCGTCACGCACGAGGTGCTCGTGGACGGCCGCGACGGCCAGCAGCGAAGGGATCGCGGCGCGGCGCGGGCCGACCTGGCGGTCGGAGAGGATGAGCACGCTGACGCCCAGCTCGACGGCGTCGTGGGCGTCGTCGCAGAGCTTCGCCAGCGCGGCCCGCATCCCGTCGGGGCCGTGCTCGATCGGCCACGTGATGTCGAGCGTGTGCGCGCGGAAGATCTCGTCATGGACCATGCGCAGCGTCTCCAGCTCGTGGTTGCGCAGGATCGGCTGGTCGAGGATGAGCTTGTGGGCGTGCTCGGGCGTCTCGGTGAGGAGGTTCTTCTCTCCGCCGATGCCGGTCGCCAACGACATGACGATGTTCTCGCGGATCGAGTCGATCGGCGGGTTGGTCACCTGGGCGAAGAGCTGCTTGAAGTAGCTGAAGAGCGGCGGCCGCCGGTCGGACAGCACGGCGAGCGCGTTGTCGTTGCCCATCGAGCCGACGGGCTCGGCGCCGGTGGCGGCCATCGGCCCGATGAGCACGCGCAGGTCCTCCTGCGTGTAGCCGAAGGCGAGCTGGCGCAGCCGCGTGGGTTGCACGCCGGTCATCGTCACGTGCGCGGGCGCGAGGTCGTCGAAATGGACGGTGTTGCGGTCGAACCACTCCCCGTAGGGCTGCTGCTTGGAGACCTCGCGCTTGACCTCCTCGTCCTCGACGATGCGGTGTCGCTCGAGGTCGACGAGGAAGAGCTTGCCCGGCTGCAGGCGACCCAGGCGCTTGATCTCGGCCGGCGTGATCGGCAGCAGGCCGGCCTCGGAGCCGAGCACGACGAGGCCGTCGTGGGTCTCGACCCAGCGTCCCGGGCGCAGGCCGTTGCGGTCCAGCGTCGCGCCGACGATGCTGCCGTTCGTGAAGGCGACGGCCGCCGGGCCGTCCCACGGCTCCATGAGGCAGGAATGGAAGGCGTAGAAGCCCTTGAGGTCCTCGGGGAGGTCGTCGCGGTCGGCGTAGGCCTCGGGGATCATCATCATGATCGCGTGCGGCAGGGAGCGGCCGGCGAGCATGAGCAGCTCGAGCACGTTGTCGAACGTCGCCGTGTCGGAGTTGCCGGGGACGACGATCGGCATGATCTTCTGCAGGTCGAGCCCGAAGAGCTTGGACGCGAGCTGCGACTCGCGCGCGCGCATCCAGTTGACGTTGCCCATGAGCGTGTTGATCTCGCCGTTGTGGGCGATGACGCGGTAGGGGTGCGCGAGCGGCCAGCTCGGGAACGTGTTGGTCGAGAAGCGCGAGTGCACGAGCGCCATCGCGCTCGCCATCTTCGGGTGGCTGAGGTCGGGGAAGAACCCGCGCACCTGGTCGGGGACGAGCATCCCCTTGTAGACGATCGTGCGCGACGAGAACGAGGCGATGTAGAGGTCGGGCCCGGCGGCGAGCTCGCAGATGCGGCGGATGACGTAGAGCTTGCGGTCGAAGGCGTCCTGGTCGCCGTCGAAGCCGGGGCCGGCCTCGACGATGAGCTGGCGCATGACCGGGCGCGTCGTGTCGGCCGTCTCGCCGACGTGGGCGGTGTCGACGGGGACGTCGCGCCAGCCGAGCACGCGCTGGCCCTCGACGCGCACGTTGAGCTCGAGCAGGTCCTCCAGCTTCGCGCGCCGCGTCGGGTCGGTCGGCAGAAAGCAGACGGCGACGCCGTAGCGGCCGCGGTCGGGAAGCTCGAAGTCGACGCTCGCGCGGAAGAACGCATGGGGCATCTGCAACAGCATCCCCGCGCCGTCGCCCGTGCGCGCATCTGCGCCGGTGGCGCCGCGGTGCTCGAGGTTCTCGACGGCCTGCAGTCCCTTCTCGACGACCTCGTGGCTGGGCTGGTTGTCCAGGCGGGCGACGAGCGCGACGCCGCAGGCATCGTGCTCGTAACGCGGGTCGTAAAGGCCTTCAGCCTGTGGCAGGGGGAACTGGATGCTCATATAGGAGTGCCTCCAGAGGCGGCGCGTGGCACTTGAGGCGGAGCCGACAAGGGTAGCAGCGGGCAGGCGCCGAATCCCGTCGTATGGCCGTTCCCTCCAGACCCGTGACGGTCCTCTCGACCGGAGGCACGATCGCGATGGCGGGCGCGCGGGCGCGGCCCGCGCTCGACGCCGCGGACCTGCTGGCCGCTGTCCCGGCGCTCGCCGGCGTCGAGGAGCTGCGGGCACGATCGGTGCTCGACCTGCCGGGCGCGCACGTCGCGGCGGCCGACGCGCTGGCGATCGCGCGCGCGGCGCTCGAGCAGACGCAGGCCGGGCGCGGCGTCGTGATCACGCACGGCACCGACACGCTCGAGGAGACCGCGGTGCTCTGCGACGTGCTGCACGCTCGCCCCGAGCCGATCGTGCTCACGGGTGCGATCAGGCCCTCCGGCGCGCCGGGTGCCGACGGACCGGCGAACCTCGCCGACGCGGTCGCCGTGGCAGGCGCCGCGCAGGCGGCCGGCCTCGGCGCGCTCGTCGCGTTCGGGGGCGAGCTGCACGCCGCGCGCACCGTTCGCAAGGTCGCCTCGACCTCGCCGGCGGCGTTCGCCTCACCCGCGACGGGCCCGGTCGGAGCGGTCGCCGAGGGACGCGTCCGGATCGCGGCGCGCCCGGTCCGGCCCGAGCCGCTGGCGGTGCCCGAGCGCCTCGACGGACGCGTGCCGATCGTCCCGACGTACCTCGGCGACGACGGCAGCCCGCTGTGGGCGGCGCTGCGCGACGGCGCCGACGCGATCGTCTTCGTCGCGCTGGGCGCCGGCCATGTCGCGCCGCCGGTGCTGGCCGCGCTGCGCGCGGCGGCCGGCGCCGTGCCGGTCGCGATCACGGTGCGCCCCGCCCGCGGCGCGTTCCTGCACGACACCTACGGCTTCGAGGGCGCCGAGGGCGATCTGCGCGCCAGCGGCGCGCTGCCCGCCGCCTCGCTCTCCCCGCAGGCCGCGCGGATGATCGTCCTCGCCGCGCTCGGGACCGGCGTGGGGCGCGCGGCGCTGGCGCGGGCACTGGAAAGCTGAGACGGCGGGTGCAGGCGTCCCGGTGCCGGGGATCACATCGCCCCTTCGGTCCGGGGACTATGCTGGCAACAGGTCGAGGGGATCCGCGCGCATGAACACGAACTCGCGACCGGGACGAGAGTGAAACGCGATCACCATGGGCACCATGGCGAATGACGGTTCGGAACAGACCGTCCGATCCGCATCCGAAGAGGTGAAAGCCACGCCCGATCTGGAGCTCAAGCTGCCTGCACGCGCGGAGAACGTCGCGGTCGTCAGACACGCGTTCGGAGGCTTTGCGGAGGCGCTGAGCGTGGATGAGCAGACGCTCGCCGACATCAAGCTCGCGATCACGGAGGCATGCACGAACGTCGTCATCCACGCCTACGACGACGACCAGGACGGCTCGCTGGAGGTCGATGCGAGCATCGACCGCCGCCGCCTCACGGTCGTCATCCGCGACCGCGGGCGCGGGATCGTCCCGCGGCCCGACTCGCCCGGCCTCGGCCTCGGCCTCCCGCTCATCGCGACGCTCGCAGAGACGCTCGAGCTCGGCAGAGACCATGCCGAGCACACCGAGGTGCGCATGACGTTCGCGCTCGACCAGGACGAGGTCGGGTGACGTGACCGTCGAACCAGGATCCAACGAGGCGTCCGTGACGGTCGCCAACGGTCCGCTCGCCGGGCCGGTGCTCGGACGCGTCGTCGGCATGCTCGCCGCGCGCGCCGACTGTCCGATCGACCGTCTCGACGACGCGCTGCTCGTCGCCGACGCGGTCGCCGCCAAGGCCGGCGCCTTCTCCCCCGACGGCCGCGTGCAGGTGCTTGTCCTCGCCGCGATCGGATCGGTCGAGCTCGTCGTCGGACCGCTGCGGTCCAACGGCGCCGACGAGCTCGTGGAGTCGGCCGCGTTGCCGGGCGTGGGCAACGTGCTCGAACGCGTAGCCGACGAGCTGGAGTCCGATCAGCGCAACGGGGAAGGCGATGGCGAGTACCTGCGCATCCGTCTGGGCTTCGACGCGCAGCGCCCGTCCACGATCGACAGAATGGGGTCAGATGCCTCCTGAGTTCGCAGTTACCGAGCATCCGATCGACGCGGAGCGACACGTCCTGGCAGTGCGCGGCGAGATCGACCTCTTCACCGCGCCCGAGCTCAAGCAGGTGCTCGCGGAGTCCATCGAGGCGGGCCGCGTCCGCATCATCGTCGACCTCACGGATACGACGTTCCTGGACTCGACGGCGCTCGGCGTGCTCATCGGCGCCGTGAAGCGGCTGCGCTCGCGCGACGGCGCGCTGGCGATCGTCAACGTCGACGAGAACATCGCCAAGACGTTCGAGATCACGGGGCTGGACCAGATCTTCACGATCCTCACCACCCGCGACGCGGCGGTCGACGCGGTCGCCGCGGCGCACGACTCGGCCGGCTGAGCCGCGGAGCCGTCAGGCGTCGAGCAGGTCGAGGACCGCCTTCTCGACCGGTCCCTGGATCGCCGTGGCGTTGGCGTCGGCGCCGACGAGGTCGAGCGCCGGCCTGATCGTCTGGCCGTCGCGGTAGCGGTCGAAGATGCGCGGGTCGATATAGGAGCTGCGGGCCACCGCCGCGGTGTTGCCGAGGTAGAAGGCGACCTCCTTGACGGCGCGCACCATCGCGCGCTTGCGGGCCGCCTGGCTCAGGCGCTGGGGCTCGGTGACCGCCAGGCCGACGGCCGCCAGCACCGTCGCGCCCCAGGTACGGAAGTCCTTGGCCGAGATGTCCAGTCCGGTCGCCGCCTTGAGATAGGCGTTGATGTCGGGAGAGCGCACGTCGCACCAGCGGCCGCTGCGCTTGTACGCCAGCAGCTCCTCGCCGCCGCCGCGGCGGCGCTTGAGCGTTCCGACGACGACTGCGACCTCCGGGTCGATGATCGCCTGCACGCGGCGCTTGCTCTCCTTGGCGACGTAGTCGAAGCGGATGAGCTCGCCGTCGAGCGCGACATGGCGCTTGAGCATCGTCGCCAGGCCGTAGGTGTCGTTCGTGACCTTGTACACCTCGGAGCCGATCCGGAAGAAGCCGCGGTCCAGCAGCCGCGCGGCGCAGGCGAGCACCTGCTCGCGCGACAGGTCGCCCAGCGCGATGTCGTGGTCGACGACGGAGCGCAGCGCGGGCAGCGCGCGCGCGAAGGCCACCATGTCGTCGAACTTCTGGAGGTCGCGGCGCTGGCGCCAGCGCGGGTGGTAGAGGTACTGCTTGCGGCCCCTCTGGTCGATGCCCGTCGCCTGGATGTGGCCGAAGGGATCGGGCGAGATCCAGACGTCGCGCCACGCGGGCGGGACGACGAGCGCCGTGATGCGGGCGATGACCTCGGCGTCCGTGATGCGCTCCCCCGCCTCGTCGAGGTACATGAAACCCTTGCCACAGCGCCGTCGCGCGTAGCCCGGGCCGCTGGGATTCGAGCGGCGCAGGCGCCGCGGGCGGGTCGTGGCGGTCGCCATGGCGGGACTGGGGCTCTACCCGCCGGCGCGCGAACGACTAACTAACGCTTGCTCGGCGCCTTCTTCGCCGCGGCCTTCTTCGCCGGGGCCTTCTTCGCGGCGGTGGGCTCCTTCGCGTCGTCGCCGCCGTCGTCCTCGCGAGCGCGGACCGCGTCGAGGCTGGCCTTCAACGCGGACATGAGGTCGGGCACCGGCTCGTCGGGCTCCTCCACGGTGGGCTGCACGGCGATCTGCTCGCCCTCCGCCTTGCGCTCGACGAGCGCGAGCACCTCGTCGCGGTACGTGTCGCGGTACTTGTCGGGATCGAACGGTCCGGCGAGCGAGTCGACGAGCTGCTTGGCGATGTCGAGCTCGCGCGGGTTGATCTCGACCTCCTCGACGGTCGCCAGCTCATCGATCGTGGCTGGATCGATGATCTCGTCGGGGAAGACCATCGTCGCCATGCTGAGCACGTGGTCGCCCATCGGGCGCACGGCGACGAGCTGCTGCTTGGAGCGGATCACGACGGTCGCGATCGCGACGCGACCGGTCTCGCGCATCGCGTCGAGCAGGAGCCGGTAGGGCTTGGCGCCGCCGGGCCCCGGCGCGAGGTAGTACGGATGGTCGTAGTAGATCGGGTCGATCTCGTCGAGCGCGACGAAATCCTCGATCTCGATCGACTTCGTCTTCTTCGGATCCAGCGCCTCGAGCTCGCCCGGCTCGATGACGACGTAGCGGTCGGGCGTCAGCTCGTAGCCCTTGACGATGTCCTCGTAGGCGACCTCGTCCCCGGTCGTCGGGTCGACGCGCTTCTGCTGGATGCGGACCCCCGTCCTGCCGTTGAGCTGGTGGAAGCGCACCGTCTTGCGCGAGACGGCCGAGTACAGCTTGACGGGCACGGTGACGAGCCCGAAGGAGATCGCACCTGTCCAGATCGACCGAGCCATGAGCACAGAGTATGCCGCCTGCGCCCCCTTCCCTGCGAGCGCATGCGACGTTGCATGTGCCGCACCGGGGCCTACTGCCAGGCGCGAGTCACCACGACGAGGCGCAACGACCATGGCAGCAGTCCGCAGCGCGGCGCAGGGGATCCTGTCCGAGGAGCGCAGCGAGCAGCGTCAGCCATCATCGAGCTGCTGACGAAGGCGTACTGGATGGAGATCGAGTCGGTGATGAACCACATCGCGAGCTCGACGAACCCCGAAGGCGTGCGCGCCCAGGAGGTCGTGCAGGCACTGAAGGCCGACATCCAGGACGAGGTCCTGCATGCGCAGCAGTTCGCGGCGCACATCAAGGCGCTCTACGGGGTGGTCCCCGGTTCGATGGAGTTCACCCCCGAGCAGACCTACCTCCAACCGCCCGAGGACCAGGCCGACATCGTCCACGTCATCAAGGGCGTCATCCAGGCCGAGCTGGGTGCGATCGAGCACTACAACCGGATCATCGAGGAGACCGACAGCTCCGACCCGGTCACGAACGACATGGTCACGACGATCCTCGCCGACGAGGAGGGCCACCTGCGCCTCCGAGGGCTTCCTGCGCGAGTACGAAGCGGCAGCCTGAGCCGACTCACAGCGTCTGCGGCGCCGGACGCGCCACAAGACATCGGCCCCGACTCACAGCGTCTGCGGCGCCTCCGGCGGCTCGATCGGGACCGTGCGGTCCGGATCGGGCTCGGGCACGCTCGGCGGCTCGGGCTCGGTCGTCGGGCCGGGATCCGGTTCGGCCGGGACGTTCGGCGTCTCGGGCACGATCGGCGTTGGCGACTCGCCGGGGGTGGGCACCTTCAGGTCCGGCACGGACCGGGCGAGCATGAGGAGCATGCGTTGACAGCTACCCGAACGGCGTCTCCGCCAACCGCTCGCGCAGGTCCGCGATCGACTCGAAGACGGCGACGGCACCCGCCTCCAGCAGCTCGTCGGCGCCGAACCCGCCCGTGCGCACCGCGATCGTCTTCACCTTCGCGGCCTTCGCGGCCTCGCAGTCCCACGTCGAGTCGCCGACCATGACCCCAGGGCCACCGCCGACGAGCTCCAGGGCGGCCTGCACGAGATCGGGCGCGGGCTTCGTGTGCTGCACGCTGCCGGCGTCGGTCCAGCCGTCGGCGAGCTCGCGCGCGTCCAGCAGGTCGAGGTAGCGGGCGACGTCCTCGGGTTTCGCCGACGACGCGAGCACGACCTTGCAGCCGCGCGCCTTGAGATCCTCGATGAGCCCGCGCGCACCGGCAAACGGCTGCACCTCGCCGATGAGCTGCTGGTACAGGGCATGCTCCTCGATGCGCACGATGTCGCCCTGCTCGCCCTCGAAGCCCTCGCCGGCGAGGTACGGGACGAGCTGATCGCCGCCCATGCCGATAGCGCGGTGGCAGCGCCAGACCGGGATCGTTACGCCGTGCAGGCGAAACGCGCGGTACCACGCAAGCGCGTGCTGGTAGTTGGAGTCGACGAGCGTGCCGTCGATGTCGAGGATGGCGGCGGGCGGCTCGGGCATCAGTGGCTGCGCTCCCTGCTCAGACGGCGGACGAGGCCAAGCACGAACCACAGGCCGACGTAGAGCGTGGCCGTGATCGTGATCGTGACGACGACGGCGGCACCGTCGAAGAGCACGTCGGTGACGAGCAGGACCGCGCCGTTCATCGCGACGGCCAGGCAGACGAGGCCGGCGACGGCGAACTTGCTCGAGACGGCGATGAGGTGCGGCTTGTCGCGAGCCTGGAACATGAGGCGATGGAAGGCCGTCGGCGCGATGAAGAGCGCCGACGCCGCGGCCGACGCCAGGAGCGTCACGAAGTAGACCTCCTTCTGGAACTCGGTCACGGTGCTGAAGCGCTGCTGGAACGGGACCGCCAGGAGGAAGGCGAACAGCACCTGCACGCCGGGCATCGCGACCCGCAGCTCCTGCAGGAGCTGGTCGAGCTGGCGGTCCAGGCGCTCCTGCTCGGTCTCTGGACGATCGTCGGCGGCCACAACCACGTCTTCATGCCCCCATAGGCCGGCGGCCGAAACCGGCTATCCAGATTAAGGTTCATCGGCGGCGGCGGCGGCGCGCAGGCGTGCGAGTGCCTGGCGAATGACGCGCGAGACCTGCATCTGGCTCACGCCGATGACCTCGCCGATCTCGGCCTGCGTCATGTCCTCCTCGAAGCGCATCCGCAGGACCTCGCGCTCGCGCGGGGTGACCGTCGTCAGCAGGCGCGCGAGCGTCGCGCGCTCCTCGGCGCGATCGAAGCCCTCCTCGTCGACGCCCATCGAATCGGCAAGCGTCGTGACGTCCTCGTCGCCGCCGCCGGCACCGCGCGGGGCCTCGATGGAGACCGCGCGGTAGGCGCCGCCGGCCTGCAGGGCCTCCAGCACGTCCTCCTCGTCGGCGCCGACGGCCTCGCCGATCTCGGCGACCGACGGCTGGCGGCGCAGCTGCTCGGACAGATCACCGACCGCGCGGTCGACCTTCAGCGTCAGCTCCTGGAGGTCGCGCGGCACGCGGACGGCCCACGTGCGGTCGCGGAAGTGGCGCTTGATCTCTCCGAGGATCGTCGGCACCGCGTACGAGGAGAACGCGATCTCGCGGTCGGCGTCGAAGCGGTCGATCGCCTTGATCAGCCCCATCGAGGCGACCTGCAGCAGGTCGTCGAGCGGCTCGCTCGCGCGCTGGTAGCGGCGGGCGAGCTGGCGCGCCAGCGGCAGGAAGCGCTCGACGAGCTGCTCGCGCGCCTGCACGTCGCCGTCGCGGTAGCGCACGAAGAGCTCCCGGTCCCCGCGGGAGCGCTCCGCGCCGCGGCCGGGTGCGACGGACGGGTCGTCTTCGGTGGGCGTCATGCACATGGCAGAGGCGAAACCGCTCCATGCCGGACGAGAGCCGGAGATGAGGACAACGGGGTACGACCAACGATCACGCAAACCTCCGGGAGGAAGATGCGCCGGAGGTTGGGGCGCGTGGCGTGCGCGGCAGTTGACTGGGCCGCGCGTAGGTCATGATACCCACACGTACACGGCCGACCGCCGGGGGTAACCACGATCGCCGACGATACGACATCCAGGGAGCTGCGCATCCTCGCCGCCGACGAAAACGAGGCGACGCTGCGCGCGATCGACGAGCTGCTGGCGGCGCTCGGGCACACCGTCACGGCACACGCCGTCACCCTCGCGCAGGCGGCCGAGCTCATCGCCAGCGACGAGCCGGACCTGTCCGTCGTCGCCGTCAACGACGACGACGACGACGAGCATGCGCTCGATCTCATCGAGGAGATCAACGAGTATGCATCCGGACCCATCATCGCGCTGCTCGGAGAACACCAGCCGCAGTTCGTCGGCGCGGCGGCGGAGCGCGGGATCGACGCCTTTGCGCGGCCGCGCTTCCTCGAGGAGGTCCAGGGCGCGATCGAGCTCGCG
The DNA here is from genome assembly GCA_051005755.1 of Solirubrobacteraceae bacterium. Taxonomy (GTDB): domain Bacteria; phylum Actinomycetota; class Thermoleophilia; order Solirubrobacterales; family Solirubrobacteraceae; genus CADCVQ01. The sequence goes on from JBPCJA010000112.1 coordinate 11,316, forward strand.
GTGCGCCGCCATGCCGACACGGCGCAGCTCACCGAGCAGGTCGAGCAGCTCGCCAGCGCGCTCGAGCGCCGCGGGGCGATCGAACGCGCGAAGGGGATCATCATGGAGCGCCACGGCGTCGACGAGCGCCAGGCGTTCGAGCTGCTGCGCCAGCAGGCGCGACGCTCCAACAGCCGCGTCATCGACCTCGCGCATGCCGTAGCCGAGGGGCACGCGCTGCTGCCGGGTCGAGTGCAATAGCCGTGCAATAGCCGGTTAGCGTCGGGGGCGGGCGGGAACCACCCCGCCATGTTCAGCACGGTCACACGGGCGGTCAAGAAGTTTCGGGCAGACAACATGACCGACCGCGCCGCCGCGCTGACGTACTACGCGATGATCTCGCTGTTCCCGGCGCTGCTCGTGGGCGTCTCGCTGCTCGGCCTCCTCGGCGACGAGTCGCTCGTCACGAAGGCCGTCGACTACGCGCGCGAGAACGGCGCGCCGACGGAGGTCACCAGCGCCCTGCAGGCATCGCTCCGCGCGCTCGTAGACAGCGCCGGCGGCGCCGTCAGCGCCACGCTCGTCTTCGGGATCGCCGTCGCGCTCTACGGCGCCGCCGGCGCGTTCGGCGCCGCCGGTCGCGCGCTGAACGAGGTCTACGGCGTCGAGGAGACCCGCAGCTTCCTGCGCCACAAGCTCAGCGACCTCGCCTGGACGCTCGTCGTCATCGCGCTCGCGCTCGTCGCGCTCTTCTCGGTCTTCCTGGGCGGCGGGATGGCAAGCGACCTCTTCGGCACGATCGGCCTCGGCGACACCGCGGCCGGGATCTGGCGGGTGGCGCGCTGGGGCGTCGCGATCGCGGCCGTGCTCGCGATCTATGCCATCGCATTCGCCTTCGCCCCGAACGTCCATCCACGCCGCATCCGGATCATCACGCCTGGCGCGATCGTCGGCGTGCTCATCTGGATCGTCGCCTCGATGGGGTTCTTCTTCTACGTCTCGAACTTCGGCAAGTACGGCGCGACGTACGGCGCCTTCGCCGGCGCGGTGATCCTCCTGCTGTGGCTCTACCTGTCGAACATCGCCTTCCTCTTCGGCGCCGAGCTCAACGCCGTTGCCGACCGCGAGCACTCGCCCCGCAGCGGCGGGCCGCGCCCGAGCCGGCCGCCCTCGCAGAAGCGCCCCACGCCGCCCGATGGCGCGTTCAACGGCAGCGCCCGCATCGACGAGAAGTACGGACGCGACGCGCTCGCGCAGCGCTGAGCCTCAGCCCGGGCGCTCGCGCAGCGTGAGCTCCTCCGGGTGCGAGCACAGAGCGCGCCTGCCCGGGCAGGTCAGGCACAGCTCGCGGTGGGGATGGTCGGTGACGGGGTACTCACCGGCCAGCATGCCCGCGGCGAGCGCGAGCAGCTCGGCTTCGAGGCGCTCGGCGTCGGCGGGCTCGAAGCGCTCGCTCACCGGCTCGCGGGGCCGCTCGAGGAAGGCGTAGGCGACCTCGACGCGCGCGGCGCCGCCGCGCAGCGCGGCGAGCGCGTAGACGCGGCGCTGCACGCCGTAGCGCTCATCGACGTAGGCGGCGAGGTCGGTGCCGGCGTCGACCCCATCGGTCTTGTAGTCGACGACGAGCTGCGCGCCCCCGCGCTCCTGCGCCAGGACGTCGACGATCCCGGTCAGCAGCGTCGGGCCGAGCGCCACCGTGAAGCCGTGCTCGCGCCGGACGCTGCGCGCTCGGACGATGCGCCGTGCCAGCGGCGAGGTGGCGAAGGCGTCGGTGAGGCGGGCGACGTCGGCGGCCTCGGCCTGCGACAGCTGCGCGCCGTGCGCCTCGGCGACCGCGGCGACGCGCTCGCCCGCGGGGCCGTCCTCCTCGAGCAGCGCGTGGACGAGCGTCCCGCGCAGGCGCAGGTCGAGGCCCGCGGGCGGCGGGGCAGCGGCGACGGCGACGCCGGCGTCGGCGGGCTCCTCGGGGAGCCCCAGCAGGCGGGTGAGGTAGAAGCGGTAGCCGCACGCAGGCCAGCTCGCCAGCGCCGAGTACGACAGCGTCCGGACGGCGGGCGCCGGCGCGGCGGGCTCGGGCTCGGGTACGAGCGCGGGCGGCGGCGGTGCGACCGGCTCGCTCGCCCCGGCGGGAGCGAGCGAGCCCGGGCGCAGCACGCGGCCAATCGTGGCGGGCGCGTTGAGCGCGCAGCGCAGCGACGCCGTGAACGCACCGTCGCTCCAGACGACGTCGCGCACCGGCTCGCCGGCCGTCGGCAACCGGTCGAGGTCGCCGCCCAGCAGCGCCGGCCCCAGCCACGCCAGCGGCGGCGCCGTCGGGCCCTCCTTCGGCCACGTCGCGAGCGTCGCGCCGCCGCTGAGGATGAGGCGCTCGCGCGCGCGGGTCGCCGCGACGTAGAAGATGCGCTCCTCCTCACGGGCGTCGCGCTCGCGCGCGCGGTCGCGCAGGCGCTCGAAGGCGAGCGCCTTGTCGCTCGTCCCGTCGAGCCCGACCAGCCGCAGGCCGACCTCGTCGTCATCGACGAGCAGGTCCACGTCGCCGTCGCCCGGCCGCTTGCGTCCGAGGTCGGCGACGCAGACGGTCTCGAACTCGAGGCCCTTGGCGGCGTGGATCGTCATGAGCCGCACGGCCTTGACGTCGCCGAGCTCGATGGGCGCGTCGGTCTCGCGCGCCTCGGCCTCGAGCTCGGCGGTCGCGAAGTCGGCGAGGGCGCGCACGTCGCGGCCGTGGTCACGCTCGAACGCGGCGGCGAGGCGCAGGAGCTTGTGGACGTTCGCCAGCCGGCGCGGTCCGCCCGACAGCCGTAGGACGTGCAGGTCGTAGCCGGTGGCGTCGACGACGCGCCGCAGCAGCTCGTCGAGCCCGAGCCGCGGCGCGAGCTCGCGCTCGGCGGCGAAGCGCATCGCGAAGGCATCGAGCCGCTCACCGTCGGCGACGGTCAATCGCTCGCGCAGCTCGCCATCGTTCTCGATCGCCCCTGGCGCGCGATCTCCGGTCGCCCTTGGCGGGCGATCAGCGCCCGCGGAGATCGCCCCTGGCGGGCGATCTCCGGTCGCATCAGGCAGTCGACGTGCGCCCGCGGAGATCGCCCGCCAGGCGTTGCCGCGCCCGGCGCGCGCGACGTGCGCGAGTGCGTCGGAGGCGAGGCCGACGAGCGGGGACGCGAGCACGCCGTACAGCGCCGTCTCGTCGCGCGGATTGGCGAGCGCCGACAGCCACGCGCAGAGGTCGCGCACGACCTGGCGGCCCCAGTAGCCGCGGCCGCCGACCGACAGCGTCAGCAGCCCCTGGTCCTCGAGCGCGCGCTCGTAGACCGCGAGGTCGCCGAGGCCGCGGAACAGCACGACGACGTCCTCTGGCCGCGCGTCGCCGGCGTCGACGAGGTCGCGCAGGCGCTGCGCGAGCAGCCGCGCCTCGGCGTGGCGCCAGGCCTTCGCGGGCGGGAGCTCGCCGAGCTCGATCGCCTCGTCGTCCCAGCCTGCCTGGTCGGTGAGCAGCAGCTCGACGAGCGGCTCCCGCGCGTCGCCGTGATGGTCGCGCCCCTCGCGCAGCGCGACGAAGCCGGGGCCCAGACGCGGCGCGAAGGCGGCGTTGATCGTGTCGAGGATCGGGCCGCGGCTGCGGAAGTTCGTCGCCAGCGTCGCGACGCGGCCATCGGCGGACAGCGCGGCGCGGCGGGCACGGAAGACCTCGACGTCGGCGTTGCGAAAGCCGTAGATCGACTGCTGCTCGTCGCCGACGACGAAGAGGTCGTCGCGGTCGAGGGCCTCGAAGAGCGCGAGCTGGCGCGGGTTGGAGTCCTGGAACTCGTCGACCATGACGCGGTCGAAGCGCTCGGCGTACGAGTGGCCGAGCGCAGGCTCGGCAACGAGCAGGTCGCGGCTGAGGAGCTCGAGATCGTCGAAGTCCAGGCCGGCCCGCGCGCGCTTGACGTCCGCGTAGGCGCCGGCGTAGAGCGCCAGCAGCTCGTCGAGCAGCTCCACGGCTGCGGCCGCCCGGCGGTCGCGGCAGGCGCTCGCGTAGCGCTCCAAGGCCTCGCGGTAGCGCCCGCAGGACACGCTCTTCAGCGCGCTCGCGCCCATGCCGACGTGCACGTCCGCTAGCGCCGGCTCCGCCGCGTCGCCGCGCAGGAGCTCCAGGCAGCGATCCAGCCGCGCGCGGGCCTCGGCGACGCGCTGCCCATCCCCCGCGCCGGCGAGCTCGATGGCGGCGGCGGCCGCGGCGGTCTCGAGCTCCGCGCGCAGGTCGCCCGGCTCCGCGAGCACCGGCGGCCGCGGCAGGCGCGGTCGGGTCTGCCCGGCGCTGCGCAGCGCGTCATGCGCGCCGGCGATCGTGCGCCGCAGGCGGTCGGTGTCGTACGCGGCGACGAGGTCGAGTGCCGCCGGGCCGTGCTCACCGTCGAGCCAGCGCCCGAGCGCCTCGTCCCAGGCGCGGTCGCGCAGCGCGCGCGCCGCGGCCTCGTCGAGGACGGTGAACGCGGGATCGAGGCCGGCGGCGATCGCGTGGGCGCGCAGCACGCGGGCGCAGAAGCCGTGGATCGTCGAGACCCAGGCGGCCTCGGTCGCGCGGGCCTCGTCGCGGCGGCCGAGCTCGACGAAGCGCTGCCGCACCCGCGCGCGCAGCTCGCCGGCGGCGCGCTCGGTGAACGTGATCGCGAGGATCCGCGCCGGTCGCACACCGTCCTCGAGGACGGAGCGCACGAAGCGCTCGACGAGCACCGACGTCTTGCCACTGCCGGCGTTGGCCTCCAGCAGCAGCGACCCCGCCCGCGCGCGGATCGCGTCGGACTGCTCGGCGGTGAAGCAGCGGCCGGCGGGACCGAGGAGGGTCGGGCTCATCGCTACGCGGCCTCGCAGCGGCAGATCGTCGGGTATGCGCAGCCGCCTCCCCAGGCGCAGGTCTGTGGCCGCGGCTCGAGCGCGCCGGTGCGCAGCTCGCCGACCGTGCGCAGGACGTCCACGAGCACGCCGTCGACGATCGCGTCGAACTCCGCGCGTTGGCGGCGGTCGGTCTTGACGGTGTCCAGCCCGGGGTCGGCGCCGGCGAGCACGAGGCCGCGGGCCCGTTGGTCCTTGCCGCCGAGCGGCTGGTAGAGGCCGCCGATCGGATCCAGGCCGAGCACGTCGCGCGCCGCGAGGATGTAGAGCGCGACCTGGAACTTGCGCTCCTTGCGCCAGTTGGCCGACTCGACGACGTTGCGGCCCTTGTAGTCGTACACGACGGCCTCCCCGCCGTCGTCCTCGTCGATGCGGTCGATCCGCCCGCTGAGCGCGACGCCGTCGCCGAGCTGCAGCGCCGGGTGCTCGCCGCCGGGCGCGCCGAACGCCACCTCCAGGCCGGCAGGCGCGAGCGCCGAGCCGTCGGCGGCGGCGTGCTCGAGGTAGCGCAGCAGGTCCGCGCGCAGCCGGTGCACGAGCGCGCGCTGGCGGCGCGGGTCGCGCGAGACCTGAAACTCCGCGGTCGCGGCGTAGCGGTCGAGCGCCGCGTTCGCCAGCTCGACGGCGAGGGGAAGCGTCGCGGGGCGCACGCGCGCCGTGCCGGTCTGCTCGACGAGAGCGCGGAGCGTCGCCTCCAGGACGGCGTGGGCGAGCGCGCCGCGCAGCATGAGCTCGGGGTCGGGCTCCAGTCCCTCGGGGTCCAGCCGGCGCTCGACGAACCACTTCACCGGACAGCCGGCCCACAGTTCGATTCCCGAGGCCGACCAGGTCGGGCGCTCGCGCAGCTCGGCCACGAGCGCGGGGTCGCGCAGCGGCGCGATCGGCACCTCGCGATGGCGGGGACCTGCCGCGGCGTCGGCGCGCCTGCGCTCGCGCTCGGTCGGCGCCGCCCCGGCGGGCCAGCCGACCTCGCCAAGAGGGCGCATCCGCCCCCCCTCGGAGAGGTTTGGCCCCAAAAAAGGGCCGAAAGTGGAAGGGAAAAAAAAAAGAGGTTCCTTCTCC
>JBPCJA010000113.1:0-11083 GCA_051005755.1 Solirubrobacteraceae bacterium
GTGCGCCGCGTGAGCACCGCGGCCGCCGCCAGCACGAGCAGGGCCAGCAGGAGCCAGAAGACGCTGGAGCCGCCGGGGAGGACACTCCCCGCGGCTCTGGCCGCCCGGCCCAGCCAGCGGCCGATCGGTGCGAGCCAGCGCGAGATCGTGCGCAGCACGCCGCGGAAGGGATGCGGGGTCGAGGGGCCGCGAAAGCGACCCTCGGACAGGATCGCGCGGGCGTCGCGCGCGATCCGGGCGGGCGACGGGACACCCTGCGCGGAGGGTGCGCCGGCGGCAATCGCCTGGCGGGCGGGCGCGACCAGCGCGGCCGCGGTCGCTGCCATCGCGAGCACCAGCCCCAGCCGCCGCCACGACGGGCGCTGGCGCCGACTGGCCGGTGCCAGTCGTCCGACCCGCGCTAGGACGACCCGAGCGTGTCCGGCGGCGGATTGGGCGATGGCGGAGAGCCGGGAGGCGGTGGAGGAGTGGACGGCGGCGGAGCCGACACGCCGCCCGTTCCGGGCGAGATCGGGCCGCCCGCCGGAGGCGCGGGCGCGGCCGGGCCCGACGGCGCGGGCGCGACATCGAAACCGGGGGCGCCGCCCGGCTGGCGCAGCCGCTGGGTGAGCAGCTCGAGGTCCAGGCCCTCCTTGCGCACGCACAGGTCGTAGTAGATGACCGTCACGACCGCTGCCACAAACGGCGTGGAGAGGGCCTGACCGATCGTGCGGCCCAGCGCGCTGAGGGCGAACAGGCCGCTCACGCTGTTGCTGTCGCTCGAGTACAGGGCCGTGATCGCCAGTCCGACCAGGAAGGTGACGACGGTCTGGATCACGGCAAGCAGGATGAACGCGACGAGCACCGTCCCGAACGTGGCCCACCAGCGGCCGCGCACGAGGTCGAAGGACCGCGTTAGCGCGCCCAGCCCGCCGGACCCTTCGAAGAGCAGGACCGGCAACGCCACCGACCAGGCCACCACCAACCAGATGAACGGCAGTACGAGGAGGATGAACGAGATCGTCAACAGGACGGTCAAAACGATCGCCAGCCAGAACAGCGATCCCACCCGCCTGAACGCGAAGCCCAGCGACTCGCGCCAGTTCGGCATGCCACCGGCATAGGCGTCGCTCACCGCCTTGAAGCACGCGCCGTTGGCCACCAGGCCGGCAAAGAACGTGAGCACGATCGTGACCACCTGCGCCGCTCCGAGGCCTCCCCTCCGCCCGGCGTATTCGTATAGAGCTGGCCATTGTGGACGAAGAGATCTGAGGTCGCGGAGCTGTAAACGAGCCAGGAGATGACCTGCACCGGCAGGATCACCACCACCACGATCTTGGCCAGGGTCACCAGATGCCGTGAGTAGATCTTGATCGCGACGTCGAGCGTCTCGCCGACGCGCAGGGGGCGCAGGGCCCGGGCGGCGTTCATGGCGGGGACTGTATCGGCGCCTCAGACGGTCCTGTCAAGCCCGCGGGCGTGCCAGTCCTACAACCCGTAGGAGCGACCGATGACGTCGAGCATGATCTCGTCGGTGCCGGCCCCGATCCGGTTCAGGCGCATGTCGCGCCACACGCGCTCCACGCCATACTCGCGCATGTAGCCGGCGCCGCCGTGGATCTGGATGCACTCGTCGGCGACGTCGGTGGCCACCCGCGCGGCGTGCAGCTTGGCCATCGAGATCTCGCGCACCGGGTACTCGCCGTTCTGGTGGCGCCACGCGGTCACGTAGACCATCTGGCGGGCGGACTCGATCCTGGTCGCCATCTCGGCGAACTTGTGGCGGATGACCTGGAAGTGGCCGATCTGGCGGCCGAACGCCGTGCGGTCCTTGGCGTACCGCAGCGTCTGGTCAAAGCACGCCTGCGCGCCCGCCACGCAGCCGGCGGCGCCGATCAACCGCTCCCCCTGCAGCTCCCACATGATGTGGTAGAAGCCCTTGCCGACCTCGCCGAGCACCGCGTTCGCCGGCACGCGGACGTCCTGGAAGGCGAGCAGCGCCGTGTCGCTGGCGTGCATGCCGAGCTTCTGGAGGCGCTGCTCGCGCACGACGCCGGGGAGGTCCATCGGCACGAGGAACAGCGTGAACCCGTCGTACCCCGCGCCGGGATCGGTCTTCGTGACGAGGATGATCGCGTCGGCGCGATGGCCGTTGGTGATGTATGTCTTGGAGCCGTTGATGACGTACTCGTCGCCGGCGTCGCTGCGCACGGCGCGGGTCTTGATCGCGGCGACGTCGGAGCCTGCGTCGGGCTCGGTGATCCCGAGGCAGAGGATCTTCGTGCCCGTGATCGCGGGCACGACCCATGCCTGCTTCTGCTCCTCGGTGCCGAAGGCGAGGATCGGTGGCATCGCCATGTCGGTGTGCACCGCCACGCCCATGGCGAGGCCGCCGGAGCGCGAGTGGACGATCTCCTCGGCGAGGACGAGGCTCGTGAAGTAGTCGCCGCCCTGGCCGCCGTAGCGCTCGGGCTTGTCGAGACCGAGGAAGCCGAGTTCGCCCATGCGGGCGAAGACCCAGTCCGGGAAGGTCGTCTCCTCCCACTCGTCGGCGTGCGGCGCGAGCTCCTTCGTCGCGAACGCGCGGATCGTCTCGCGCAGCGCTTGGTGCTCGTCGCCGAAGATGAAGTGCCCGCGCCGGACGGCGTGGTCGGGCTTGAGGACCTCGTCGGCGGCGGCCATGGAGCAACGCTACCGCGCACGGGCGAAAGTGAACAGTGGCACGTCCTACTTTCTACGAACGACGCGCGCCGCGCGGGCCAGTAGATTGCGTTTCGTGCCGTACGCCACGCTGCGCTACGAGGTCGCCGACGCGGTCGCGACGATCGCGCTCGACGACCCCGAGACGCGCAACGCCCTCTCCGACGAGCTGCTCGACGAGCTGCTCGCGGCGCTCGCGGCCGCGCGCGACGACGAGCGGGTGCGCTGCGTCGTGCTCGCCTCGACGCACGCGACGGTCTTCTCGAGCGGCGGCGACCTCGCCGGCTTCACCGCCGACGTGCCGCTCGTCGAGCGCCACGCGGCCAACGACCGCTTCCCGCGCCTGTTCGCGCTCATCGGCCGGCTCGGCAAGCCGGTCATCTGCGCCGCCCGGGGTCACGTCCTCGCCGGCGCATTGGGCCTCGCGCTCGCCTGCGACCTCGTCATTGCCGGCGAGCGGGCGACGTTCGGGACCCCCGAGATCAACGTCGGCCTGTTCCCGTTCATGATCGCGGCGCTCGTCGTCCGCAACGTCGGGCGCAAGAAGATGACCGAGCTGCTGCTGCTCGGCGATCGCGTCGACGCGCACGAGGCGCAGCGGATCGGCCTCGTCAACCGCGTGGTCGCGCCCGAGGCGTTCGACGCCGCCGTGGCCGAGTGGGCGCAGGCCCTGGCGGCGAAGTCCCCGCTGCTCGTGAAGCTCGGCAAGGACGCGCTCTACACCCAGCAGGACATGAGCTTGCACGAGGCGCTCGCGTACCAGCGCGCGCAGCTCTCGATCGCCCTCTCCACCCACGACGCGCACGAGGGCGTGGCGGCCTTCCTCGAGCGACGCGAGCCACGGTGGACCGGCAGGTAGTCGGCATGCTGTGCCGCACGTCCGACCGCGGCCACGAGGCCGCCGAGGGCACGCGCGAGCTCGCCGAGCTGCTCGACGCGCGGATCGTCGGCTCGCCGGGCGAGCCGAGGTCGGGGACGTGGGAGGAGGACCTGCGCGACTCGCGCGGCTGCCTGCTGGAGGCGGGCGGCCAGGTCGACGACGCGCTCGACGCCGGACGGGCGCCGATCCTGCTCGCCGGCGAGTGCTCGGTGTCGGTCGCGACGCTGCCGGTCGTGGTTCGCCACCGTCCCGCGACCCGTGTTCTCTGGCTCGACGCGCACGGCGACTTCAACACGCCGGAGACGACGGCCTCGGGCTACCTCGGCGGCATGTGCCTGGCCGGCGCGTGCGGGCTCTGGGACACCGGCTTCGGCGCCGGACTGGAGCCGGCGCGGGTCATCATGCACGGCGTGCGCGAGCTGGACGGTGGCGAGCGCGTCGCGCTCGATCGCTGCGGCGTGCACCGCGTCGAGGATCCCGCGCAGCTCGAGGGGTTCGAGCTCTTCGTCCACGTCGACCTCGACGTGCTCGACCCGCTGGCGTTCCCGGCGAGCGTCCCGGCCCCGGGCGGGCTGTCGCCGACCGGGCTGCGCGAGTTCCTCGCCCACGCGACGGCCGTGGGCACGCTCGTCGGCGCCGAGATCACCTCCGCGGCCCCGCGTCACGGCGAGCTGGCCGCCGACGCGATCGCGCCACTGCTGGCGTAGCGATGACAGCGCGTCATTGCTCGACTGTCGACAGCATCGAGCCGGAAGGCAGGTCCTCGCGATGAGCGACGACGCACAGCCCGCGTCGATCCTGCGCCCGCTCGCCGAGGACCTGCACGAGCGGCGGGTTGCCGCGCGCCTCGGGGGCGGGCGGGAGCGCATCGACCGCCAGCACGCCGCCGGGAAGCTGACGGCGCGCGAGCGCATCGACCTGCTCGTCGACCGCGGCACGTTCACCGAGCTCGGCATCCAGGCCGGGATCCACCACGCGGTGCGCGGCCTGGAGGGCAGGGAGGCCCCGGCGGACGGCGTCATCACCGGTTACGGCCACGTCAACGGGCGCTTCGTCGCCGTCGCCGCCTACGACTTCACCGTCATGGCCGGCTCGATGGGGACGACCGGCGAGATCAAGGTCGCGCGGCTGCGCGAGCTTGCGCTGACGAAGCGGATGCCGTTCGTCTGGCTGCTCGACAGCGCCGGCGCGCGCATCCAGGAGGCGGTCGGCTCGCTCTTCGCCGGCACGGGCGAGCTGTTTCGGGAGGAGGTCGTCGCCAGCGGCATCATCCCCCAGGTGGCGGCGCTCATGGGCCCCTGCGCGGCCGGCACGGCCTACATCCCGGGCCTCGCGGACTTCGTGCCGATGGTGCGGGGGCGCGGCTCGATGGCGCTCGCCGGTCCGCACCTCGTGCGCGCCGCCGTCGGCGAGGACGTCACGCAGGAGGAGCTCGGCGGCTCACGCGTGCACTGCCGCACGTCGGGCGTCGGCGATCTCGAGGTCGCCGACGACGAGGAGTGCGTCGCGCGCATCCGCCAGTACCTGGGCTTCTTCCCGTCGCACTGCGAGCAGGCGCCGCCGGTTCGCGAGACCGACGACCCGGTCGATCGCATGGACGACGCGCTGCTCGACGTGCTGCCGGCCTCAAACCGCCAGCCCTACGACATGTACGAGGTCGTCCGGCGAATCGTCGACGACGGCGAGTGGCTCGACCTCAAGCCTCAGTTCGCGCGCTCGATCATCACGTGCCTGGCGCGAATGGGCGGGCGTCCGGTCGGGATCGTCGCCAACCAGCCGCGCCAGCTCGGCGGCATCCTCGACAACGACTCGGCCGACAAGGCCGCACGCTTCGTCACGCTCTGCGACGCCTTCGCCATCCCGCTCGTCTTCCTCGTCGACGTGCCCGGCTTCATGGTCGGAACGAAGGTCGAGGCGGCGGGCATCATCCGCCACGGGGCGAAGATGCTGCACGCGGTCGCCGCTGCGACGGTGCCGAAGGTCACCGTCGTGCTCCGCAAGGCCTACGGCGCGGGCTACTACGTCATGAACGGCCGCGCCTACGAGCCCGACCTCATCGTTGCCTGGCCGACCGCCGAGATCAGCGTCATGGGCGCGGAGGGCGCCGTGGAGATCGTCTTTCGCAAGCAGGTCGAGGAGGCCGGCGACCCGGCGGCGAAGAAGGCCGAGCTCATCGCCGCCTATCGCGAGCTCATCGACGTCTACGTCGCCGCCCGCAACGCGATGGTCGACGACGTCATCGACCCGCGCGAGACCCGCCCGACCGTCATCCGCGCGCTCGAGATGGCCGCGGGCAAGCGCGTGCAGCGGCCGTGGAAGCGCCACGGGGTCATGCCGGTCTAGGACGTCCGTGCGATCCGCCGCCGGTCCTAGGCTGAGTCCGTGGCCTCCGGCACCGGCGCGGAAACTCGCAACGAGCAGCAGCTCGGCGTCATCGCGGTCACGCTGGCGCTGCGATACCCGGAGTGGGTCCTGCGTCGCGTCGAGCAGGTGTCGTACATCGACGACACGACCGTACGTTGGCGCGTGAGCGCCACGGTCCGCTGGCCTCCCGTCGATATCTTCCCGGAGGAGGTTCGGCCCCGGGAGGGGCAGAAGATCTACGTCCCGCTGGCGCTGCTGAAGAAGGCGCCGCTCGTCCAGTTCGACCTTCGCGACGAGGGCGGCGCCAGCCTCATGGTCCTGCCCACGGAGGAGAACGTACGGCTGGCGGCGGTCGGGGCCGCCGCCATGATCTGGAGCCTGGCGCTGGCGGAGCGGACGCGCACCGAGCCCAGCGACGACGTCATCGCGACGGTGCAGGCGATCGTCGGCGCTGGACCGCGCCAGGCGCAGGTCATCCTGGATCGTGCGCTCGACGGCGAGCTCGGTCGCATCCTGTCGGTCATGGACGAGTACCGCGCACTGGTCGCGGAGCTCGCCAGCAGCTTCATGCTGCTCGTACCGGTCGAGTACCACGCCGGCCAGGAACGGGTGCTGAAGTTCGCCTACAGCTCGGTTCTTCCCTGGAGCCGATCGGCGCGCAACGTCGCCTCGCGGCTGGGCTGGACCGACAACGAGGTCGTGCTCACATCGCTTCCACTCGGATCGGCCGGCAGCTACCACATCGACATCGCCGCGCCCGACAACGTCCATCTCGCGCATGCCGTGCTCACGGGCGAGTACGTCGTCGACGAGCACGGGCGCGATCCGGCAGTCGCGCTCGCCGGGACGGGAGGCGACGGATCACCCGAGTTCGCCGAGGTCTCCATCGACCTCGACGAGGACGGCGACAGCCCGCACGTGAACCTGCACAGCTCCCGTCCTGCGCGCACGTTCCTGGCTGCGGCGGCCAAGGCGTCGGTTCGGGGCGGGGCGCCGGGGCATCCGGTCGAGCAACCACCTGCCTCCGTCGCCGGCACACAGGGGCGGCCGACCCGACCCCAGCGATCGGACAAGGGGTTCGCCACGATCCGCTTCCGCCCCGAGACGAGCGGGGTCTTCGCGGCGCTGACGCTCTTATCGATCGTCAACGTCATCCTGCTGTTCTGGGCCAAGAGCCGTCTGTCGGACCTCGACGGCCAGGTGGCCGCCGCCGTCCTGCTTGCCGTTCCCGTGCTGATCGTGGGCTACCTGGCGCGGCCGGGCGAGCACCGCTTCGCCACCCGGTTGCTCTCTGGTGTCAGGCTCGCCGCACTGCTGCCGACCGCGTGCACGTTGTCCGTGGCGATGCTCGTCGCGGGCGGGCTGGTGGAGCGCGAGGTCCGGGCGTCGACGAGCTACCGATGCGACGCCGCGACGAGGCTGCGCGGAGCGCCCGGACGGCAGGTCCGCGACGTCGAGCGCCTGCGGTGCACCGCGGTGCCGGTGAATGCCGCCCAGCTCAAGCCACACATCAAGCGCCAGGTCACGATCGCGACCTGGATCGCGAGCATCGTGAGCGCAGCAGTCGCGTTCGGCTGGCTGCGAACGCGCATGGCCCGCGTCGGGAGCCGTGGGGGATGACGTGACGCTGCACTGGAAGTTGGTCCTGGGCTCGCGCTATCGTCATCCGTGATGACCAAGGATTTCAGGGTCAACCGCAGCGAACCCACGAAGAGCTCGATCGTCAAGAGCGCGAACGGCGTGGCGGTGCCGTACACCGTTCGGCACGATGACGAGCATCTGGATCGCATCATGACGGAGGACAGCCTCAAGGGCTCGGCCGCCGCGTTCGAGCGCGTGCAGGGCGAGATCGCCGCCGCGGACGACTGACCAGCCGCGTCAGGCCGCGACCGGCCTGAGCGCGGGCGTCAGTGACGCTCCTCCAGGCTGACCGCCTCGCGGAGCGTCTTCGCAGCCTTCTCGAGCTTCGGATCCTCGGCCGCGCGCGACGCCATGAGCGCGGCGAGCGCCTCGGCGATGACGTTGAGCTTCTCCTGCGCGGCCTCCTCGCTGCGGCGGCCGGCGTTCTCGAGCAGGGCGAGCAGCAGGAGCGTGTAGACGCTCGTCGCCGTGTGGATCGCCACCTGCCAGGCCTTGAGGTCGACCCATAGCGGCATGCTGACGAGCCACAGGGCGACGATCGCCAGGCAGACGAAGAAGAACGCCGGCCGGCTGACCTTGAGGTGGGCGGCCTCGACGAAGCGGTCGAACGCCGAGCGCTGGTCGCCGGCGGCGCGCGACTGTGCGGCGGGGCGATGCTCTTCCTCCATGACCCTGGAGCCTATTGAGCGGTCGCTGCACTTGGGCCGGGCGGCGGAGTGAGAAGTAGCGCGTTCTACTCTTCACGTGCCCGTGAGCCTCGACGACCCGGTCATCATCACCTGCGCGATCTCCGGCGTGCTCGCCAACCGCGACCAGTGCCCGGCGATCCCGTACACGCCTCAGGAGTACGCCGCGGAGGCGCGGCGGATCGTCGACGAGGGCGGCGCGATGATCCACATCCATGCGCGCCGGCGCGACGGGACGCCGTCCTACGAGGTCGAGGACTTCCGCGCGATCACGGAGGCGATCCGCGCCGAGCTGCGCGGCGACGACGTGATCGTCAACTACTCGACCGGCGCCGTCGGCGTGCCGGTGGCCAAGCGGATCGCCTACCTGCGCGAGCTGCGCCCCGACGTCGCGGCGCTGAACATGGGTTCGATGAACTACGCGAAGTACTCCGCGTCGCGCAAGGCCTTCGTGTTCCAGACGGTGTTCGCCAACCCCTTCGACGAGATCGTCGAACTGCTCGAGGCGATGAACGAGCTCGGCATCCGGCCCGAGCACGAGTGCTTCGACGTCGGCCACATCGGCTCGCTGGAGCCGCTGCTGGACATGGGGGTGCTGCGTCCGCCGCTGCACGTCGACTGCGTCATGGGCGTCACCGGCGGCATTCCCCCGACGGCGCGCAACCTCGCCGCGATGGTCGACAACGTCCCGGTCGGGGCACATTGGGGCGTCGTCGGGATCTCGCGTGCGCAGTGGATGCTCGTCGCGGCGGCGCTGACGCTCGGCGGCTCGGTCCGCGTCGGCCTGGAGGACAACCTCTACCTGCCCGACGGCACGATGGCGCGCTCCAACGGCGAGCTCGTCGCGCGCGCCCGGCGGATGACCGAGGACGCGGGCCGCCGTCCGGCGACGGTCGCGCAGGCGCGGAAGATGCTCGGCGTGGGGGCATGAGGCCGAAGGACCGCCTCCCATCGCCCGCGTGCCGCCACCACGACGCGGCGCCGGACGCCGCGCGGACGGCGCCCCTGCCCCTGGCCGGCGTGCGCGTCCTCGACCTCAGCCGGCTGCTGCCCGGCGGCTTCTGCTCGCTGCTGCTCGCCGACTACGGCGCCGACGTCCTGAAGGTCGAGGACACAGGCGCGGGCGACTACATCCGCTGGGCGCCCCCGTACGTGGAGGGGGCCGCGCAGAGCGTGCGATCGGCGCTCTTTCTCGCGCTGAACCGCAACAAGCGCTCGATCCGCATCGACCTCAAGCAGGAAGAGGGTCGCGAGGTGCTGCTCGCGCTCGTGCGCTCACGCGACGTCGTGCTCGAGTCCTTCCGGCCCGGCGTCCTCGACCGCCTCGGCGTCGGGTACGAGGCGATGCGTGCCATCAACCCGAAGCTCGTCTACTGCGCGATCACGGGCTACGGACAGGATGGACCGCTGCGCGACCGTCCGGGCCACGACATGAACTACCTCGGGCTCGTCGGGCTGCTCGGGCTCACGGGCGAGCGGGACGGGCCGCCGGTGCAGGCGGCGGGCCAGATCGCCGACCTCGGCGGCGGCGCGCTCATGGCGGCGTTCGGGATCCTCGCCGCGCTGCGCGAGGCCGAGCGGACGGGGGAGGGCCAGATCGTCGACGTCGCGATGGCGGACGGAGCGCTGTCCTGGCTTGCGATGGTCGCCGCGCGGTTCTTCGCCGACGGCGAGGCGCCCGCGCGCGGCGGCCTCGAGCTCGCCGGCGGCCTGGCCTGCTACCGACCCTACGCCTGCTCCGACGGCTGGGTGACGCTCGGCGCGCTGGAGCCGAAGTTCTGGGCGGCGTGGTGTCACGGCGTCGGCCGCGACGACCTCGTCGCCGAGCAGCTCGCCGCGCCCGGAAGCGACGCCCACGCCGCCGTGGAGGCGGTCTTCGCCGCCCGCACGCGCGCCGAGTGGGAGGCGTTCGCCGCCGAGCACGAGTGCTGCCTGGAGCCGGTGCTCGACCTCGACGAGGCGCTCGCGTCGGAGCTCGTGCGCGCGCGAGAGATGGTCGTCGGTCTCGACCAGCCGGGCGTCGCGGCGCCGGTCCGGCTGCTCGGCGCGCCGGTCAAGCTCTCGCGCACGCCGGCCGACTGCAACCGCCTGCCGGGGCCCGCCCTCGGCGAGCACACCGAGGCCGTGCTGCGCGGAGCGGGCTACGACGACGCCCGGATCGCGCGGCTCGTGCAGTCCGGAGCGGTCGCGGGACCCGCGGCCGGCAGCGAAGGGTCGTTTCTGGCATGAACGCGGAGGGCCTGCTGAAGATGAGCGAGCTCGCCGAGCGCTCCGGCGTCAGTGCCGGCACGATCAAGCACTATCTGCGCGAGGGCCTGCTCGGCGGCGACGAGTCGATCGTGCGCACGTCGCGCAACATGGCCTGGTACGCACCCGAGCTCGTCGAGCGGGTGAAGCTCATCAAGCGCCTGCAGGAGGAGCGCTTCATGCCGCTGAAGCTCATTCGCGGCGTCATCGAGTCCGACCCCGGGCGGATGCGGGCGCTCGTCGAGCTCGAGGACCGCATCCTCGAGCAGGCGGTCGCCGCGCAGGAGGGCGAGCGGATGAGCGCGGCGCAGGCGCGCCGGCGCTTCGACGTCCCGGGCAACGTCCTGCACCGCCTCGCCGAGCTCGAGGTGCTGTCGCCGACGAGCCGCGGCTACGACGCCGACGACGTCGCGATCATCAAGGCCATCAGCCGCTTCCGCGCGGGCGGCTACGACGAGGCCCTGGGCTTCACCGTCTACGAGACCCTGCGCTACCGCGATGCCCTGGAGCCCCTGGTGCGCGAGGAGGTCCGCGTCATGCTCGAGCGCTTCCCCGGCGAGGTCAGCGCCGACCGCGCCGCCGAGAT
>JBPCJA010000114.1:0-9651 GCA_051005755.1 Solirubrobacteraceae bacterium
GCCGAGCGGTTCCTCGCCGATCTACGCGAACGGTTCGCGAAGTTCGCGCTGGAGTTGCATCCGGAGAAGACACGGCTGATCGAGTTCGGACGGTTCGCCGCCCGAGACCGGGAGCGCCGCGGGCTCCGGAAGCCTGAGACCTTCGAGTTTCTGGGATTCACGCACGTGTGCGCGAAGTCCAAGACCGGATGGTTCAAGCTCAAGCGCGTCACGAGCAAGAAGAAGATGCGCGCCAAGCTGCACGCGGTGAAGACCGAGATGCGGCGACGGATGCATCACCCGATCCCCGACCAGGGACGCTGGCTGGCCAGCGTCCTTGCCGGGCACTACCGCTATTACGCGGTGCCCGACAACAGCGAGGCGCTCCGCGCGTTCCGCAGACGGGTCGTGCGGCACTGGCAACACGCGCTATGGCGCCGCAGCCAGAAAGGCCGCATCCCTTGGGAGCGCATGAGCCGCCTCGCTGATCGGTGGCTACCACAGCCCCGCATCCTTCATCCCTGGCCCAACGCGCGCTTTGACGCCACAACCCAAGGGAGGAGCCCAGTGCGTTGACGCGCACGCTGGGATCCGTGCGGGGGGCCGCCGGCAACGACGGTCCCTACCGCGATCCCCGACACGCTGACGGCGCGCAGCAACCTGGCCATGTCGTACTTGTCGGCGGGGCGCACGAGCGACGCGATCGAGCTGCAGGAGCGCGTGCTGGCCGACAGTGAGCGGGTCTTGGGGACCGAGCACCCCAACACGCTGACGGCGCGCAGCAACCTGGCCGGCTCATATTGGTCGGCGGGGCGCACGAGCGACGCGATCGAGCTGCAGGAGCGCGTGCTGGCCGACAGTGAGCGGGTGTTGGGGACCGAGCACCCCAACACGCTGGCGGCGCGCAATAACCTTGGCGTGATGCAAGGCAAGGTCGCGTAGGACCGGCTGATTTGCAGGTAGTTTGTCATAAGGACGATTATCGAGCGCTTCGAGTGGAGCCATGTGCGCGGGGAGATCCGGCCCGCCCTGGGCGGAAGGCCTTGAGATTGGCTGGGCGGTGAGTCAGCCGCTCGTGGCGGGGGCTGTACTCGCGCTGTTCTTGGGCCGATCGCCTTTTCGTAGTACACTAACCACGGTGGAGATCCACGACTCGGCGCGCAAGCACGGTGTCGCCGACGCGGACATCTTGCACGCCATCGACCATGCGCTCGCTATCGAAGACGCCGGCGAAGATCCCGACCGCTGGCTGGTCATCGGGCCCGATCGCGCCGGCAACCTGCTCGAGGTGGTCGTGCTAACCATCGAGGACTTGCAGCTGGCGATCCACGCGATGGCGATGCGTGCGAAGTACAGGAGGCTGCTCGAACCATGAGCGACGACCGCGTCCACAGCCACACCCGCTCCAAAGCGCCGATCACCGACAGCGAGATCGACGTGCTCGCTGCCGAGGCCGAGGCCGGCTACGACGTCGATCGGCTGATCACCCGACACCGCAAACGCGGCCGCCCAGCACTGGGATCCTCGCCGGCCAGCGTCGAGTCCGTCCGCCTTGATCCCGAGCTGCGATCCGAGCTGCTGCAGCGTGCTCGTTCAGACAAGACCACGCCGTCGGAGATCATCCGCGAAGCGCTCCGACGCTTCCTACGAGCCGCCTGAACGGCCATCCCTGCGACGCTGCTGCTGCACCGAGCCCCAGTCAAAGCGCTCGATCGCAGCATCAGTTGTCGTAGGCATGATTACCGGGCACGCCGTCGGAACAGGCGCGATAGCCGCGAACCGGACCCGTCGCCGGTCGCCGCGCCCATGCTCTGAAGACTCGACCTCGCCCAGGCCGTGTGAGGGTGTTCGGGCCCGTAGACCGCCTCGAAGATCGCGAGCGCCCGCTGGTAGCTGGCGCGTGCCTGCTCAAGCTCCCCAAGCTCGCGTTGCACGGTGCCGAGGTTGCTCAGCGTGCTCGCGACCTCGGGGTGTTCGGGCCCGTAGACCGCCTCCGTGATCGCGAGCGCCCGCTGCTGGCTGGCGCGTGCCTGCTCAAGCTCCCCAAGCTCGCGTTGCACGGTGCCGAGGTTGGTGAGCGTGCTCGCGACCTGTGGGTGTTCGGGCCCGTAGACCGCCTCCGTGATCGCGAGCGCCCGCTGCTGGCTGGCGCGTGCCTGCTCAAGCTCCCCAAGCTGCTGTTGCACGGTGCCGAGGTTGCCCAGCGTGATCGCGACCTCGGGGTGCTCGGGCCCGAACACCGCCTCCTTGATCGCCAGTGCGCGCTGCGTGAGCTGCCGGGCGCTTGTCAGCTGCGCGCGCGCCTGCTCGTACAGCCCGGCGCGTCCCAGCACGTTGGCGGTCTGCTCGGGTGCTGTGTCGTGTCGTGTGGTGTGCTCGGCGGCGGTCAGGGTGTGCGCGAGCAGCCGCTCGCAGGCCGGCCAGTGCTCGTGCTCCCACGGCCGCTCTGGCCACGACCCGCTGAGCGCGGTCACGGCGGCGGCCGCGGCGTGGGCCTGGGCGGCGGGGTCTGCGCGGTCGCGGGCGAGCTGCCCGGTCAGGCGATGCATGTCAACGGTCTGCTCGGCGGCCGCGGTCAGCAGCGCGTAGCCCAGCAACACCTCGATCGCGTCATCCACAGCCTGCCCGCTGACCTGACCCCCGTCGGTCTGCGCGGCGGCTTGGAGCAGCTCACGCGGGATGCGCTCAGGCGCCAGGTACGCGCACACCCCGAGCAGCTCGTCGGCGATCGGGTCCTCCGCGATCTGCTCAAAGGCCAGCTGCCAGACCGTCAAGATGGTGTGCTCATAGCCCGCCGGACCGCCGGCCCCAAACAGCACGGGGGCGCGATCGCGCAACCGCTCGATATAGCCGCTCAGCGTGATCGCCTTGGTATTGGTGTACGCGGCGGCCTGCTCGAGCGCCAGAGGAAGGTCTCCCAGCGCACAGGCGACCTCGTCGAGGATCGTCTCGTCGTGCTCGCCGGTGCGCTGGGTCAGAAACCGCCGCGACTCCGCGCGCGACCAGACATCCAGCGCGAGCGGTTGTGCGTGCATAGCGCGCCAGTCGGCGTGCGTCCGCGAGGTAATCAACACGTGCCCGCCCACACCGTCGGGTAGCAAGCCTGCGATCGCGTCCGGGCCCGCGGCGTTGTCGAACACCACAAGCCAGCGGTCGTGGCGCTCGAGCCACCCACGAGCCGCGGTGATCGCGTCCTGCTCCTCGGCGTCCAGGTCAGCGAGGCCGAGCGCGAGCGCCAACGCCGCCAGGTCGCCGCGCAGCGTCTGGGGTTGCTCGGCGCGCAGCCACCAGATTACGTCATAGATCTCGCGATGCTCACGCGCATACCGTGCGGCCAGCTGGGTCTTGCCGACCCCGCCCATCCCATGAATCGCCTGCGCCTGCGTGATCGCGACCATCCCATCACCCGACAACCCGGCCTCAAGCTGCTGCAACTGCTTGCGGCGGCCGACGAACGTTCGCGTCATCACCGGCACGTTGAAGATGGCCGCGCCCGCCTCCGGGCGCCGCACCCGCCCGCCCTCTTGTCCCCCAACGGTGACGGGGAATGGCGGCGCGTTGGCCGGCTTGCCACGACCCTCCGTGACGGCGGCCAGCAACGCTGCGCGCGCCGCCGTCTCCGACAGCCTGACGATGTCGACGTAGACGATCGATCCCAGCAGCCCGCCAGGACTACAGTCGCGCACCCGCACCAGCACGAGCTTGCGCTGCTCACCGGTCGGGTCTTCGCAAAACGCCGCCGCCCACTCCGGCGCGCAGTACGGCGACTGCAAGAACGCCGGCGAGAGCACCGCGGTCGTGCGCCTCGCACGTTGTGCGGCGTCGTGCATCGCCAGCGGGAAGTTGGAGCCCGGCAGGATGTCCCAGGCCTGGATGATCACGCTGTGGCCGGCGTGCTCAAGCTCCCACGCGATCCATTCCGCCCACGGCCGATCCGCGCTGGTGTAGCTCACAAAGACATCGACGGGTTCCCCCACCACCACATCATCATCGCGCCACCCCCTACCAACCATCACTGACCAAAGAACCGGGATCTCCCCCCGCGACCGACAACGTGGCGATCGACGCCCTCCCACGCCCTCGCGGCGAGCCCCGGTCCCGCCTGCGCGCGGATAGAGCCAGCGGCGGGCGGGTTGTCGTAGTCAGTCATATCGGGCGTCCACTGCACTCGGGTCCCGCGTCCGTAGCTGCGCGATCTCTGCCCGAACCTTCTCGGCCTCGTCGCGGCGCCCGACCTCGCCCAGTGGTTGGCGGGGTTGTTCAACGACGAGGCGAGGTCGGGTTCGTAGGCGGTGGGGTTGGCGACCGTCAGAGGCCGCGATCGGATGAGGGCGCCGCTGACCCTCCATCTGCACGTCTTGCTGTCGCTGCGAGCAGATCCCTTGGATCGGCCGTTGTGTTGTCTGAGGGGTTGTGTCGGCTTATGCGGCGCCACAACCGTTCTGATTGGATGGGTCGCTGATGAGGTCGATGACGGCCTTCATGAAGGCGCCGACCTCCCCATAGTACGAGCAGGTCACGATGTTGCCGTCGACGACGACGTCGGCGTCGATGATGTCGGCGCCGGCGTGGATCATGTCGTCGCGCATGCCGACGTAGGCGCAGGCGCGGCGGCCGCGCATGATGCCGGCGGAGATCATGACCCAGGGTCCGTGGCAGAGGCCGGCGATGACCTTGCCGGCGTTGTCCATCGCGCGTAGGAAGGCCTTGACGTGGGCGTCTTGGCGTACGCGGTCGGGTGCCTCGTAGCCGCCGGGGAGCACGACGAGGTCATAGTGCTCCGCAGCGCCCTCGGCGGCGAGCGCGCTGAACGGGATCGGCTCGCGGGCGGTCTTGTCGAGTGGTATCGGGACGCCGTAGCGGCCCGTGACGCGGATCCCGGCATCCGTCGTGGTGTCGGCCTTCGTGGCGATGTCGACCTCGTAGCCCGCCTCCCGGAGCCGGTAGTAGGTGTAGACGACGTCCTGGTCCTGGAACCCGGGACCCGTGACGATCACTGCGCACGACATGGACTTCTCCTTCTGGCGAATGGTCAGGTAAGCGGCCTCGGGGGCCGCGGCGGAGATGCGCTGCGGGGTGAGCACGGTGAGCTCATGGGGGGGGCATCGCGCGCGACTCGAGCGCGATCGCGAAGACGGGGGTCGTCGAGGTGCGGATCTGCTCGCCGGTCTCGACGGCGAAGCGGTGAGGGGTGGTCGACCCTTGGGCGCGCAGCCGCGCTTGGCGGTCCCCGGCGAGCCGCTGTTCGACGAACGGCTGCAACGCGAGTGGTGCCCCGGGCGCAGCGTCGTGGTCAAGCAGACGCAGTGCGGCATGGTCTTCGCCCTCATACGGCTCGTCGACGCTCCTGTAGTCATCCTCGATGCGCAGGAGGTCGAACTTGTCCTTCGGCGTCTCGATCTCGACGAGCCTGAGGTTCGATCTCGCGTCGGCGGTCGTGCGGTGGTAGGCGCCGGGCTCGATGTGCAGCACGACGCCGGGCCGGAGCGCGTGCTGCACGCCGCCGAGGGTGCTCAGCGTGCCCCTGCCGTCCAGGCACAGCAGCGCCGTGCGCTTGCGCAGATGGCAGTGAAGGGAGGTCCGGTGCCCCGCCCTGACGTGCAGGCACCAGACGTCCGCGAGGTCGTCCTCGTAGACGCGAAACTCCGAGCCCCACGGCTTGTAGATGAGCCGGTCCAGATAGCCGCGGCCGCTTTCCGCGGGGCCCGCCGAGGCATGACCGCCGACTCGCCGCGTGGCCTCCAGGTCGACGGCCAGGCAGCGAACCACCCGCTCGGCGACGGGCGGCGGTGGACGATCAGGATCGGGAACGTCAAGACGGGACATCGCAATCTCCTCTCTGTGCGGACGTGGGTCGGACGCGTGCGAGCGGCTGAGGACGGTGGACCGGCGAGCCATCGCTCGCCATCCGTGGCAGCGACCGACCCGCTTCTGTCAGCTGGTCGGTGCGACGATCAATCTCCGTTACGGTTGAGGTGATCGCGGCCGGATCGAACAACCTTCGAACAGATGCCGAACGTGATCACCGAGCGGGGTAGGGATCGCGCGTGATGGATGACGCTCAAGACGCCGGGACGCCGGGCGATTCGCCCGAGGCGCGCTTTGGCGCGGTGCTGCGCGACCTGCGCGTGGAGGCCGATCTGACGGTCCGACAGCTGGCGAAGGAGCTGAGTTGGGCGCCGAGCACCATCAGCGAGTTCGAGAACGGCCGCCGGCTGCCCAGGGTTGAATTCGTCGAGCAGTACGAGGAGCTCTTCGGCCTACAGCGCGGGATGCTCGTGGCCCAGCGCGAGCGCGCGCGAGCCCAGCGGCGGGCGTCCCCCCGGGACGGGACCATCGCAAAGCACCTCGGCGACGTCGTGTGCCCGTACAAGGGGCTGCAGGCGTTTGAGCGCGAGGATGCGGCGCTGTTCTTCGGCCGTGAGCCGCAGGTCGAGGCGGTGCTGGCGCAGCTCGCGGAGGTGCGGTTCGTCGCGGTCGTGGGGCCGTCGGGAAGCGGGAAGTCCTCGTTCGTGCGGGCGGGGCTCGTGGCGAGCATGACCGCGAACGCCGACTCGAACAGGCGCGTGGTGGTCCTGACGCCGGGCAAGCGGCCCCTCGACGCGCTTGCTGGCGCCGTCGACACTCTGGGTGGCGACGGCCCGCCGCTGTTGGCTGACGATCTACGCGCCGATCCCGCAGCGCTGCCGCGCACGATCGGCCACGGCAAGACGCACGCCGCGATCGTCGTCGACCAGCTCGAAGAGCTCTTCACGGTGTGTCCCCAGGAGGACGATGCGCGCTCCTTCGTCGACGCGCTGATGGCGGCGTGGCGCGATCCCGACGGCTCGCTCGCCGTGATCGTCGCGCTGCGGGCCGACTTCTACGGTCACGTCATGACGCATCCCGAGCTAGCCGCCCCAGTCGTCGCCCACCAGGCGGCGATCGGCTCGATGAGCCCTGCGGACCTCCGGCGTGCGATCGAGCTGCCGGCCGCGAGAGCAGGTCTGCTCCTGCAGCCGGGCTTGGCGGAGACGATGCTAGAGGATCTGGGAGGGGAGCCGGGCGGCCTGCCGCTGCTGTCGCACGCGCTGCTGGAGACCTTCGAGCGCCGTGAACGGCTGATGCTCACGGTCGCGGGCTATCGCGAGGCCGGCGGAGTGCGCGGCGCGATCGCGCAGACTGCTGAACGGACGCTGCAGCGCCTGCCCGAGACCGATCGCGCGATCGCGCGGTCCATCTTCTTAAGCCTGATCGCGCTCGGCGAAGGTGCCGAGCCGACGGGCCGGCGCGTGGATCGCGGCGAGCTGCTCGCGCGCCCAAGCGTTGTGGACGTCGATCGCGTGCTTGGCATCCTTGCGGCCGCGCGTCTGGTGACGCTCGACGAGCGCACGGTCGTCGTCGCCCATGAGGCGCTGATCCGCCATTGGCCGCGGCTGCGGGCTTGGTTGGAAGACGACCGCGAGAACCTGCAGACGCACCGCCGCCTGACCACCGCCGCCCGCGAGTGGGACAGGCTGAACCGCGAGCCCGCGGAGCTGTACCGCGGGGCGCGGCTGGCCGCGAGCCGCGCGTGGGCGGACGATCATCCAGACGAGCTCAGCGCTCTGGAGCGCGACTTCGTGACGGCCAGCTACGCGGCTGAGCGCGACGAGCTGCGCGGCGCCAGACGCATGACTCGGCGACTGCGACAGCTGGCGACGGGGCTGGCGGCGCTCACCGCGATCATCGCCGCGCTGGCGGTATGGGCGCTCGACCAGCGCAGCGACGCGCGTCGACAGGCAGCTCGGGCGACGTCACTCGCTCTCGTCTCCCCGGCGCAGTCCCTGCTCACCAACCGCCCGGACGTCTCGCTGCTGCTCGCGCTGGAAGCCTATCACGCCAGTCCTCGAACAGAGGCGCGAAGCGCGGCGCTGTCAGCGCTCACGAGCACTCGCACGCCAGGAGTCCTTGCGATCCTGCACGGCCACACCGACGGCGTCGTCGGGGTGGCGTTCGGTCCCGGTGGGCGCACGCTGGCGTCGGCGGGCGGCGATGGGACGGTGCGGCTGTGGGACGTGCAAACCCACCGGCAGCTCGGCCAGCCGCTGAAGGGCCATGCCGGATCGGTCTTCGGGGTGGCGTTCGGTCCCGGTGGGCGCACGCTGACGTCGGCCAGCGACGACCGGACGGTGCGGCTGTGGGACGTGCGAACGCACCGGCAGCTCGGGGGTCCGCTCAGAGGTCACGCCGGCCCTGTGCAGGGGGTGGCGTTCAGCCCCGGTGGGCGCACGCTGGCGTCGGCCAGCGACGACCGCACGGTGCGGTTGTGGGACGTGCGGACGCACCGGCAGCTCGGGGGTCCGCTCATGAGTCGATCGAGCTTCAGGAGCGTGGCGTTCGGTCCCGACGGGCGCACGCTGGCTGCGGTCGGCTACGACACGATGGCGCGGCTGTGGGACGCGCGCACGCACAGGCCGCTGGGCGTACGGGTCACCGGCCACACCGACGCGGTCTTCGGCGTGGCGTTCAGTCCCGACGGGCGCACGCTGGCGTCGGCCAGCCGCGACGGGACGATGAGGCTATTGAGCGTGCGGACGCGTCCGCAGCTCGGCGTACCGCTCAACGGCCACGCTGACTCCGTCCTCGGCGTGGCATTCAGTCCCGACGGGCGAACCGTAGCGTCCGCCGGTCGCGATGGGACGGTGCGGTTGTGGAATGCGCCTGCACGCCGGCAACTCGGCGGCCCGCTGACCCATCACGCCGGTCCTATCGGCGGGGTCGCGTTCGATCCCGACGGGCGCACGCTGGCATCCGCCGGCGACGACGGCACGGTGCGCCTGTGGGACGTGCGGACGCACCGGCAGCTCGGCCCGTCGCTCACAGGCCACACCGACCAAGTCGATGGCGTGGCGTTCGGTCCCGACGGGCGCACGCTGGCATCCGGCGGGCACGATAAGACGGTGCGGTTGTGGGACGTGCGGACGCACAGGCAGCTCGGCGAGCCGCTCACAGGCCACACCGAGTTCGTCGCCGGCGTCGCGTTCAGCCCCGACGGGCGCACGCTGGCGTCATCCAGCGCCGACGGGACGGTGCGGCTGTGGAACGTGCACGCGCGCAGATCGCTCGGCGTGCCGCTCAGGGGCCACGACGGCCCTGTCGCCAGCGTGGCGTTCAGTCCCGACGGGCGTACGCTGGCGTCCGCCAGCTACGACCACACGGTGCGGCTGTGGGACACACGGACGCACAGGCAGCTCGGCGTGCCGCTCAACGGCCACACAAAGCCTGTCGAGGACGTGGCGTTCAGCCCCGACGGCCGCACCCTTGTCTCCGCCGGAGACGACAGCACCGTCCGCGTGTGGAACGGGTTGCTATGGCACGACTTCGGCGAACTGCGGACCGAGGTCTGCCAGCTCGTCGGCAGCGGCCTGAGCAAAGCTGACTGGGCGCGGTACGTCGCTGACATCTCCTATCGCAACAGCTGTCCCTGACGCCCGGTTCCGCTGCCTGCCATACAGTCTTACAGTCACGACGCTGCGGAATCTTCCGTCTGCGTGCCCATCGTGGGCATGACCCTCCAATTCGGTCGGGTGCGGCTCTTCTGGAGGGACTTCAGAATGCCCGGATTTGCTGACGATTCGAGGCACCGGGGTTCTGTTTGCCAGCGAAAGCGCCGCTGTGGAGGCCGGGGAGAAACCCAAACTGCGCGCTGAG
>JBPCJA010000115.1:0-19902 GCA_051005755.1 Solirubrobacteraceae bacterium
CACGAGCCGGACAGCACGCTCGCGTAGCTCGTCAGGGTACTTCTTGGGTCGGGGCATGACGGGGTGTTCCTCTCTGCAGGACCGAAATCCTGGTTTGGAGGTCTCCGTCAGACCCGGGATGGCTCAGTGATTGCTCGCCGAGGCCGGTCGCGCCCGACTACGACGACGATCCCGAGCGTTTCCGCACGGCCCGCTCGGTGCTGCGCCGGCACGCGACCGTCGCAGACGTCCACGAGCGCGTGGCGCACCGCATCGTCGAGGGACGGCTGACGCCGGTTCTGGACGTCGGCTGTGGCGAGGGGGAGCTCGCGCGGTACCTGCCGGATGGAGGGTGGGTCGGCGTCGATAGCTCGCCGACGATGCTCGAGGTGGCGCCCGAGCCGGCGGTGCGCGCGGCTGCCACGGCGCTGCCCTTCGCCGACGCCGCGTTCGGGTCGGTCGCGCTGCTGTATGTGCTCTACCACCTGCGCGACCCCGCGCGGGCGCTCGCCGAGGCGCGGCGCGTGCTGCGCCCCGGTGGGCTGGTGGCCGTCGCCGTTCCCAGCCGTCACGACTCCCCCGAGCTCGCCCATGCGCTTGCGAGGAACGCGCTGACGTTCGATGCCGAGCTCGCGCCCGAGGTGGTCGGCGAGCTGTTCGTCGACATCGAGGTGGAGCGCTGGAACGCCCCGTTCCTGCGGCTGCCGAGCCGCCAGGACGTTCGCGACTATCTCGTCGGCAAGGGCGTCGACGCCGCGCGCGCCGAGGGGGTCGCAGCGACCACCGAGGTTCCGCTGTCGGTGACCAAGCGTGGAGCGCTCGTGTTCGCGCGCAAGGGCTGAGCTCGCGAGCCGCTCGAGGCGGCGACCACCGACGCGATCACGCTGCCGATCCGCCATCCCCGAGCGCCGCCGGGTCGCAGGCGATCTCGTCCAGGCCATCGCCGAGCAGCGCCACGGGCACCGAGCGGTCCCCCGCGCGCGCCCGGGCGAGCGCATCGGCCTTCTCGGCGCCGGTCACGAGCAGGAGCGTGAAGCGGGCGCGGCGCAGAACCGGCAGCGTCAGCGTGACCCGCTGCGGCGGCGGCTTCGGCGCATCGCGGACGGCGACGCACGGCGCCTGCCTGACATCCAGCACAGGGCGGCCGGGGAAGAGCGAGGCGGTGTGCCCGTCGGGCCCCATCCCGAGCAGCACGATGTCGAACGTCTCGTCGGGCACCTGCGCGCGGACCGTCAGACCGTAGAGCCAGGCGGCGTCCTCGGGCTGCTCGGGCGATGGCACGGCGTGCAGCGAGGGCGGCTCCGCGCGGGCATGGGCGTAGAGGCTCTCGCGAACCATCCGGGCGTTGGACTCGGGATGGTCGTCGGGCACGCAGCGCTCGTCGCCGAGCCACAGGTGCACGTGCCTCCACGACCCCTCGATCCCGGCGAGCAGCTCGTACGCGCGCTGCGGCGTCCGCCCGCCCGCGAGCGCGATGTGGACCTCCCGGCCGCGCTTGCGCGCCTCGGCGATCCGCCACGCGACCTGGTCGGCGGCGTGGCGCGCGACGGCCTCGGCGTCGGCGAAGACGCGCAGGTCGGTCATCGCTCGCGCCGCGTGGCGTCGAGTGGCTGCTCTTCGAACTCCAGGCGCTGGTCGGCGCGGATGACGTGCATCGCGGCGTTGATGAGCGCGAGGTGCGTGAACGCCTGCGGGAAGTTGCCGAGGTGCCGGCCGGAGAGCGGGTCGAGCTCCTCGCCGTAGAGCTGCAGCGGGCTCGCGTAGGACAGCAGCCGCTCACAGAGGTCGCGGGCGCGCTGGCTCTCGCCGATCTCGCTCAGCGCGCTGACCATCCAGAACGAGCAGATCGTGAACGTCCCCTCGACCTGCCTGCCGAGCCCGTCGTCGGTCTCGTCGACCTTGTAGCGCAGGACGAGGCCGTGGACCGTGAGCTCGCGATCGATTGCGTTGACGGTGTTGACGATGCGCTCGTCGTCGGGCGGCAGGAAGCGCACGAGGGGCGCGAGCAGCAGCGAGGCGTCGAGCGCGGTGGTGTCGTAGTGCTGGACGAGGACGCCGCGCTCGTCGACGCCGTGTGCGAGCACGTCGGCCTGGATCTCGTCGGCCGCGGTCTGCCAGCGCTCCGTCTTCTCCCTGTCCTCGCGCAGGCGTGCGAGGCGCGCGCCGCGGTCGGCCGCGACCCAGCACATGATCTTCGACGACGTGAAGTGCTTGGGCTCGCCGCGCACCTCCCAGACGCCGCGATCGGGCTCGCGCCAGTGCGTCAGCGCCTTCTCGACCTGCTTGCACAGCAGCGGCCAGTACGTCTCGCGCAGGCCGTCGCGCGACTTCGTGTGCAGGTAGAAGGAGTCCAGGGCGCTGCCCCAGACGTCGTGCTGCTGGTGCAGGTAGGCGGCGTTGCCGATCCGCACCGGGCGCGACTGGTCGTAGCCCTCGAGGTGGTCGAGGACCTCCTCGTCGAGCTGGCGCTCGCCGCCGATGCCGTACATGACCTGCAGGTCGGCGCCCGCGCAGACCTCGGCGATGAAGTGGAAGAAGTCGTCGGCCTCCCAGTCGAAGCCGAGCGTGTAGAGCGCCCAGAGCATGAACGTCGAGTCGCGCACCCACGAGTAGCGGTAGTCCCAGTTGCGCGCGCCGCCAGGGGTCTCGGGCAGCGATGTCGTCGCGGCGGCGAGCATCGCGCCCGTCGGCGCATAGACGAGACCCTTGAGCGTCAGCGCGCTGCGCTGCAGGTGCTGGCGCCAGGGATGGTCGGGGAACTCGCCCTGGGCGAGCCACTCGTGCCAGAAGTCGGCGGTGCGCACGAGCCGCGCGTAGGCGTCGTCCCACGCCTTCGGTCCCTCGGCGTCGCTCCAGCTCAGCGCGACGAAGGCCTGGTCGCCGTCGTGCATCGTCGTGCGCGCGCGCACGGTCGAGCCCTCGATGCCCAGGCGCAGGTCGCTGCGCAGCCGCAGCTTCACGTCATGGCCCTCGAACGTCGCCGTGCACTCCTCGTAGGCCTCGCCGCAGTACTCCCACCTCGCGGGCGCGCGCCCGTAGTCGTAGACCGGGTCGCACTCCATGTGCACCTGAACCATCCCGTTGACGCAGCGCAGCGTGCGCAGCAGGACGTGCTCGGCGTC
Source organism: Solirubrobacteraceae bacterium (assembly GCA_051005755.1). Classification (GTDB taxonomy): domain Bacteria; phylum Actinomycetota; class Thermoleophilia; order Solirubrobacterales; family Solirubrobacteraceae; genus CADCVQ01. The sequence goes on from JBPCJA010000115.1 coordinate 3,102, forward strand.
GTAGTCGGTCGGCGAGCGGCGGTGGGTGTGCGAGCGCTCTCGTTCGTGGCGCCAGGGACCGACGAGCAGGACGTCGCGGACGATGAGCCAGCCGGTCTTCGTGCCCCACGTCGTCTCCAGCATGTTCGTGCCCGGTATGTAGCGCCGGCCGGCAGGCACGCGCGCCTCCGCGGGCGCGAGCGAGAACATCCCGGCGTCGCGGTCGAGCATCGCGCCGAAGAGGCTGGGGCTGTCCATCCGCGGCACGCACATCCACTCGACGTTGCCGGTCGGCGCGACGAGCGCCGTCGTCTCGCAGTCCGAGAGGAAGGCGTAGTCGGCGATTGGGGGAAAGGGGCTCGCCGCCAGCGGGACGTTGGCGACGACGTGCCTCATGCCAGCATGCGGCGGGCTGCCGCCAGCGCCGGCTTGTACGTCGGGTCGCGCAGGAGCGCATGGCGGATGCCTTCCCCGAGGATTCCCGGCTCGCCGCGCGACGCACCGAGGACCGTCCACACGTGCTCGTAGACGTCGCCGTCGCCGCTGCCGCGCGCCGCCGGCTCGCGCCGGCGCGCGGTCAGCCCGCCCTCGCCGCGCTCCAGTGCCAGCAGCGTGCCGAGGTCAGAGCGCGTCTCGATCCCGGCCAGGCCCGGGACGCTCATCCCCTCGACGGGCTCCAGGCGCAGCTCGACCTCGCCGCGGCGCGCCCGCGCGTGGCCGCGCAGCAGGGCGCCGTGTCGCGTGAGCGCCGCCGGACGCCAGCCGAGGCGCGTGCACAGCCAGCCGACGAGCAGCAGCCCGGACACCGTCGAGTCGGCGCGGTAGCGCACCGAGACCTTCGAGAGCGTCGCGAGCTCGGGCCGTCGCGGCGCGGGGTCGTAGGCCGACGCCAGCCGCTCGCGCCACGGGGTGCAGCGCAGCCACGCGAGGTCGACGATCTCGGTGTGCTCGGCGAGATGGCGGATGCGCTGGACCGCCGCGCTCGGGTCGGGCTCGTCGACGGCGTCCAGCAGCACGACCTGGGCGATCGGAGCGCCGCCGGCGCGGCCGGTCGTCAGTGCGTCGACGGCCTCGGGATGGCCGTGGGGAGACCACACCGCGGTGCGCAGGTCGGTGACGACGAGCGGGTCGACGATCGTGTCGAGGTCGCGCAGGTGGCGCTCGCCGACGGTGACGACGACGAGCTCGCGCATGACGGCGAACTCGCCCGCACGGGGCGAGCCCTCCGTCGACACCGTCGCCTGCGCGTCGATCGTCGTGCGTCCCGGCTCGACCGCGCAGACGACCGTGCGCGAGGCGTGGTAGCGCCCGACGCGGCGCAGCCGGTTGGCGATCTCGCCGCTCCACTCACGGTCCACGATGCAGACGAGGTTCAGCGTCCGTGCCGGAACGCAGTGCTCGATCTGGGCGTAGCACTCTGCGACGAGGTGGCGCAACGCCTCCTCGATGACCGGCGGCGAGGTCGCCTGGGCGCTCCAGACGGCATCGGTCGTGGGGCTCAGGGCCGGCCTCCCGCGAGCTGGAGGGACGCACAACACCCGTTTCGGGCAGGCGGTCTCGGCGAGCCGGAGGTCGTGCAGCCATGCGAGGCACAACAGCGGTTTCGGGCAGGCGGTCTCGGCGAGCCGGAGGTCGTGCAGCCATGCGAGGCACAACACCGGTTTCGCGTACGCCGTCGCGCCGAACCCCATCGTATGCAGGTCGAGACGACCCAGCGCGCCCTCACTACCGCGTCCTGACGCCCGCGGTCGCTGCCCTCTTTCTCAGTGATGCCGTTCACCGGGGCACGCACCACATCTTGCCGCTGAGCTGAACGCCCGCCCCGCAGCGCACCTCTAGATCATCCTCCAGCGAGCGCCGCCGAGGAGCAGGCGCTCGGCCTCGGTCGGGCCCTGCGAGCCGGCGGGGTAGTGCGGCAGCGGGCCGGGCGTCTGCGACCACGCCTGCAGGATCGGGTCGCAGATGTTCCACTGCGCCTCGACCTCGTCGTTGCGCGTGAAGAGCGTCGCGTCGCCGCGCATCGCGTCGATGATGAGCCGCTCGTAGGCCTCCGGCGACTCGGACAAAAACGCGGTGCCGTAGAGGAACTCCATGTTCACCGTGCGGATCGCCATCCGCGTGCCGGGGATCTTCGCCCCGATCGAGAGCGAGACGCCCTCGTTGGGCTGCACCGTCAAGACGAGGACGTTGGGCTTGATGCCCGTCGAGAGCTCCGACTGGAAGGCCATGTGCGGCACCGGCTTGAGCGTGACCGCGATCTCGGTCACCTTGCGCGCGAGGCGCTTGCCGGTGCGCAGGTACATCGGCACCCCCGCCCAGCGCCAGTTGTGGACCTCCAGGCGCAGCGCGGCGTAGGTCTCGGTCGTCGAGTCCGGCGGCACGCCGGGCTCCTCGAGGTAGCCGGGCACCTCCTGGCCGGCGACGGTCCCGCGGGCGTACTGCGCCCGCACCGCCATGCCGGGCACCTCGATCGGCGTCGGCGCGCGGATCGACCGCAGGACCTTGACCTTCTCGTCGCGCACCGGATCGGCCTCGAAGGCGACCGGCGGCTCCATGCACAGCAGCGACAGGAGCTGGAGCATGTGGTTCTGGACGAGGTCGCGCAGCGCCCCCGCGGAGTCGTAGTAGCCCGCGCGCGAGCCGATCCCGATGTCCTCCGCCGCGGTGACCTGCACGTGGTCGATGTAGTTGCGGTTCCACAGCGGCTCGAACATGTTGTTCGCGAAGCGCAGTGCCAGGACGTTCTGGACGGTCTCCTTGCCGAGGTAGTGGTCGATGCGAAAGACCTGCTGCTCCTGGAAGACCGACAGCACGCGCGCGTTGAGCTCGCGCGCCTCGGCGAGCGAGCGGCCGAACGGCTTCTCGATGACGATCCGGACCTCGGCATCCTCGCGGTGCGCGAGCTCGTGGCGGCCGAGCTCGTCGACGATGACGGGAAAGAAGCTCGGCGCGGTCGAGAGGTAGAAGCAGCGGTTCAGCGTCAGCCCGGCGATCTGGTCGAACTCGGCGAGCGCGGCGCCGATCCCGGCGTAGACGGCGTCGTCGTCGAACGAGCCGCTGACGTAGCGGACGTCCTCGAAGAGCTTCGCCAGGACCTTCTCGTCGGGCGGGCGGCGGGAGAACTCGCGGACGGAGTTCATCGCCATCTGGCGGAACTCCTCGTCGGTCAGCTTCGAGCGGGCGATGCCGACGAGCGCGAAGCGCTCGGGCAGCGCGCCCTCGTGCGCGAGGTTGTAGAGCGCCGGCCCCAGCTTGCGCCGCGCGAGGTCGCCGGTGGCGCCGAAGATGACGAGCGCCGTGGGGTGGACGGGCAGGCGCTCGAGCCCCTCGACGAGCGGGTTCTCGCCCGGCCCGGCGGTCTGGCTGGTGGCCGTGGTCATCGACGTGCCCCCTGCACAACGGCCGGATCGAACGGCCCCCGGGGTCGGGCCGGTGCTTGTGCGCGTATGTCATGCAGAACTGACGTCTGGACGTGGACGTGGGTCCGGTCGGTCAGTTGTGCACGTATGTCATGCGCAACTGACGTACCGGCCGGCGAGCGACCTCGATCGGTCACTTGTGCATGCGGCGCGCGACGGATCGGCCGGTGGGCCCGGATCTCGTCCCGCATGGCTGCCGTTCGGCGTCCGCGCGCTCGAACGCCCGCCACACCGCCAGGCCACCTCATCCGTCGGCGCTCTTCCTGACGGCGTGCCCGCCGAACTGGGCGCGCAGCGCGGCGAGCACGCGGTGGGTGAAGTCGCCGTTGCCGCGGCTGTAGAAGCGCGCGTACAGCGACGCGGTGATGACCGGCGTCGGCACGTCCTTGGCCATCGCCTCCTCGATCGTCCAGCGGCCTTCGCCGGAGTCCTCGGTGTAGCCGCTGAGGCCGGCGAGGTCGTTGCCCTCCCGCTCGAAGGCCCGCGCGGCGAGCTCGCAGAGCCACGAGCGCACGACCGAGCCCTGGTTCCAGAGGTGGGCGATCTTCGCGTTGTCGAGCTCGAACTCGGACTTGTCGAAGATGTCGAAGCCCTCGGCGTAGGCCTGCATGAGGCCGTACTCGATCCCGTTATGGACCATCTTCACGTAGTGACCGGCCCCGCTGGGGCCGAAGTGTCCCCAGCCACGCGGGCCGAGCGCCTCGCGGCTGAGCTCGTTGCACTCGGGCGCGAGCACGTCGAGGATCGGCGCCAGGCGCTCGACCGCCGGCTCGGGCCCGCCGACCATCATGCAGTAGCCGACCTCCAGGCCCCAGACGCCGCCGCTCGTGCCGACGTCGACGTAGTCGATGCCGTGCGCGCGCAGCGCCGCCGCCCGCTCGCGGTCGTCGGTCCACTTCGAGTTGCCGCCGTCGACGATGAGGTCGCCGGCGTCCAGGAGCGACGCGAGCTCGTCGACGGTGTCCTGGGTCGGCTTGCCGGCGGGCACCATGATCCACACCATCCGCGGCGCGTCGAGCTGCGTGCAGAGGTCGGCGAGCGAGCGCGCGCCGCGGGCACCCGTCACGTCCGCGATCCGCGTGACGGTCTCGGGATCGCGGTCGTAGGCGACGACGTCGTGGTCGGAGTCGCGCTTGATGCGCGTGACCATGTTGCCGCCCATGCGGCCGAGCCCGACGAAGCCGATCTGAGTCAAGACAGCAGCTCCTGGATGCGCTCCGTCAGCCCGCGCACCGCCGCGGCGAGATCGTCGCCCTCCAGGCGCAGCCATTGCGCCCGGCGCCCGCGGCTGCGCAGCGTCTCGAGGTCGCCCACGGCCTGGGCGTTCTTCAGCGTCCTGAAGCCGTACGGCCTGCCGGGGATCGGGACGTCCTCGGCACCGTCGTGGACGAGGACGAGGAAGCGCCCGCTCGGCGGCCCGCCCTTGTGGAGCTGGCCGGTCGAGTGCAGGTAGCGCGGCCCGTAGCCGAACGTCGTCGCCGCGTCCGTCGCGTCGCGGATCGCGCTGCGCAGCTCGGCGACGGCAGCGTCGACCTCCTCGTCCGGGCCCATGAAGCCGAGGATGGCGACGTAGTCAGGGGGGCCGGCCGCGCCGAGCAGCGCGCGCAGGTCGTCGTCGCCGGCCTGCTCGGGCTCGGGCAGCTCCCCGCCGGCAGCGATGTCGGCGAGGATCCGCGCGGTCGTGTCCTTGGCGACCTGGACGTCGGGCTGGTCGAACGGATTGATGCCCAGTGCCCAGCCGGCGACGGCCGTGGCGAACTCGGCGAAGAAGAAGATCCGTCCGAGATCCTCGGGCCCGCCGGCCGAGAGCGTCACGGTCGGCTGGTCGTCGGCCGCCAGCGCCCTGATGGCGTCGTCGAGACGCTCGCTCGGGTCGTCGCTGTCGCGCAGGTAGGAGAAGACGCGGTCCTCGCCGTAGACCTCGGGCGCCGCGACCGGCTCGTCGGTCACCGGGACGATGCCCTTGCCGTGCTTGCCGAGCGACTCGGCGACGAGCTGCTCGGCCCAGAGGCCGAAGGATGCGATCGGGTCGTCGACGACGATCGTGAGCTTGTCACGGCCCTGGAGGGCCAGCGCCGCGAGCGACACGCCGAGCCAGAGGCCGCTGTTGCCCTCGCTCGAATAGGCGGTGCAGGCCTCGGCCGCGACGCCTGCGCCCTCCAATAGCGACTCGAGGTCGACGCCCATGAGCGCCGCGGGCACGAGCCCGAAGAACGTCAGCGCGCTGTAGCGGCCGCCGACGTCGGGATCGTTGAGGAACGTGCGCCGGAAGCCGCGCTCGGCGGCGAGCTCCTCCAGCGACGAGCCGGGATCGGTGATCACGACGAACTGCTCGCCGTGGGGGCGCTTGCTCCAGAAGTGCTCGAAGAGCGAGATCGTCTCGATCGTGCCGCCGGACTTCGTCGAGACGATGAACAGCGTGCGGGAGAGGTCGACCGCGCGCTCCTGCGCGAGCACCGCGCCGGGGTCGGTCGAGTCCAGGACGTGTAGGAGCAGGCGCCCGTGCTGCCGGCCGCCGAAGCTGCGCCGCAGGACTTCGGGCGCGAGGCTCGACCCGCCCATGCCGAGCAGCACGGCGTCGGTGTAGCCGTCCTCCACGACCTGCACGGCGAAGGCCTCGAGGTCGTCGATCTCCTCCTCGTAGGTCTCGTGCGCGTTGAGCCAGCCGAGGCGGTCGGCGACCTCGGGCTGTCCGGGCGGCCCCCAGAGGGTGTCGTCCTTGGACCAGATGCGGCGCGGGACGCGCTCGTCCTCGGCGCGCTTCACGAGCTCGGCGATGAGCGGCTCGAGGTCGTCGGGAAGCGAGGAATCGATCGTCTCCGGGCGGCCCGTGAAGATCGCCTCGCGCTTGGCCTCGATGCCGGCGAGCAGCTTCTCCATCGGAGTGACGAACGCGTCGATGCCCTCGCGCAGCAGCTTGGCCGTGACCTCCTCCATGTCGATGCCGGCCTCGGCCAGCGCCTGCAGCACCGGCGTCGGGTCCTCGCGCACCGTCTCGCCGCGGACCTCCAGGCGCTCGTGGCAGGCCAGCAGCGTCTGCATGGGCATCGTGTTCACCGTGTCCGGGCCGACGAGCTCCTCGACGTACTTCGTCTCCGGGTAGGCCGGGTTCTTCACGCCCGTCGAGGCCCACAGCGGACGCTGCACCGGCGCGCCGGCCTCGCGCAGCGCCGCGAAGCGCTCGCCGCGGAAGATCTCCTCGAAGCGCCGGTAGGCGGCGCGCGCGTTGGCGACGGCCGCCTGCCCCTGCAGGTCGGTGCGGCCGATCGCCTCCAGGCGCTTGTCGACCTCGCTGTCGACGCGCGAGACGAAGAACGACGCGACGGAGTGCACATCGAGGCTCAGGCCCTCGGCGTGGCGGCGCTCGAGGCCGCGGATGAACGCCTCGGCGACGGTCGCGTAGGCCTCGACGCCGAAGAGGAGCGTGACGTTGACGTTGATGCCCTCGTAGATCGCCTGCTCGATCGCCGGCAGGCCCTCGCTCGTGCCGGGGATCTTGATCATGACGTTCGGGCGGCCGACGCGTTCCCAGTACTCGCGAGCCTGCGCCAGCGTGCGGTCGCACTCGAAGGCGAGGTCCGGATCGACCTCGAGCGAGACGAACCCGTCGGCGCCGTTGAGCGCGTCGTGGATCGGGCGCAGGACGTCGGCCGCCTCCTGGACGTCCTGGATGGCGATCTCCTGGTAGATCGCCCGGGCGAGCGCGCCGCCACGAGCGAGCTCCTCGATCTGGTCGTCGTAGTCCGGGGAGCCCAGGATCGCCTTCTCGAAGATCGCGGGGTTGGAGGTCACGCCGCGCAGCGAGTCCTCCTCGACGAGCCGGTGCAGCTCGCCGCTCTGCGTGAGCGAGCGGCGGATCTGGTCCAGCCAGACCGACGTGCCGGCGGCGGTCAGGGCGGCCAGCCGTTGGTTGACGTTCACTAGCTGGCTCACCAGCTCGCCTCCAGTCCTTCGCGTTCCATGATCGAGACCTTGTGCACCCGGCGCACGTGGCGCTCCTCGCCGCTGAACTGCGCCGCGCAGAAGGCGGCGGTCAGCTCGGAGGCGATCGCGGGGCCGATGACCCGCGCGCCCAGGCACAGGACGTTGCAGTCATCGTGGCTGACGCATTGTGCGGCCGTGTAATGATCGTGACACGTCGCCGCGCGCACGCCGGCCAGCTTGCTCGCGGCGATGGAGACGCCCGCGCCCGACCCGCAGACGAGCACGCCGCGGTCGGCGTCACCGCGTGCGACCGCGCGCCCGAGGGCGAGGGCGACGTCGGGATAGTCGTCGTGCTCGCCGAGATCGAGGATCTCGTGGCCCCCGTCACGGACGGCCTCGAGGACCATCGTGCGCAGCGGCACGCCGGCGTGGTCGACGGCGAGCGCGATCCTCACCGTGCGGCCGCCCCCGTGGCCGACACCCGCTCGCGCTCGCGCTCGGCCAGCACCTCCTGCCCCGCCAGCAGCGCCGCGCCCCGGACGCCCGCCCGCGGGCCGAAGTGCGCCCGCCGGATCTCCGTGCGCGTGCCGACGCCGGTCAGCGTGAACCGGCGCGCCTCCTCGCGGGCTGGGCCGAGCAGCAGCTCCCCGGCGCTCGAGACGCCGCCGCCGACGACGACGAGGTCGGGGTCGAACGTGTTGATCGCGTTGGCGATGCCGATCCCGAGGCGCCGCCCAAGGAGCTCGATCGCCGCGCAGGCGCCGGGGTGGCCCTCGCGGGCGGCGTCGATCGTGCCCTTGTCGGGCAGGCCGTGCTCGCGGCCGAGCGCGTTGAGCGCGCGGCCGGAGGTCAGCCACTCCAGCGAGCCGGGCTGCGGGAAGCGATCGCGGTGCGCGAACGGGCTGCGGCGCAGGTCGGCGCCGATGATCGTGTGGCCCAGCTCGGCGGCGGCGCCCGTCGCGCCGCGATAGACGCGGCCGTCGATGACGATGCCGCCGCCCACCCCGGTGCCGATGGTGAACATCACGAGATGACGCGCGACGAGTGCACCTTCGTCGTCGTAGGCCTCCGCGAGCGCGGCGCACGTCGCGTCGTTGTCGACGTAGACCGGCACGCCGAGGCGCTCGCGCAGGACCTCGCGCAGCGGGATGTCGTGCAGCGGGATGTTGACCGACGAGCGCACCCGCCCGGTCTCGAAGTCGACGACCGAGGGCACGGCGACGCCGACGGCGCACGCCTCGCCGGCGTCGCGGATGGCCCGTACGAGCTGCTCGACGAGCTCGCGGCCTCCGCGGGTGTCGGTCGACTGCACCTGTGGGGGCTGCAGGGTCGCGCCCTCGAGCGCGGCCACCGCGATCTTGGTCCCGCCGACATCGACACCGATCAGCCGTCCGCTCATGAGCTCCCTTCAGCTACCCAGTGTCCGCGAGCATGGCACACCGGGTAGCTTGCCCTCGCGATGACAGCGCGCCATTGCTCGACCATCGCCCGTGCGAGCTCGGAAGGCTTGCCCTCGCGATGACAGCGCGCCATTGCTCGACCATCGTCCGTGCGAGCTCGGAAGGCGGGCCCTCGCGATGAGCGACGCGGCCAGGACGTTCATGCGGCTCGCCGGGTCGCTCGACTATCCCGTCTTCATCGTCACGGCGACCGATGGCGAGCGGCGCGAGGGGTGCGTCATCGGCTTCGCGACCCAGACGAGCTTCCGGCCCGCGCGCTTCCTGGCCTGCCTGTCGCGCGTGAACCGGACGTTCCGGCTCGCGCAGGACGTCGATGCGCTCGCCGTCCACCTCGTGCCGCGCGACGCGACCGAGCTCGTCGAGCTCTTCGGCGGCGAGACCGGCGACGAGCTCGACAAGTTCGAGCGCTGCGCGTGGAGCCCCGGCCCGCGCGGGCTGCCGATCCTCGACGGCTGCCCGAGCTGGTTCGCCGGCGCGATCTGCGCGCGTCACGACCTCGGCGACCACATGGGCTTCCTCCTGGACCCGTTCGAGGCGCGCTACGAGCCTGGCGAGTGGGCGTACTTCCAGCACGTGAAGTACGTCGATCCGGGCCACCCGGCGTGACGGCAGCGCGCAACGAACCGCCTGTCGCGCTGCGCCGGCTGCTGCCCGCGCCGGGGGAGCTCACCGCCGACGAGGTCGTGCAGGCGCTGCACTTCGGCGAGCTGGCGCCCGCGGGGCGGCCGTACCTCGCGGTGAACATGGTCGCGACGGTGGACGGGCGCGCGTCGGTGCTCGGCCGCACGGCGCCGCTCTCGAGCGTCCCGGACCGCCAGCTCTTCCACGCGCTGCGCACGCGCGTGGACGCCGTCATGGTCGGGGCCGGCACGCTGCGCACCGAGCGCTACGGCCGCCTCGTCCGCGATGCGGCCCGCCGCGAGCAGCGCCGCGCCGCGGGCCTCGCCCCCGACCCGCTCGCGATCGTCGTCAGCGGCAGCATGCGCCTCCCGGCCGACGTGCCGCTCCTCCAGGACCGCGACTCGCGCGTCGTCGTCGTCACCGCCTCCGACGGCGTCATCGAGGGCTGTGCGGCGCAGGTCGAGTTCCTGCGCTCGTCGCCGGTCGACCTGGCGGCGGCGCTCGCGCGCCTGCGCGGTGACCACGGCGTGCGCTCGATCCTCTGCGAGGGCGGGCCGCGCCTCAACGCCTCGCTGCTGGCCGCCGGCCTCGTCGACGAGCTCTTCCTCACGACGGTCCCCAAGCTCGCAGGCGGCGCCGGCGCGCTGACGATCGTCGCCGACGCGCCGCTGCGCGAGCCGCTGGCGCTCGAGCTCGTCTGGCTGCTGGAGTCCGCCGGCGAGCTCTTCGCGCGCTACGCGGTCGGCGCCTGACGGCAGCGCACGGCGCTTGAGTCGAGCACGCGGCCGCCGGCCGCGACGAAGCGCAGCCGCGCGCGGCCGGGGCGCAGGTCGATGCGCAGCGCTCCGTACTCGCGGTCGTCGCCGAATGCCAGCCGGGGATCGCGGTGCAGCCCGTAGAGGCCGTGCCCGCCCGCGCCGGAGACGACCTGCGTCATCCCGTCGATCGGCCGGAAGCGCTGCATGTCGTGGTCGTGGCCGGCGACGACGAGCACGGCGCGGCCGCGCAGCGCGTTCCACAGTGGCGCGATGTCGGCCTGGTCGCCGTGGCGTCCGGCGCTGAAGCGCGGGCGATGCCAGAAGGCCAGCCGGCAGGTGCCCGGTCGCGCGACCTGGCGTGCCAGCCAGCGCAGCTGTGCCGAGCCGCGGTCGTGCGGCGCCTGGGAGTTCAGGCTCAGGACCTGCCAGCCGGCGATCGTGAAGCGGTAGTAGGCGGGCGGGATCCTGCCCATCACCGCGCGCCAGTACGGCTCGTAGCCGTCGCCGCGCTGGGGCCACTCGTGGTTGCCGGGCGTCGGCGCCGTGCGCGCGGCGAGGCCGCCGTAGAGCGGGGCGTAGCGGGTGCGGTAGTCGGCGGCGGTTCCGTCGCCGCGGACAAAGCCGCCGACGTCCGAGCCGTAGACGTCGCCGAGATACAGGAAGCGGTCGACGCGCCCGGCGCGGATGCGGGTGGCGACGGCCCGGCCCGCGGCCCCGCCGTCGGCGCCGTCGCCGACCGCCCACACGACCGCGCGACCGGCGGGTCCGGAGGGCACGAAGGCGCCCGTGGGCTCGCGGACCGGCGGCGCCGAGTGCCACGGCCGGACGGCCAGGAGGGCGACGGCGGCGGCGACCGCGAGCAGGGTCGCGACCGCCCAGCGCCGGATGCTGTGAGCACGTGCCACGCACGCGTCATACACGGTTGCTCCCGCGCACTACCATCGCTGCGGTGGAAGAACGGGTCGCTCTCGTGGGCATCGCCGCTGCCGACGCCCACCTCGGGCGCCCCGTCCCGCTGCCCGACGCGCCGCTGCCGCTCGCGCGCTGGGTGGAGGTCGTCACGAGCGGACCGCAGGCCGTCCAAGTCGAGTGGAACCTCGACGACACGCGCCCGCTTGCACCGGGGCGGCTGACGCTCTACGTCGGGCTGCACGCGCCGCTGGAGCGCGGCCTGCCCGCGCCTCGGGCTCTCGGCCGCTACGCCCACCGCACGGCGCCGCTGCCCGAGGCGGAGCCCAAGCTGCGCCCGGTGCACGAGCTGGCGTGGGAGCAGGACGGGCTGCACCTGCGCCTCACCGGCCAGGGCCCCTGGGTGCTCGCCGCGCTCGTCGCGCTCGCGGACTCGACCGGATAGCGGCTTCGAGGCGCAAGCGCTGAAACCACCCCCGGCGTGTGGGGTACTACGTGACGTTCCGTACAAACCGTCGCGTCAATAAAGGAGGCGTGATGGAACTCCTCAAGCGGCTCGATCCGCTCTGGATCGCCCTGCTCATCGTCGGTGGCCTGAACTGGGCCATCCTCGCGCTGTTCGACACGAACGTCGTGTCCGAGATCTTCGGGAGCGGTACCGGCGCGGACGTCGTCTACGTCCTGGTCGGCCTCGCGGCGCTCATGTTCGTGCCGCGCCTGCTCGACGACATGCACGTCACGCACCGCATGCACGCCAAGGGCGCGTGACGACCAGCCAGCCGCGCCTGTCCGGCCGCTCCCGCGGCCGGGCAGGCGCGTTCGGGCTCGGGGTGTGCTCGACGTCGACGGAGGCGGGACGCGCGGCGCGCATGAGCAGGACGGGCAGGTGGCTGTCACGCAGGACGCTGTCCGATACCGAGCCGATGAGCGCGTGGTGCAGCCGGCTGTGGCCGTGGAAGCCCATGACGATGAGGTCGCACGCGCACTCCTGTGCGATCTCGAGGATGCGTCGCGCGGGGCGCCCGCGGGCGAGCCGGGTCTGGACGCCGACATCGGGGGGAAGTCCGTCGGCGGCCTCGCGCAGGATGCGGACGAACGCGTCGTCGTTGTAGTCGGCGGGAGGCAGCAGGACGCCGGGGCTGACGACCCGCGGCGGCGGTGTCGGCACGACCGTCAGCACGATGAGCGTGGCGTGCTGGTCGCACGCCAGCGATGCGGCGTGCCGTAGGGCCGCCGCGGCATCCGGAGAGCCGTCGACGGCGACGAGGATGGAGCGGTAGCAGCCCACGGTCGCTCGATGCCATGCGCGACCAGGTCCGCGAGATCATGGGCAGCCGCGTGGTCGAGCCGCTCGCCGCCGAGCTCGCCGCCCGCGGCGCGTCAGACGCCGACCTGCGGGCGGAGGTCCTCATCGCGATGGCCATCGGCGTGTCGCTCACCCGCGGTAGCGGAACCCTGCCGACGCTGGCCGGCACGCCGCTCGACGAGGTGCTCGCCGTGCTGGAACCGGCGGTCGACGCCCTGCAGCCGCGCGGTAGCTCCTGAGCGGAGCTCGTCCTCGCGGTCGGGCAGGCGCAGAGGGCCCCAGACTCAGGCGGGCGTGTGCTCGGGCGACGTCGGCTCCGGCCTGGGCGGCTCGGGCAGCCCGTCCTGGGTGTTGTAGCGCCCGACGACCGACTCCGCGAGGTCCAGCCGCGCGAGCGAGCGCAGGAAGCCGTGCGTGACGACGACGTGGATGCGCGACTGGGTCGCGACGTAGAACCACCGTGCGACCGCGCTCGCCAGCGCGGGGTAGAAGTTCGCGACCTCGACCTCGATGTGGACACGTGCCGTGCGCTCGTCGACGGGGTCGCAGCGGCTCACCTCGATCTGGAGATAGCCGTCCCCCCCGCCCTGGGCGGCGCGCGAGACGAGCAGTCCGCTCGCGATCCGCCAGCGCACGCGCCCGCGGCGAGAGTCCATCTCGTACTCGGGCGCCCTGAAGCGCAGCAGCACGAACGGGCGCGTCAGGAACACGACCGCGCGCTCGTCCTCGTCGTACTTCACGCGGATAAGCCCGAGCGTCCAGCGCGTGAGATAGCGCCAGTACGTGCGCGCGAGACGCTCGAGGTGCATCGGCGTCCAGAGGCGCTCCAGCGCCTCCGCCGGCAGGCTGATGTCGGCCGCCTGGACCGAGCGCACGGCGCCGCGCTCGTCCATCGTCGTGTGCTTCTCGGGGTCGACGATCGTCGCGCGGGCGATGGCGGTCGCACGTGCCACCAGCCGTCGGATCCCGGCGAACCAGGCGACCCCGAGCGCTGCGATCGCGGCGAGGACGGCGGCGGCGGTGGCCATGTCCCCACACGGTACCCACGACGCCGCCTCACCAGCGCGCGCGGCGCCTTCGACGTCGGCGTTGTCGGAGCCGGACGATCGGATATGTTCGCCGCATGTCACTCGATCGCGCCACCGCTCCCGATCCGCACGACCTCCTACCGCCCGCGCCGGCGTTCTCCGTCGAGAGCGACGACGTGCAGGACGGCCAGCCGCTGCCGGCTGCGCATGCCCACCCGAGCGCCGGCGGCGAGAACGTCTCGCCGCAGCTGAGCTGGTCGGGCTTCCCGGAGGAGACGAAGGGCTTCGCCGTCACGTGCTTCGATCCCGATGCTCCCACCGGCAGCGGCTTCTGGCACTGGGTGCTCTTCAACCTTCCGGCCTCCACGACCGAGCTGCCGAGCGGCGCCAGCAGTGACGCGCTGCCCGAGGGCGCCGTCGAGGCCCGCAACGACTACGGCGAGCAGGGCTACGGCGGCGCGGCGCCCCCCGCCGGCGACATCCCGCATCGCTACGTCTTCACCGTCTACGCGCTCGATGTCGACGCCCTCGACCTCGGCCCGGACGCGACGCCGGCCTACGTCGGCTTCAACCTCACGTTCCACACGCTCGCGCGCGCCGCGATCCGCCCGACGTACGCCGTCGAGGGCTAGCCGCGTTTTCCACGCGGCTAGCGGACGCGTTCGGAAGCTCGCCGGGTTTCCCGCGAGCTTCCGGCCACATCCGCTGGATCTACGCGGGCGGTGCGGGCATTGCGACCGGCGCGCGCGCGTAGCCGATGGCGCCCACCGACAGAAAGCCCAGCGCGTCGGCGGTCGCCTGCGTGAGATCGAAGGAGTACGTGCCCGAGAAGGGGCCGCGGTCGACGACGGGCACCGTGATCTCGCGACCCTGGTACATGACGACGACGAGCGTCCCGCACGGCAGCCGACGGTGGGCGACGCCGTAGAGGTCGGGCGCGAGCGTCTGTCCGCAGGCGGTCTGGCGCCCGAAGAGGCCGGGCCCGAAGAACGACGCCATCGCGGGCCGGTAGACGGTCACGTCGACGACCGGGCCGGCCGCCGCGGCCTCGGCGCGGCGCCTGTCGCGGTCGACGACCGCGCGCAGGCTCACGCGCCCGCCACGGTCGGCGTGCCAGCGGATCTCGAAGCGCTCGGTGCTGCGCACGCGCGACCGGGCGACGTTGCGCCAGCCACGGCGGGGGTCCAGGCGCTGCAGGACGACGCCCCGGCGTGCGGCGCCGGGCATCGTGCCGCGCACGTCGACCGCGCGTCCGAGCAGTGCCGTGGGCCGTGCGGCGAGCGATCGGGTTCCCGGTTCGCCGTAGCCGACCCCGCCGGTCGTCGGCGCGATGACCGCCGGCATGACGGTGCCGCCGGTCCCGTCCGACGCCCACGCCGTGCCGGAGGCGCAGCACGAGATCGCCGTGCACAGCATGGCGACGAGCGTGGCGCGTTCGCGACGGGATCTGGTCATCTCGGTGGCGGCCTACGAGGTGAGCTGACGGGCTCGCGCTTTCCAAGCGCTACGACCCGATATCGGTCGATTCGCCCCGGCGATCCGTGGATGCGGATCGCAGTTGGTTCCCCCGCTCCCCGGACGCTGGCGCCCGGGAGACTCGGCAGACGCGCGGGAGGTTACCAGCGTTTATCGACGCGCGGTCAGGGCTTCGGTAGGCGATCGATCATCGACTGCAGCGCCTGGCGGCCGATCGCGAAGCCGATCTGCGCGAGCTCGCCGGCGGCCTGGACGGCGGTCCCCATGAGATCGGCCGAGGCGGACCGGCGCTCCTCCTCGGATTGCGACGCGGAGGCGTAGCCCGCCGGCGGGATCGTGCGCCGCGGGGTCGTGCTGTGGGTGCGCTGCGCCTTCGCTGCGGCGGTCTGCGCCTTGGCTCCGGCGGCCGTCGCGCGGCTCGCCGGCCGCGCGGCGCGAGCCGTCGCCTTCGGCTGTGCCGCCGCGCCCGGCTTGGCGCCCGGCGTGCGGCCCTTGGGTCTGTCCGCCGCGGCGGAGGCGGCCTTCGACCCGGCGGTGGCCGCGGCGCCCGGACGCGCACCGCGCTTGGCGCTGCGCCGCACCGGCCGCGAGCGCGGTAGGCTCGTCAGCACCTCGCGATCGGAGTCCTGTCGGTCGGCCACGTGCGCATGATGTCACGCGCTTTGCGCCATCAGAGCACGGGACGTGAAACAAATGACCCGATGACACGTAGTAGCCTCGATAGCCGTCGTTGACTTCAGAAAGTGAAGTGCCTACGCTGGCACGCTAGAGTTTGAGGTCTAGGTTGGGCGAGGTACTGGTCCGAGGAAGACACCCTGCCTCCGTCATAGATGAGTACGCGGGCTGAAGCGAGCCTGTGCACGACGTGAAAGCGAATGCCATGTCAGTAGCCGAACTGCAGGAACTCGAAGAGATCAAGGGCCTTCTGACGAAGGGCCAGCTGACCGGCGTGCTCACGTACGCCGAGATCGCCGGCGCCGTCGCGGAGATCGATCTCGACGAGGCCGACATCGAGGAGCTGCACGGCTACCTGGAGCGTTCCGAGATCGAGCTCGTCGAGGAGATCGATCCCGCCGTCCAGGCCGCCAACGCCGTCGAGCGCGCGCCCGACAAGCGCCGCGCGCGCAAGAAGGCGACGATCGACCTCAAGCCGGACATGACGACCGACTCCCTGCAGCTGTTTCTCAAGGACATCGGCAAGGTCCGGCTGCTGACCGCCCAGGAGGAGGTCGACCTCGCCAAGCGCATCGAGCGCGGCGACCTGGACGCCAAGCAGAAGATGGTCGAGTCCAACCTGCGGCTCGTCGTCTCGATCGCGAAGAACTATCGCAACCAGGGGCTGCCGTTCCTGGATCTCATCCAGGAGGGCACGCTCGGTCTCGTGCGCGCGGCGGAGAAGTTCGACTACCGCAAGGGCTTCAAGTTCTCGACGTACGCGACGTGGTGGATCCGGCAGGCGATCGCGCGGGCGCTGGCGGACAAGGCGCGGACGATCCGCATCCCGGTGCATGTCGTGGAGAAGCTCAACAAGATCGGTCGAGCGGAGCGCAAGCTCGTCACGGAGCTGGGGCGTGAGCCGACGCCGGAGGAGATCGCCGAGGTCACGGGGATCGATCCTGAGGAGGTCGACTCGATCAAGCGCTCGGCGCAGGCGCCGGTCTCGCTTGAGAAGCCGGTCGGCGACGAGGAGGAGTCGGAGTTCGGGCAGTTCATCGCCGACGAGCGGGCCGAGTCGCCGTACGAACGCGCCGCGGAGATCCTGACGAAGGAGGCCCTGCGCGAGGCGCTCGAGAACCTCAGCTACCGCGAGCGCCGCGTGCTCGAGCTGCGCTACGGCCTGGGCGGTGAGCATCCGCGGACGCTCGACGAGGTCGGCCGGACGTTCAACGTGACGCGCGAGCGGATCCGCCAGATCGAGAAC
>JBPCJA010000116.1:0-21572 GCA_051005755.1 Solirubrobacteraceae bacterium
GCTCCAGCCACTACTGCAGTGCTGGACCGGCCGCTGCACAACCTGCCACCAACCGATCGACCTCACCGACCTACCCCTCCACCCACCACCCCAACGCGAATAACCACCTACCAAAGCACTACTAGGCTGCGTCCGCCGACACACCGGCCGCCGGGCCAGCATCCTGATCTCAAAGCCTCCGTCAAACCCTGTGACCGGCCCAGAGTGGGCGCTGGTGGGGGCTGGTAGGCGTCGCCGTGGTTGATCAGACTGTGGGTGTGGTCTGGCCGTTGGTGGGGCGCGATCGTGAGCTTGAGTTCGTGGGCGGGCTGCTGTCGGGCGGCTCGGTGGGCGGTGTCGTCGTGTCCGGGGCGGCGGGGGTCGGGAAGACGCGGCTGGCGGCCGAGGTCTCGCGGGTGGCGGCGTTGCGCGGCTGTGCGGTGGAGTGGGTGCGGGCGACGCGGTCGGCGGCGTCGATGCCGTTGGGAGCGTTCGCGGCGCTGCTGCCGCCGGTGGGGGACGGTTCCGCGGGCGGAGCGGAGCTGCTCGCGCGTGCGCGTGGCGCGCTGGTGGAGCGGGCGAGCGGGCGCCGGTTGGTGCTGTGCGTCGACGACGGTCACCTGCTCGATCATGGCTCGGCGTCGCTCGTGCATCAGCTCGTGGCGGCGGGCGAGGCATTCGCGGTGGTGACGGTGCGGCGCGACGAGCGGGTGCCCGATGCGGTGGGGGCGCTGTGGAAGGACGAGCTGTGCGCGTTCGTGGAGCTCGAGATGCTGTCTCGCGCCGAGGTCGCGCGTCTGCTGCAGGACGTGCTCGGCGGGCCGCTGGACGGGCGCAGCGTCAGCGCGTTGTGGGATCTGACACGCGGCAACGCGCTCTTTCTGCGCGAGTTGGTGCTCTACGGCGTCGAGCGCGGCGTCCTGATCGAGGCGGGTGGAATCTGGCGCTGGCGCGGCGAGGTGGCGGCGGGAATGCGGCTGGCGGCGCTGGTCGGCTCCCGCCTGGAATCGCTTGGGAGCAGCGAGCAGCACGTGTTGGAGATCGTCGCGGTCGGCGCCCCGATGGAGGTCGGCCTGCTCGAGCCCGACGAGGTGGCGGCGCTGGGAGTGCTCGAGGCGCAGGGAATGGTCGAGCGCTCGCCCGATAGCCGCCGTCGCAGCGTCGACCTGGCGCATCCGTTGCACGGAGAGGTCGTGCGCGCCCGCCTTGGCCCCACGCGTCTGGAGGCGATCCAGCGCCGGCTGGCGAACGCCCTCGAAGCGCGCGGCGGTCACCGCCGCGATGACGTGGCGCGGCTGGCGATGTGGCGGCTGCAGTCCGGCGGACCGGCCGAGCCCGCGCTGTTCGTGCGAGCGGCCGAGCAGGCCCTGGCGGCGCTCGACTTCGCCATGGCCCAACGCCTGGCACGAGCGGCGGTGCAGGCGGGCGGCGGGTTCGGGGCGCGGCTGGCGCTCGGGCGGGCGCTTTCCGGCGAGGGCCGCGCGGACGAAGCCGAGAAGCTGCTCGAGGAACTCGAGGGGCAGGCCTGCGACGACGGCGAACGGGCAGCGGTGGCGATCGCGCTGGCGCGGCATCTGTTCTGGGGGATGGTGCGGCCAGGCGATGCCGACGCGGCCCTGCGGCGCGCGGAAGACTCCGTGTCCGACGCCGGGCTGCGCGACGAGCTGGTCGCGCTGCGGGTCAGGCTGGTGGCCGCGCAGGGACGGCCGCAGAAGGCGCTGGTCGCCGCCGCGCCTCTGCTGAACGACTCGGGCGTGCGCGAGCAGGCACGGTTGCAGGCCGCGGTCACGGTGGGCGAGAGCCTGATCTCACGCGGTCGCCTCGGCGAGGCGATCACCGTCACCGAGACGTGGCAGCCGATCGCCCGTCTGCACCGCGACGAGCTGCCGTTGGTCGAGCCGGTGCTGCTCATGGAGCGCGCGTCCGCATTGCGGTTCTCCGGCCGGCTGGTCGAGGCGACCGAGTTGGCACAGCAGAGCTACGAGCTCGCGCTGGCGCGGAGGTCGGCGCAGACCACGGCCCTCGAGGCGACCGCGCTCGGCCTGATCTGGCTGGCGCGGGGGAGGGTCCGGACGGCTCTGCGGTTCTTTCGCGAGAGCGCCGTGCTGCTGCGCGACGTCGACGCAGTCGGGATGCTGGCGTGGGCGCTGGCCGGGATCGGTCAGGCGGCGGCGCAGGCCGGCGAGGTCAAGGTCGCACGCGACGCTGTGGCGGAGATGGAGCGCAGGCCGATGGGGCACGCGGGCTTCGAGTGCGAGCTCGGGCTCGCGCAGGCGTGGAGCGCGGCCGCGGACGGGGAGTTGTCGCGGGCGCGTGCGATCGCATGGGAGTCCAGTGAGATCGCGCGGTCGCGCGGCCAGCACGTGTTCGTGATGCTCGCGCTGCACGAGCTCTGCCGTCTCGGCGATCCGGCCGCCGCGGCGCCGGATCTCGCTCGCCTGGCCGGCGAGCTCGACGGGCAGTACGTCCAGGTCGCCGCGGCGCACGCCGCCGCGCTCGTGGCGCGCGACGGGTCCGGGCTGCTGGAGGTGGCCGAGCGCTTCGCAGACCAGGGAGCGCTGCTGGTCGCCGCCGAAGCGGCGAACGCCGCTGCGGCCGCGCATCGTGACGCGGGCCGTGCGTCGAGCGCTCGCGCGGCGGACGCGCGCGCCGCACTGTGGCTGCAGGCGTGCGAGGGTGCCCGCCCGCCAACGCTGCTGGCCGTCTCCGCCGCCGGCGAGCTGACGCCGCGCGAGCGCGAGATCGCCCTGCTCGCTGCCGCCGGACTGAGTAGCCGTCAGATCGCCGACCGGCTCGTCGTCTCCGTGCGCACGGTCGACAACCATCTCCAGCGCGCCTACCGCAAGCTCGGCATCACCCGCCGCCAGGACCTCGCCCGGGTCCTGGCCGGCGCATCTGAGTAGGAGACGCCCAGCCGGTTGAGCAGGCGGTTGCTCATTGGTCATCAGCAGGACTACTGTCACTTCAGCGCGAAGGCGGCGAGCGCGCGCACCGCTACGAGGATGCGGTCCAGGACTACACGCGAGCGCTCGCGCTCCCGGGCGCCGATCGCGAGGAACTGTCGCAACACCGCGCGACGTGCCTGGCGCGCCTCCACGAAAGGCAACGCGATGCCGCTTGATCCGCACCGCTTCCGCACGACGTTCGGCCACGTCCCGACGTCCGTGGCGATCGTCAGTTCGATCGACGAGGAGCGCGTTCCCCACGGCATGACGATCGGCTCGCTGTCCGGGCTGTCGCTCAGCCCACCGCTGCTGCTCTTCTGCGTCGCTCGCAGCGCGAGATCCCACACGGCGATCTGCCGCGCGGACCGCTACTGCGTCAGTCTGCTCGCGGAGGGACAGGAGGCCATGGCGCGCCGCTTCGCAGACCCCGACGCAGATCGCTTCGGGCCAGACCTCGTGGACTTCGAGGGCCTACCGGCGGTCCCCGGCGCGCTCGGCTGGCTACTGTGCACGCAGGAGCGACTCGTCGACGCAGGCGACCACACGATCGCCATCGCACGCGTCGACCGGGCGACAACTCACAATCGGCCGCCGCTGCTGTACTGGCGCCGGGGATACCGAGCACTGCAGTCCGCGGCATGACGAGCAGCGCCGCGTGGTGCGCGACGGAAGGACGGTGACGATGCGGAAGCTGAGGTACGTGGTGGCCTCCACGCTTGACGGGTTCATCTGCCGCGAGGACGGGTCGTTCGACGACTTCCCCAACGAGGGAGACCACGTGCAGGCCTACCTGGATCTGCTGGCGTCCTTCGACGCCGTCCTGATGGGTCGCGCGACCTACGAGGTCGGGCTCAAGCTCGGCGTGACGTCGCCGTACCCGACGATGAAGCAGTACGTCGTCTCCAGCTCCATGAGCCAGAGCCCGGATCCCGCGGTGGAGCTCGTCTCGCAGGACGTGGGTGGGCTCGTGCGCCGGCTGAGGTCCGAGCCCGGCGGCGACATCTACCTGTGCGGCGGCGCGGTGCTCGCCACCGCTCTCGTCGACGAGGGCCTCGTCGACGAGATCACGCTCAAGCTGAACCCGATCGTGCTCGGCTCGGGGATCCCCTTCCTCTACGACACGGCCGAGCCGCTCGACCTCGCCTTGAGCGACATGCAGCGGTTCGACACAGGCGTGGTGTTCCTCACGTACACCGTCAATCGCACGGCCCGGAGCTCATAGCGCGCGACGAGCCGCTTCTTCCTGGCGGGTCATGCTGCGGTACAGCAGCAGTAGGGCGATGTCGCCGGCGACGAGGCCGCCGACGTAGAGATACGTCATGACGTTGCCGGTGTCGAAGTCGTCCCAGGCGCGGATCGCGCCGACGAGCAGCAGCGCGGTGGCGACGAGGAAGGTCTGCACGATGAGCTTCCACGCGCTCCAGCGCCGGTCCAGCGACAGCAGCAGCGCGCCCACACCGACCTGGGCGGTGAACGACCCGAGCACGCGCGAGGTCAGCGGGGTGAGGTCCCAGGGCCAGACGTCGATCGCCTGTTCGGGGGCGAGGAAGAACACCCCGGCGGCGACGAGCGCCCCGGCCCCGACGGCTTGCGCCACCCGCCGGACCGAGGCGGGCACGATCGCCTCGCCGGGGAGGGGCTCGCCGGAGTCGGTACGGCGGTTGCGCCACCACAGCGCGAGCACGACGACCGGCGAGACGATGTACACGCCGACCCAGCCGTAGAAGACGAGCGCGCCGATGAGCGGCGCGTCGCCGTGGTTGAAGCGGTCCCAGTGGATGATGGTCGCGACGAGCATCAGCGTCGCGAAGAACCCCGCGCCGAAGATGCCGGCCGCCGACGGGTGAAACTGCCGGGAGAGGAACGTGCGCAGGAAGAAGTACGCCCCTGCGCCGTAGCCCGCGCCCAGGAAGATCGGCGTGAGGTCCGGCTCGATCGTCCACGCCCACGCGTCGGCGGTGCGGCCGGGCATGCCCCAGAGGATCACCAGCGCCGGCACGAGGATGGCGAAGACGACGAGGCTCGCCCAATGCGTGGCGCTCAGGATCCGTCCGTCCCGCTCCTCCGTGGTATGGGTGGCCATGGCCTCGGCGCTACTGTAACCCGGCCGGCATGACGGAGGGAATCGTTTGCGTCTGCGGCGATGACTCGCGCGCTGGACGCACGACTACCGCCCGGCGAGTGAAGCCGTGTCGACGGGGGCCCGCGCGGCGCCGGTGCCCCCGCCGGGGTCGTGCCGGCGGTAGCCGCGGTCGGCCTTGACGACCTCGCCGCTGTTGGCGAGCCTCGAGAGCGTGGTGCTGACGGTTCCGCGGGCGAGGCCGGTTGCTGCCGCGACATCGCCGGCGGTCTTCGCGCTGCCGTCGGCGAGGGCGCCGAGGATGGCGGCCTTGGTCGCGCCCTGCGCGGTGCGAGCGCGCCGGCTCGCGCTCCTCGGCGAGCGAGTACGCGTGGCAGGACGTGCGGTCCGCGCGGCTGCCGGTGGCTCGCGTGGGTCGAGCGCCGCGAGTGCGAGCCGGAGCTTGTCGGCCTCTGCGAGCAGCTGGTCGAGCCGCTGCTGGATGTCATGTCGAATGCGATCGATCAAGTTGGCTTCCGGCTCCTTGATGTTCGAGAGCGGCGATCGTACATCGCCGCTCTCAGACAGCGCCGGCCGAACTCGCCGGCGCAACAGTGTGTGTGCCGTCACAGTCCGCACGCCGTTCAGGAGGAAACAATGGGGCCATGAGCCCACTTGCCGTGCAGTTCGAGTACGCGACCGGCCTGCGACGCAGTCCGCTCGTCGGCGCGACGCTCGTCGGCAGCTGGGATGGCAGCGGTCGCCCAAGTCCGCACGTGTGGAGCGCGCAGCCGATGCAACGCGGCGTGGCCGCGGATGGCAGCGACGCGTTCTGCGCCGAGGTGGCGTTCGACGAGGCCGGCGTCGACCAGGACTACACGTGGGGTGTCTGGGTGCATCGTGACGCGGGCGAGCCCGTGTGGGGCATCGCAGCCGAGGTCGCGGACCTTGGCCGGACGGCGCAGGAGCGCACGTTCACGCTGCGGGCCGCGACCGGACGACCTCAGCGCGAGGTCTATCGCCTCACCCATCATCGAGCCCGTGGCGCCCGCCCGCTTGCTGCGCCGGTGCCGGCGCCGGCGGGCGAGCCGATCCGCTTCGCGGTGTGGGCGCCGAACGCCCGGTCGGTCGAGGTGGTGTTCGGTGGCGTCAGCGGATACATCGCCGACGACGGGGAGGGAGCCGATCCGTCGCTGGCGGCGCTTGGGATGCAGCGTGACGGCGAGGGCGAGTGGAGCGTCACCGATGACGACTTCGCCGCGTACGTCGGGCGCCGCTACATGTATCGGGTCACCCGCGACGACGGGCAGGTCGTCTACCGCACGGACATGTACTCGCTCAAGCAGTGCGGGTCCGGCGACATCGATCCGGAAGGGCGGCCGTACCACGGCGACGAGTCCGCGCTCGACGGCAGCCCGAGCTGCACCCTCGTGGTCGACGTCGATGCCGTCGATCCCTATCCGGCGGACGCGGCGGGCGCGGCTGAATCCGACGACGCCTTCTGGCGCGACGAGGTCGATCCCGACAAGCCCGTCCCGCGCCGGGTGCAGGACCTCGTCATCTACGAACTGCACGTCGGCGCCCTGGCGCCCCAGACGGAGTCTGCCGGCACCCTCGCCGATGCGCTCGCGCTGCTGCCCTACCTGGAGGAGCTCGGCGTCAACGCCGTCGAGCTGCTGCCGATGTTCGAGTTCAACGGCAGCCGCTCCTGGGGCTACGGTGCCTCGCACCTGCTGGCGATCGAGAAGAGCGCGGGCGGGCGCAGCGCCCTGAAGCACTTCGTGAAGGCATGTCATCAGCGCGGCATCGCCGTCCTGATGGACGTCGTCTACAACCACTACACCGACGATGCGGCGCGGGCCGCGTGGCAATACGACTCGGCCGCGGACGCTCGCAACATCTACTACTGGTACGAGGGGCCCGAGTCGCGCTACCAGGATCCGCGTGGCGGCTACGTCGACAACGTCTCCAGCGGCTGGGCGCCCCGCTACAACGACGCTCATGTGCGCGAGCTGTTCGTCTCCAGTGCCGCGATGCTCCTCGACGAGTTCCACATCGACGGCCTGCGGGTCGACCAGACGACCTCGATCCACGCCTACAACGCCCTGCACGCCGACGGGACGCAGGTCGCGGCTGCGAACGTCTTCGGTCGCAAGCTGCTGCGGGAGATGTGCCAGACGCTGAAGACGATCGCCCCCGACTGCATGCTCATCGCCGAGGACCACTCGGGATGGTCCGCGGGCACGCAGCCGGCGACGCAGGGCGGCATCGGGTTCGACGCCGTCTGGTACGTCGACTTCTACCACCACCTCGTCGGCGACAAGGAGGAGGGTCCGCAGTACGCCCGCCTGCTCTACAGCGCCGCGAGGGACCATGACGGTCCGCTGAACATGAGCGGCTTCGCGTCAGCGCTGGCGGCGACCGTCGAGCCGACGGTCGTGTACGTGGAGTCCCACGACGAGGCCGGCGGCGCCCAGCACTCCGACCGGACGATCGTCGTCGCCGTCGACGGTGCACCGCTCGTCGGCGCGACCAGGGCGACGGCGGAGGCGCGCTGCCGCTTTGCCGGGGGCATGACGATGCTCTCGGCCGGGACGCCGATGTTCCTCATGGGGGAGGAGGTCGGCGCGCAGCAGAAGTACACCTACGACCACTTCTCCGAGGACAAGGAGGACCTCGTCGGGCTCCGCGACGGCGACGGCAAGGCGCTGTTCGCCTTCTACGCCGATGTCATTCGCCTGCGCCTGAGCGAGCCCGCGCTGCGCGCGCGGCGCCTGGAGGTCCTGCACGTGCACGACGCCAACCGCGTGCTGGCCTTCCGGCGCTGGGACGACTCCGGCGAGTTCCTGGTCGTCGCCTCGCTGCACGAGCGCCACTACGACTCGCCCGGCTACCGGATCGCCCACGGCGCGCTGGGCGACGGCCTCTGGCGCGAGCGCTTCAACAGCAACGCCGCGGTCTACGGCGGCGACGGCGTCGGCAACGGTCCCGATCCGCGCCGTGCGGCGGGCGGCAGCCTCGGGGTCGTCGTGCCGGCGACGGGGTTCGTGGTGCTCGAGCGGGTGTAGCGCGACGTCGATTGGCGACTTCTTCGCGTCGGGGCCGAAGAACTCGCCATTGGAGATGTGATTAGCGCCCGCCGACCGGAAACTGCTCGCCCTCCCACGGGTCGGCCTCCGGCGTGGGCGAGGGAGCCCGGGGCAGCGCGACCGCCACGCGACCGCGCGGACGGCGGCGCGCACGCGCCGTCAGTCGCAGGAGGTTGTCGCCGAGCACGAGCCGCGCGTCCGACGGCGCCAGCCCGAGCATGCGGATCTTGTGCAGCTCGACGCCGGGGTGCAGCCAGGGCCCGTCGGATCCGAACAGGACCTTCTCCGGCCCGGCGCGGCGGATGGCGTCCAGGAGCAGATCGAAGCGCCGGACGCCCGAGCTGTCGGTGTGGATGTTCGGATGGCGCTCGAGCGGATCGAGCAGTGCGACCTGGGCGCGCCAGTCGTCCATGAACGAGCCGAGGTGGGGGATGATGAAGTCGACGTCTCCAAACTCGGTCGCGAGCAGCTCGACCATCGCGGTCTCGCCCATGACGTCGTAGAGCACCGGCAGGCGGTAGCGGCGCGCGACCTCGCACACCTCTCCGGTGATGCGCGCGTCGTGGCGGTGGACCTTGATGCCGCGAAAACCGTGGCGCTCGACGCCCTCGGCGACGAGCGCCTCGATCCGCCCGCGGTCGCGTTGGGCGTGGACGAACGTGAAGCCCATCCGGCGTCGCGGATCCTCGGCGACGATGCCCGCCACCGCGCGGTTGGCGACGGCGTAGTCGGAATGGAAGACGGCGAAGAAGACGGTCCCGTCGATCCCGGCCGCGCGGGCCGGCGCGAGGTAGCGGCCGAGCGGCGCCGTCGTGTCCCACGGGCCGGTCAGGCCGTCGCCGGGTCCCGCGTGGCAGTGGCAGTCGATGATCATGCCGTGGACTCCTGCGGTGCGCCGGCGGCCGCGACGAGCTCGAGGAAGCGCGCGCAGGCGGCCGTCCCGCGGTGCAGCGTCGGCAGGTTGACGCGCTCGTTCGGCGCGTGCATCCCGTCGCTCGGCAGCGCGAAGCCCATGAGCACGACGGGGACGCCGAAGAGCTGCTGCATGACGTCGACGATCGGGATCGAGCCACCCGAGCGCATGAACACCGGCGCGCGACAGAACGCCTCGCCCAGCGCCCGCGCGGCCGCGGCCACCGCCGGGTGGCGGCGATCGATCGTCGTCGCGCGCGATCCCGGCCCGGCACGGACGGCGAGGCCGAGCCCCGCGGGCACGAGCGCCCGCAGCCGCGCGCAGACGAGCCGGCGCGCCTCCTGTGGATCCTGGTCGAGGACGAGACGCAGGCTCAGGCGCGCCTGCGCGCGTGCGGGCACGGCGCTCTGCGCGCCCGGGCCGGTGTAGCCGCCGCTCAGGCCGGTCACGGTCAGCGCGGGGCGCAGCGTCGTGCGCTCGTAGGCGCTGAAGCCCGCCTCGCCGCCGGGATGGTCGGTGCCGCCCGCGCGCAGCAGCTCGGTGTCGGAGGGCGCCTCGCGAGCCAGCCGCGCGCGCTCGCGCGGCGTCACGGGCTGCACGCGGTCGTAGAGACCCGGGACGGCGATCCGGCCGCGCTCGTCGTGGAGCTGCGCCACCACGGCGCAGAGCGCCTCGAGCGGGTTGGCGACGGCGCCGCCGAACTGGCCGGCGTGCAGCTCCTCGCCGCTGCGCGACAGCTCGACCTCGAAGGACACCCCGCCGCGCGTGCCGTCGACGATCGCTGGCCAGCCGGGCCCGCGCATGCGCGTGTCGGACACCACCACGACGTCCGGCGCCAGCCGCCGCTGATGGGCCCGCAGGAATGCCGGCAGGTGGGGGCTGCCGTGCTCCTCCTCGCCTTCGAAGACGCACACGACGTTCGCCGGCAGGCGCCCGCTCGTCGCGAGGTGACCCTCGATCGCGGCGACGTGGCAGAGCACGGGACCCTTGTCGTCGCAGGCGCCGCGGCCGACGAGATCGTCGCCCTCGAGCGCGGGCTCGAACGGCGGAGTCCGCCAGGCTTGCAGCGGCTCGGCCGGCTGGACGTCGTAGTGGCCGTAGACGAGCACGGTCGGCGCACCCGGGGCGTCGCGCCACGAGGCGTGGACGATCGGGTGGCCTGGCGTACCTGCCAGCCCGGCATCGCGCAGCCCCGCCCGCCGCAGGCGTCCGGCGAGCCAGCCCGCGCACGCCGCGACGTCGTCGCGCCGGCGCGGGTCGGCACCGACCGACGCGAAGCGCACGAACGCCGCCAGGTCGGCCGCGAAGCGCGGGCGGCCCGCGGCGACGTGCGCGAGCGCGGCCCCTCTCATGCGAAGGCCCTCGGCCGGGCGGGCGTGCGGCGCAGCAACGCGAGCTGGGGTGCGTCTCCGATCGCTGCGAGGGCCGCATCGATGTCAGCGTCGCGGCTGCGCGCCGTGAGGACGAACACCGACCGTCCCTCGGTGCCGCCCGCCAGGGACTGCGGGACGGCGCGGATGCCGGCGCCGAGCAGGTCGCGGTGCAGGGCCATCGCTGCGGGCCGTGGCAGCGACGGCAGCGCCTCCTGCACCGTGCGCAGCAGCTCGGCCTGCAGCGCCAGCGGCAACTCGCCGACCTCGTCGAGGAACAGCGTGCCACCGTCGGCGAGCGCGAACGCGCCGTCGCGGGCGGAGACCGCGCCGGTGAACGCCCCGCGCTCGTGGCCGAAGAACTCGCTACCGGACAGCGAGGGCACGATCGTCGTGCAGTCGACGACGACGAGGTCGCCCTTGCCGGGACGCTGGTCGAGCGTGTGGATGAGCTGCGCGGTCAGCTCCTTGCCGGTGCCGCTCTCGCCCGTGATGAGGACGTCGACGTTGCTGAAGTACGCGATCTCGGCGACGTCGCGCAGGACCGATCGCCAGGCGGGGCTGGAGCCGACGAGGTGCTCCGCGACGAGCGGGGACGCGACGAGCTCGTCGACGGTCTGCCAGCGGTCGATCCGCGCGCGGACCGCGTCGGGCCCGTCCCACGCGACGACGTCGGCCACGCCCTCGCGCAGCAGCCGCCACGCACCGCCGCCGTCGAGCAGGCCGGCCGCGGTCGCGATCCCCAGCACGCGCCGATGCCCGGCGCGGCTGCTCTCACGCGCGAGCGCGACAGCGCGCCGTCGACGCAGTCGAAGACGATCGCTCCCGGCGCGTCGCCGGCCGGCGCGAGCGCGGCCTCGGCGATGTGCATGAACGAGCCCAGCGTCGTGACGGCGTCGGTGCCGGCCGCCGGATTTCCGACCGCGGAGATGAGCCAGGGCGGCTGCTGTGCGGTCGCGTGCATCTTGCAGCGATCAAGCGCCGTCCATGCTCGTAATGAGTCGCCACATCCCGTGGCGGACGAGCGTCGCCGCCACGGCCAGCAGCGTCAGCGCAGCGCTCTTCACGTCTGGATCCCCCACCTCGCTACGGCCCCGCGCGAGCCTCTCGGACCCGGACGGCCGCGTCAAGTGCACCTTTGTTCGGATTGTCGGCATCCGGCGGTGGGCGTTGTGAAACCCTCGTCACACAAGCCGGCTGATTCCCACGTTCGGTGACGAAGCGCTTCTGCGGGCAGCAGGCTCCGCAGCACGCCGGCGGCACGCGCCGGGTCGCCGGGCGCGGCGCCTCACTAGATTGGCAGCCCCGTGCGCCCGCAGATCCACCCGATCCCCTCCGGCACCCGCGACGTGCTGCCCGACGAGATGCGCGAGCTGCGCGCAATCACCGAGGCCGTGCGCG
This sequence comes from Solirubrobacteraceae bacterium, assembly GCA_051005755.1. Classification (GTDB taxonomy): domain Bacteria; phylum Actinomycetota; class Thermoleophilia; order Solirubrobacterales; family Solirubrobacteraceae; genus CADCVQ01. Next base: position 11,757 of record JBPCJA010000116.1, read on the forward strand.
GGGTGTTCCAGCGCGACGGCTACGGCGAGGTGTGGACGCCGGCGCTCGAGTACGAGGCGATCCTCGGGCGCGGCGGCGGCGCGCCGCCCGCCTATCGCGTCTTCGACGACCACGGCGAGGTGCTGGCACTGCGGACGGACATGACCGTGCCGATCGCGCGGCTCGTCGCGACCCGGTACGCGGGCGCCGAGCCACCGCTGCGCTTCTGCTACTTCGCCCACGCCTACCGCGCCGTCCGGCCCCACAGGGGGCAGATGCGCGAGTTTCTCCAGGCCGGGATCGAGCTCGTCGGCGCGCCGGCGCCGCAGGGGACCGCCGAGGCGCTCACCGTGCTCTGCCACGCGCTCGACGCCGCCGGGCTGCGCCACTACCGGATCGGGCTCGGCGACGCTTCGCTGTATCGCAGGCTGCTGCGATCGTTCGATGTCGAGGACGGCGCAGGCGAGCGGCTCGCGGCGTGCCTCGTCGCGCGCGACTTCGTCGCGCTCGAGAGCGAGCTTGCGCAGCTGGAGCTCGCCGATGCCACGGCGGAGGTGCTGCTGCGTGTCCCGCAGGTGCGCGGGGGGCCCGAGGTGCTGGCCGCGTCCGACGCCGCGGTCGCCGAGGCGCTCGCGGGCCTGCGCAACGTCTACGAGCGGCTGGCGCCCGCGGTCGCCGAGCGCGTGATCTTCGATCTCGGCCTCGTCCGAGATCTCGGCTACTACACCGGCGCGGTCTTCGAGGTCTACGACCCGGCGCTCGGTGCTCCGCTCGGCGGGGGCGGGCGCTACGACGCCCTGCTCGGGCGCTTCGGGCGGCCGCTGCCCGCCGTCGGCTTCGCGCTGACGATCGACCGGCTGCACATCGCATTGACCGGGGAAGAGCACGAGGGCGACGCAGTGACTGGGCTGTCGTCCTACGGTCACGGGGAAGAGCACGAGGGCGACGCAGCGACTGGGCTGTCGTCCTACGGTCACGGGGAAGAGCACGAAGGCGACGCAGTGACTGGGCTGTCGTCCTACGGTCACGGGGAAGAGCACGAGGGCGACGCAGCGACTGGGCTGTCGTTCTACGGTCAGGGCGAGGAGAAGAGGGTCGATCGGTGATCGGCCCCGGGCTCACGATCGCCGTGCCGCGCGGGGCGCTGCTGAACGAGACGCTCGACCGCCTCGAGGCGATCGGCCTCGACACCGCCGAGGTGCGCTCCAACGACCGCAAGCTCCTGTTCGCCGACATCGGCGTCGTGACGATGCGTCCGTCGGATGTCCCGACCTACGTCGAAGCCGGTGCGGCGGATGTCGGGATCACGGGCAAGGACGTCCTCACCGAGCAGCCCGAGCGCGACGTCTACGAGCTGCTCGACCTCGGCTACGGCAGCTGCCGGATGGTGCTCGCGACGATCGACGGACCCGATCCGTCGGTGGAGGCGCTGCGCCGCCTCGGTGTCATGCGCGTCGCGACGAAGTACCACAAGACGGCCGCGGCGTTCTTCGAGCGCACCGGGCGGCAGGCGGAGATCGTCGAGGTCAAGGGCTCGGTCGAGCTCGCGCCGCTGACGGGGCTCGTCGAGGCGATCGTCGACCTCACGGCCACCGGCACGACGCTGCGCGAGAACAACCTCGTCATCCGCGAGGAGCTCTTCGTCTCGACGGCGCGGCTCATCGCCAACCCGGTCGCCCACAAGCTCAAGGCGGCGGCGATCGACGCGATGCTGGAGCGACTGCGTGCGGCTTGAGCGCGTCGCCGTCGGGGCCGATCCGGCCGCTGCGGCGGCGGCGGTGCGCGCGCTCGCGCCGGCCCCGGAGTCGGTGAGCGCGGCGGTCGCCGAGATCGTCGCGGCGGTGCGCGGCGGCGGCGACCGCGCGCTGCGCGAGCTCGTCGCGCGCTTTGACACCGGCGGCGCGCCGCCGCCCGAGTCGCTTGCGCTCGCGCCCGAGCAGCTCGACGCCGCGCTGCTCGACGACGACGTCCGCGCGGGCCTGGACGTCGCGATCACGAACGTGGCGCTCGTCGCCGACGCGGGGATCGGCGAGGACGTCGAGGTGACTCTGCCGCAGGGCCACCGCGTCGTGCTGCGCGAGGTGCCGGTCCGGCGGGCGGCGATCTACGTGCCAGGCGGCCGGGCGCCGTATCCGTCGACGGTCGTCATGGGCGTCGTGACCGCGCGCGCGGCCGGCGTCGAGGAGGTCGTCGTGCTGACCCCCGCGCCGGTCGACGCGGTCATCCGCGGCGCCTGCGCGCTGTGCGGCGTGCACGAGGTCTACGCGATGGGCGGCGCGCACGGGATCGCCGCCCTCGCCTACGGGACCGAGACGATCGAGCGCGTCGACGTCATCGCCGGCCCGGGCAGCCTCATAGTGCAGGAGGCCAAACGGCAGGTCAGCGACAGCGTCGGGATCGACGGCTTCTACGGCCCGAGCGACGTGCTCGTCCTCGCCGACGAGTCCGCCGACCCCCGGCTCGTCGCGCTCGACCTGCTCGCGCAGGGCGAGCACGGGCCGGGGTCGCCGGTGGTCGCCGTCAGCGACGCTCCGGTGCTGCTTGATGCGCTGGCGATGGCGCTCGAGCACCTCGCGCCGCAGCGGCCGGGCAGCGATCCGGCGGCCTTCGTGCTCGCACGCGCGAACTCGCTGGACGACGCGCTCGCGTTCGCCGAGGCGTTCGCGCCCGAGCATCTCGAGCTCGCCGGCGCAGGCGCCGAGCGCCTCGCCCGGCGGGTGCGCGCAGCCGGCTGCATCTTCGTGGGCAGCGCCGGCGGGACGGCGTTCGGCGACTACGTCGCGGGCTCCAACCACTGCCTGCCGACCGGCGGGGCGGCGCGCTTCGCCTCCGGTCTGTCGCCGCGCCACTTCCGCCGCCGCATCAGCGAGGTGCACGTCGGCGCCGCGGCGCCGGCCCTCGCCGCCGCCGGCGCGCCGATCGCGCGCGCCGAGGGCTTCACCGTGCACGCCGAGTCGATGGAGGCGCGCGTGCGGGAGAATGAGCCGTCATGACGCGCGCGGCCGAGAGGACCAGGGACACGAAGGAGACGCAGATCCAGCTCTCGCTCGCGCTCGACGGAGCCGGCGACGGGAGCCGCACGACGGGCGTCGGCTTCCTCGACCACATGCTCGACCTGCTCGCGCGCCACGGGCGCCTGGACCTCGACGTGGACGCGACCGGCGACCTGCAGACCGGTGCGCACCACACGGTCGAGGACGTCGGCATCGTCTTCGGCCAGGCGCTCGACGAGGCGCTCGGCGACCGCGCCGGGATCTTCCGCTACGGGCACGCGGTCGTGCCGATGGACGAGGCCCGCGCCGCCTGCGCGATCGACGTCTCGGGCCGGCCGCTGCTGGCCCTCGGCGCCCGCGGGCTGCCCCCGGGCGAGACCGGCGGCTTCGACCACGAGCTGCTGGAGGAGTTCTTCCGAGCGGTCGTCAACAACGCCCGCATCACGCTGCACCTCGAGGTGCAGGCGGGGACGAACGCGCACCACATGATCGAGGCGGCGTTCAAGGCGTTCGCCCGGGCGCTGCGGATCGCGATCGCGATCGACCCGACGGAGACCGGGGTGCCGTCGACGAAGGGGACGCTGACGGCATGACTGCGCGCCATTGCTCGACCGTCGTCGGCGTGGAGCCGGAAGGATCGGTTCGCCGGCGAACGGCACCGGCAGCATCTCGCGTGCCTCGCGGGTCCTCGCGATGACTGCGCGCCATTGCTCGACCGTCGTCGGCGTGGAGCCGGAAGGCGGGTCCTCGCGATGACTGCGCGCCATTGTTCGACCGTCGTCGGCGTGGAGCCGGAAGGCGGGTCCTCGCGATGACCGCCCTGGCGATGGTCGACTACGGGATGGGCAACCGGCGCTCGGTCGTCAAGGCCTTCGCGCGCATCGGCTCAGAGCTCGCCGCGACCGCCGACCATGACGAGCTGCGGGCCGCCGACGGGCTCGTCGTGCCCGGCGTGGGCGCGTTCCCGGAGGCGATGCGCCGGCTGCGGGCGCTCGGCCTCGACGAGATCGTGGGTGAGCGCGCCGCGGCGGGCGTGCCGATCATCGGGCTGTGCCTCGGCATGCAACTGCTCTTCGAGCGCTCCGAGGAGCACGAGGGGGCGACGGGGCTCGGGCTGCTGCCGGGGCGGGTCGTGCGCCTCGACACGCGCGGCCTGAAGCTGCCGCACATCGGCTGGAACTCTGTGAGCTGGAGGCGTGCGTCGGCGCTCGTCGCCGGGCTGCCTGCCCCGGCGGCGTTCTACCACGTGCACTCGTTCGTGGCAGAGCCCGACGACGAGTCGATCGTGCTCGGCGTCGGCGAGTACGGCTCGCCCTTCTGCTCCTTCGTCCAGCGCGACAACGTCTTCGGCGCCCAGTGCCATCCGGAGAAGTCCTCGACGCACGGGCTCGCGCTGCTGCGCAACTTCGTCGGGCTCTGCGCGACCGCGCGCGTCGCGTCGTGATCCTCTATCCCGCGATCGACATCGCCGACGGTCGGGCGGTGCGGCTCGTACAGGGCGACTTCGATGCCGCGACGGTCTACGCCGACAGCCCGCTCGAGGCGGCGCGGGCGTGGGTGCGGGCCGGGGCACGCTACCTGCACGTGATCGACCTCGACGGAGCGCGGACCGGCGCGCCGCAGAACCTCCAGCACATCGAGCGGATCGCCCGTGAGAGCGGTGTGCCGGTGCAGGTCGGCGGCGGGCTGCGCTCGGTGGACGCGGTCCGCGACGCGCTGCGCGCCGGCGCCGCGCGCATCATCCTCGGCACGGCGGCGTTCACCGACGTCGACTTCCTCGACGAGGTCGTGGGCGAGTTCGCCGAGCGCACCGTCGTGAGCGTCGACACCCGCGGCGGCTTCGTCGCGACGGCCGGCTGGACGGAGACCACCGAGCTGCCGGCGGCCGAGGTCATCGAGCGGATGCAGGACCGCGGCGTGCACTCGTTCGTGTTCACGGACGTCGACAGGGACGGGATGCTCGAGGGTCCCGACCTCGACGGGGTGCGGCGCGTCGCGGCGGTCGTGCGCGGGCGCTTCATGTACTCCGGCGGGATCGGCCGGCGCGAGGACCTCGCCGCGCTCGCGGGGCTGCGGCAGGTCAACCTCGCGGGTGTCATCGTCGGCAAGGCGCTCTACGAGCGCCGCTTCACGATCGCCGAGGCCCAGGCCGCGCTCGACGGCGCCTAGTGGACGCGTCCGCAAGTTCGCCGGGTTTTCCCGGCGCCCGATCCGTGCCTGACGGCCGCCGCCGCCCGGCCACGTGCCAGAGGCACGCGCGCCGGGTCACCGTCGACCGTCAGATCACGGCCGGGCATCCGGCAAAACCTCGCCGAACTTCCGGCCACGTCCACTAGCTCGCCATGCACCTCAAGCGCGTCATCCCCTGCCTTGACGTCGATGCCGGCCGCGTCGTCAAGGGCACGAACTTCGTCGACATCCGCGATGCCGGCGACCCGGTCGAGCTCGCGGTGCGCTACGACGCCGAGGGCGCCGACGAGCTCGTCTTCCTCGACATCACGGCGACGAGCGACCGGCGCGACACCGTCGTCGAGCTCGCTCGTCGGGTTGCCGACGACGTCTTCATCCCGTTCACGATCGGCGGCGGGATCCGGTCCGTTGCCGACGCGCAGGCGGTCCTCGACGCCGGTGCCGACAAGGTGTCGGTGAACTCGGCGGCCGTCGCGCGGCCGCAGCTCGTGGGGGAGCTGGCGGACATCTTCGGCGCGCAGTGCGTCGTGCTCGCGATCGACGCAAAAGAGGTGTTTCGCCGTCCGGTCGCCGGAACCGTCGACCTGCAGGCGACGTCACCCGCGGATGGCGGAACCGGCGACCTCCCGGCGACGTCACACGCGTGGGAGGTCTTCGTCGCCGGCGGTCGCACCGCCACCGGCATCGACGTCGTCCGCTGGGTGCGCGAGGCCGTCGATCGCGGGGCCGGCGAGATCCTGCTGACGAGCATGGACCGCGACGGGACGACCGACGGCTACGACCTCGACCTCACGCGTGCGGTGAGCGAGGCGGTCGGCGTCCCCGTCATCGCGTCGGGCGGCGCGGGCACGCTCGAGCACCTCGCCGCCGCGCTGCACGCCGGCGCCGACGCCGCGCTCGCCGCCTCGATCTTCCACTACGGCACGTTCCGCGTCCGCGAGGCCAAGGAGCACCTGGCGGCCGCGGGGATCGCGGTGCGCCGCTGAGGGCGCTGACGGTCGTACTTGGGTCCACGATCACGGCCACACTGATCGTCGATTGGCGACTTCTTCGGATCGGGGGCGAACAACTCGCCAGCGCGGCATGTCCGGCGTAGTCCTCCCCCCGACCTCGACCGTCCCCACGCCGGCGGTCACAGCCCGAGCCCCGAACCCACGGAAGGACTACCGACGGACGCCCATCAGCATGAGCGCTCCTTAAGTGGAAATTGATCGCTTACGCCGTTCGCCTCCTCACCGCCGCCGCACGTGCGTATGGCAGTGGTTGTGGCGCAGCACGATCGTCCTGGCGCGCACCCTGTAGACGTGCCGGTGCAGGTGGCAGCGCGGCGGCCCGCCCTTGCGCGGCGTGTGGTGGTGGCCGTGCGGAGCCGTGCGGAACTTCACCTGGCGGGCGCGCCGGGCGCGCTGCCGGGCGCGGATGCGCCGCGCGCGCCGCTCGGCACGCGCACGCCGCGCCGCACGCCGCTCGCCGGCGGTGCGCCGGGACGTCGCGGCCGAGCCGCGGGCGAACGGACGGCCGACGGGGTCGAGGGCGAACAGCGACGAGTACCCCGTGAAGTAGATCCGCCGGCCGTCGCTGATGGCGGCGTGAAACGCCCCGCGGTGCGTCTTCCACGCCGTGCGGCCCGTGCGGGCGCCGAGCGCCCACGTCGTGCGCTTGCCGAGGTCGGAGACGAAGACGAGATCGCCGACGATCGTCGCGCCGCCGGAGATCTTCGTGCCGAGCGAGCGTACCCAGCGGGTCGCGCCCGAGCGTGCGTCGAGCGCGTAGAAGCGCCCGTCGTAGGAGCCGATGTAGACGGTCGGCCGCCCGCCGCGGACCTGTCCGACGGCCGGTGATGCGTAGACGTAGTCGCCCGTGTGCTTGCGCCACGCGAGCTTGCCGTCCGCCGAGGAGAACGAGTAGACGTCGCCGTTCGTGCTGCCGATGTAGACGCGCCCGTACTGGACGGCCGCCGACGAGTAGAAGTTCCCCTCGCTCAGGCCGAGCAGGCCGCCACCCGGCGACACCTCCCACACCTTGGCCCCGTTGGAGCGGCGGATCGCGTGGACCTTGCCGCCGTAGTCGCCGAAGTAGAGCTTGCCGGCGTCAAGCGCGATCGCACCCTTCACAGCGCCGGCGGCCTTCGCGCGCCAGCGCACGCTCCCGTCGCGCGCTCGCAGCGAGTAGACGGTGCCGTTCTCGGTCCCGAAGAACAGCTGGCCCTCGTCGAGCAGCGGCGAGGACTCGGCGCGACTGGGCAGGTCGCGCGACCACTGGGTGCGCCCGGTGCGGGCCGAGATGCGCACGACGAGCCCCGCCTTGCGCTTGTTGCGGCGCGAGAGCAGCACGGCGTAGACCGCGCCGTGGCCGCACGCCGGGGAGGAGGCGGCGAGCCTGCCCAGCCGGCGCTTCCAGCGCACCGCACCCGTCGTACGTGACAGCGAGTACAGCGTGCCGTTGTTCTTGAGCAGGAACAGCGAGCGCCCGCACAGGACCGGGGGGTACTCGAGCAGCACGCCTCCGCGGAACGCCCATGCCTCCTGCCACGGCGGGCGCGGCGTGACGCGCGCTGCCAGATGGTGCGTGCGGCCCTTGGAGTAGCCGAACATCGGCCAGGCGAAGCGATCGTCGGCCGGGTGCTTGCCAGGGGCGCGCACGACGGTGCCGGGGCCTTCCGACGTGTCGACGAACTCCACGTCGCGATCGAGGACGTCGCCTCCGCCGCCGAAGAGCAGCATGACGGCTCCGCCACCGAGCAGGAGCAGCACGGCCCCGAGCGCGAGCCACGGCAGCCGGCGCTTGCCGCGGAGCGCACGGATCACGCCGGTCATGGTAGATGCCGCTCCGGCTGACGGCCCCGCTCGCCGCCGGTCGCTCTCAGCGGGGAGACTGTCCGGCATGGACGATCTGCTCGAGCGCGTGCGGGCGCTGCCCTGCGGGCGGCGGCTGCTCGAGGCCGCCGCGAGGGCCGACGGCGTCCATCTGACGGGTGGCGGCGTGCGCGATCTGCTGCTCGGGCGCGAGCCACGCGAGCTCGACGTCGTCGTCGAGGGCGACGTGACCGCGCTGGCGACCCGCCTCGGCGATGTCGACGCACTGCACGAGCGCTTCGGAACCGCGACCGTGCGCGCCGGCGACTGCCGCTGGGACCTCGCCGCGGCGCGCTCGGAGACGTACGCGCGCGCCGGCGCGCTACCCGACGTGCGTGGCGCGGGCATCGAGCAGGACCTGCTGCGTCGCGATGTCACGGTCAACGCCTTCGCGCTGGACCTGCGAACGGGTGCGCTGCGGGCGGTCGAGCACGCGCACGAGGATCTCGAGGCCGGGTGCCTGCGGGTGCTGCACGACGCGAGCTTCCTCGACGATCCGACGCGACTGTGGCGGATAGCGCGCTACGTGGCGCGGCTGGGGTTCGAGCTCGAGCAGGGGACCGCGCGACTGGCAGCGCAGGCGATCGCAGCGGGCGCGCTCGAGACCGTCTCGGGCGCGCGGATCGGCAACGAGCTGCGGCTGGCGCTCGGCGAGCCTGATCCGCCGGCGGCGCTCGAGGTCGCGGTGGGGCTCGGGCTGGCCCCGTGGCTGGTGCCGGACCGCCGGCGCACGGCGGTCGCGCTGGGTCTGCTGCCGCCCGGCGAGGGACGCGCGGACCTCGTCGTGCTCGGGGCGTCGCTCGACGAAGCGGCCGACGCCACGGACGCCGTCCTGGCCGAGCTCGAATTCACCGCCGCCGAGCGCGAGGTGCTGCGCGCGTGCCGGCAGGCGGGTCCGCTCGCCGCGGCCGCGGCCGCGGCTATGTCAGCGGCGCGGCGACCCTCCAAGCTGGCGCGCGTGCTGCGCGGCGTGCCCGTCGAGGCGGTCGCAATCGCGGGAGCCGATGGCGCGACCGCGGCGGTGCGGCGCTGGCTGTATGAGCTGCGCTCCGTGCGCCTGGCCATCACCGGCGACGACCTGATCGCCGCGGGCGTGCCGGAGGGGCCCGAGATCGGCCACAGGCTCGAGGCGACGCTCGACCGCCGGCTCGACGGCGAGCTCGAACCGGGGCGAGATGCGCAGCTGTCGGCCGCGCTGCAGGCCACGCCGCCCGGGCGCTGACGGACGCCGGCGCCCGCGAGTTCGCACGTGCGCCGGACAGAGCGGTCAAACTGCGAACCTCTCATGGAGTCGTCAGCTTGCTCACGTACCTCAGCGGATGGCCGCATGCCGCATCGTTCCGACGCTCCTGACACGCACACGACCGAGATCGCGCCCGGAATCTCGCTGCCAGCTCCGTTCTTCGCCGACGGCGAGCACGTCGGCTGCGAGCTGGCCGGTGGCCGCGTGCTGTTCACGACACGCCGCGGCGGCGTCTCGCGGGCGCCGTACGACACGCTCAACCTCGGCCTGCTCACCGACGACGACCCGGCGGTGGTGAGCGAGAGCCGCGACGTGCTGGCGACGCGGATCGGTGTGCCACGCCAGCGCACGTTGCAAGGGCGCCAGGTGCACGGCGCGCACGTGCGGCGCGTCCGCGAGCTGCCGGACCCGGCGGCTGGCCCCGAGGACGCCGACGGCCAGGCGACCGCGATCGAGGGCGCCGCCGCCGTCGTGCTGACGGCCGACTGCCTACCGATCGCGCTCGTGGCTGCGGAGGCGGTTGCGATCGTGCACGCAGGCTGGCGCGGGCTGGCGG
>JBPCJA010000117.1:0-4618 GCA_051005755.1 Solirubrobacteraceae bacterium
GCTCCAGCCACTACTGCAGTGCTGGACCGGCCGCTGCACAACCTGCCACCAACCGATCGACCTCACCGACCTACCCCTCCACCCACCACCCCAACGCGAATAACCACCTACCAAAGCACTACTAGGCGGCTGCGGCGCGCGCCGGGACGCTCGCCGGGACGAGGATCCCGCGCCCCTGCAGGCGTCCGTTGTCGAGGTCGGCCATCGCGTCGTTGATGGCGTCCAGCGGATACGTGCTCGTGTGCAACGTGACCTTGCCCTGGGCGGTCAGCGTCATGAGGTCCTGGAGGTCGTTATACGTTCCGACGAGGTTCCCGATGAACGAGATCTCGCGCGAGATGACGTCGATCGTCGGGATGTCGAGGTTCTGGCCGTAGCCGATGACGTAGTAGAAGCCGCCGTCCTCGATCATCGCGACGCCATCCTCGACCGCGCCGTTCTCGCCGACGAAGTCGATGACGGCCTGGGTGCCGCGGCCGTCCGTGAGCTCGCGCACCGCGTTCACGTGCGACCCGTCGACCTTCACGGGTGTGGTCGGCGCCGAGCTCGCGGGCCAGCTGCAGGGCAGGCTCGGACGGGTCGACGACGATGATCTCGGTCGGCGTGTACGCCTTCAGGCACTGGATGCCGATGTGGCCGAGGCCGCCGGCGCCGATCACCACGACGCGGGTGCCCGCGCCGAGGACTCCGATCGCCTTCTTGACGGCGTGGATCGCGGTGAGCCCGGCGTCGGCGAGCGCGGCGATGTCCGCGGGCTGCAGGGAGGGGTCGAGCTTGACGACCGAGCGCGCGCTCGTCAGCAGGAACTCGGCGAAGCCGCCGTCGCGGTCGATGCCGGGAAACGAGCCGTTCTCGCAATGCATGTCGTCGCCGGAGCGGCACGCCCGGCACAGCCCGCAGGTGATGAACGGGTGGACGATGACGGTATCCCCGACCTCGACGTTCGTGACCGCCGATCCGACCTCGTGGATCCAGCCGGCGTTCTCGTGGCCCGGCGTGTAGGGCAACTGGACCTGGGACTTCTCGGCCCACTGGCCCTCCTGGATGTGCAGGTCCGTGCGGCAGAGGCCGGCCGCGCCGATGCGCACGACGACGTCCAACGGTCCGGTCACGCTCGGCTCGTCGACCTTGAGCGCCTCGTGGTAGGCGTGCAGGCGTGCAGCTTTCATGCCGCGATCTCCTCGGGATTGGGCATGGGCGTTGTCGCCGATGCGCCGCTCGAGACCCGGCAGCCTCGGCATGCCCTGCTGTCCCCGCTCGAGCACGATGTGCAGCTCGCCGCCACGCACGACGCCGAGGTAGGAGCGTTTGTGCGTGCGCGCGAGCAGGTCGCCGACCAGGCCGGAGAGGTCGTGCAGCTCGCGCTCCCGCGCGTCCATGCCGGGCCCGACGAGATCGCGGAAGGCGGGCGCGATGCGGTAGGGTGGGTCGAGCTGAGCGGGGCGACGCGCGACCCGTTCAAGCTGGGCTGAGAGGAGCGTCTCCGGCGACTGCACCGCCGGCGGCGTCGGTCAGAGGCGCGACGGCCGCGCGGGTCGTCTTCATGACGAGCAGCGCCTCGTCGTCGCGCTCGACGGCGCCTGCCAGCGGTAGATCGAGTGCACGAGCGGCACGATGTTCACGCAGGCCACGAGCTCGCGCTCGACGAGCGCCTCGGCGATCGCTTGTGCCTGGTCGGGCGGTGTCGTGACGAGGCAGACGACGGGGAGGCATAGGGGCGAGCGTAGCTCGCCCTCCTCGGCCCTGATGGCGGCTGCTGCGCGTGACAACGTCGCTGTCCGACTCCCGCCGCCGGCCCGTTGACTGCGGCGATGAAGGCCTTGTCGGTGCCGTTCAGCGTGGCCCATGCCGAATCCGCGAGCTCGCGGATTGCGGCGCTTGGGCACCTTGCGGATGTGTCCTAATAGCCAGTGGCAGGCAGCAGTGCTTGGTCGGGCTTGCTCGTCCGGACGTGAGCAACGAGACGCCAGCGCGGCTGTGGCCTCAGCCACCCGCGCCAGCCCTGGCTTCAGGCATCAGAAGCACGGATTTGCCAGGTCGGCGTAGAAGATGTAGTCCTCAGCGCTGATGTGGTACTCGACCGGGCATGTGTGGTTCTCGAAGTGGATGTTCCAGATGAAGTAGCGGTTACCTGTGGCCCCGGGGTAGTCGCCGCTCGTCACGTACGACACATAGTTACAGGCGCCGTGACCCCAGATCCCCGAGCGCTGATGGCAGTTGGCCCACGCCTTGCCGGCCGTCGTGTTGTACTGACTGGTCCAGTCAGCACTGGCTACCTGCGCCCCCGCCAGCCCTCCTGCCGCGATCGCCATCGTCACGATGGCGCCCATGAGAACTCGACGAACAGAACTGCGCATGTTGTCTCCTTGATAGTTCAGGTTGGATTTCCGTGAAGACGACAGGCGGCAAGCTGTTCCACGCAGTCGGCTGCACCCGGCCACCCGATGGCCAGACAACATCCGCGCGGCGCCATCCGGCGCCGTCAGGCTACTCGACGGTGGCAGGGCCGCGTGAACACGATCGGTACGACGGTGCCGACCTCGTCGCTCCACGGGCGCCGCGCAGTGGGCCAACTGCGGTCCCATCCGTCTTGGGCCACACGAGCGCCGTGGACATCGCCGGCCTCGCCATCATCGACGCGGGACTGATCGCGCGCCGAGGCCGAGGAGGCCGCGGGCTTCTACACGTCCGTCTTCAAGAACTCGCGCGTCGTGAACGTCGCCCATTACACCGAGGCTGGGCCGCGAGCGGCCGGCACGGTGATGACGGTGGAGTTCGAGTTGGACGGTCAGCGGTTCGTCGGCATCAACGGCGGCCCCCAGTTCACGTTCGACGAGGCGGTCTCCTTCCAGATCAGCTGCGAGACCCAGGACGAGATCGACTACTACTGGGAACGGCTGTCCGACTGCGGCCAGGAAGGGCCGTGCGGCTGGCTGAAGGACAAGTACGGCCTGTCCTGGCAGGTCGTGCCGACCGGGATGGAGGAGCTGTTCGCCGATCCGGACCCCACGCGTGCCGAGCGCGCGATGAAGGCGATGCTCGGGATGGGCAAGATCGACATCGCCGCACTGCGCAGCGCGGCCGATGGCGTCGCGGCGAGCTGACCGCTCAGGCGGCGACGCCCGCCACCGCCACGGCAGCGGCCCGTTCGCAATGCAGCTCAGTCAGCGCCCACAGGCAGGTCGTCCAAGGCTGTGCGAACGACCCGGCTGCGTCAACGCCGTGAGGTCCAGAACTCACCCAGGAGCTGGCGGTACAACCGAGGATGACCGAGGATCGACCGCAGGAACTGCTCCGGGTCTTGGATCGCGAGTTCCAGCTCGGTGCGCCCGCTCCCCGGGTTGACGGAAAACTCGGCCGTGATCTGGTGCAGAAGACCGAATGGATGCTCGCGCAGGAGCTTGTCACGCGAAAAGCGATAGTTGACTGTGTGGCCCACGAGGCTCGCTCCCACCTCGACCGCACGAACCGGCTCGACCGGAGCCAGCGTGATGGCGGTCGCGCCGACGAGCGAGCGGATCAGGAACCGCATGCGACTCTCGCTCATGGCTGCTTCGAGGTCGGCGAGCGCCGGCTGCACCCGGTTGCGATAGGTGTCCCGCGCGCTCGCCAGTAGGGTCAGGGGAGCAGCATCCTGCTGCAGCTCAGCTGACAAGTCGACCAGGCTTGCCCTGAAGCGCCCTAGCAGCGCTCGATTCCGCATCCGGAACAGCAGGATGTCCTCGACGGCAGTGTCGTCATGGACCTCGAAGGCGTCGACGGCAGCGGAGAGCAGCGCCGCCTCGCGACGGGGAACGTTTCCGGCGTAGTCCCCCACGAGCGAGCCGACGTGAGACGCAACCGAATGGGCGACCGGCGCGAGGTTGTGCCTGCGGGCAAGCTCGAACGCGTCCTGAAGGCGGTTGAGGTACAGCGATGTGGCTTCGCGCGACATGTTTGCAACCGCGTCAAGAACAGCCGGTGTCAGCTCCTGTATGCATGTCACTGCGCCGTCGGTCGTCGCTGGCTCGTCGCGACCAACCTCAGAACACGCCTCGATGACCGGGCGAAGTGCATGCATCAGGCGTCGGACGCTGTCGTCCCCGAGGGCGCCGGCGAGCTTCTGCCCGCGGATGAGGAGCCGCGAGAGATTGGCGGGTGCCGGCGGCGGCTCGAAGATCGATCGAAACGCGCTGCTCATGCAGCCCGTGCCGTCGCCTCGGACCACGTCGGCGAGAATCTCGGCGCTGACGGTAAGCGCGGAGAGATCGGCGGGCGCTGGCGGCAACGCGACGTGACGCGGCGCCGAGACCACCACGCCTTCCCTTTCCAGGGCGGAGAACGCAGGGCTGCGCGTATGCGCGCCTGTCTCGCGTGAGCACCCAAGGCGCTCGGCATAGTCGGGGACGACGATCTCGTGCCAGTACAGGGCCAACGTCTTGAGCATCCCGTCCGACGGAGCATGGACGTCCGGCAAAACCAGTGCACGGGACACGTCCGACATGTCTTCACCTTATCGACGGCGACTTGGCCCGCCGACCGGCTGCGGGCACCGCGGTGGCTGGCCGAAGCCTGCCTGAAACTAGGCCCTGCCGGCGTTCTCCTCGGCCCAGGCGACGATCGCGCCGCTGCCGTTGAC
>JBPCJA010000118.1:0-13677 GCA_051005755.1 Solirubrobacteraceae bacterium
GGACCTCGCCGAGCAGATGCTCGCCTACATCGAGACCTACAACCAGACCGCCAAACCGTTCAAGTGGACATACACCGGCAAGACCCTCGAAGCATGAGGGCACGAATTAGCAGGATGAACCACTAGCGCGGGGTCAACGGCGCGCGGCGGCCTCGACCTGCACGAGCGCGGCCAGCCGCTCGGGCTCGACGTCCAGCCGGGAGAGCACCCGTCGCACCGTCGCGGCGGGCGGGCGCAGCACGCCGAGCAGGAGGTGCTCGGTGCCCACGCGGCGGTCGCGGCGGCGCAGCGCCTCGCGCAGCGAGCGCTCCAGCGCCTGCTTCGTCGGCGGGCTCAGACCGGGAAGATCGAGGCGCGGCTGCGGCGGTGTCGAGGCGACGACCGATGGTGGGACGCCGACGAGCTCGAGCATCGCGACGAGGTCCTCCTCGATCGCCGCCGCGATCGCCTCGGGGTCCACGCCGACCTCTGCGAGCGCGAGCGCGGCCGGGTCGCCGCAGCCGCCGGCGAGGGCGAGGATCAGGTGCTCGGGCTCGACCTGCTCGGCGCCGAGCCGGCTCGCCGCCTCCTGTGCGCGCACGACCGCGCGCCGGCTCTCGCGCGTGAAACGTTCAAACACGGCGCCGTCCTGAGCGCACGCCGAGCGTGCCGAGGCGCTTGGCGTGCTTCTTGTGGACCGCCTGGCGGCTCACGCCGAGCGCCGCCGCGATCTCGGTCCACGACCAACCCTCGCGGACGGCGCGTTCGACCTGTCCGGCCTCCAGCCTGTCGGCGAGGCGCCGTAGCGCGACGACGGCCGCGAGGCCCTCGGCGGGGTCCCGCGGGACCGCTTCCTCCTCGGTCGGAACGAATGCCATGGGCGTCAACCATAGTTGACACGGATAGTGTTGTCAACCCAAGTTGCTGGCGCTCGATCGCCAAGAGAGGGCGCGTTCACCGAAAGAATCTTCCACCCCGGCGCGTCCGTAGATAGGCTCGCGCAGGAATGAAGCGCATCGCCGTCATCGCGTTGCTGCTCTTCTGCTGGATTCTTCCGGCAAGCGCCTTCGCAGCCGAGTCCAACGAGCGGATCGTCCTCGTCGGTCCCGTCGTCGTCGGCGCCAACGAGACGACGGACGACGTCATCGTGGCCGACGGCGACGTCACCGTGCGCGTGCGCGGCACGGTCGACGGCGACATCGTCGTCGCAGACGGCGACGCGACGATCCGCGGCCGGGTGACCGGCAACGTCGTGACGCTGGCCGGCAGGGCGATCCTCGCCCGCGGCGCGCGGGTCGAGGGCGACGTCGTCTACGCCGACAAGGATCCGCGGGTCGCGTCCGGCGCGCGGGTCGGCGGCGACGTCAAGAAGCTCGAGGCCGGCGACATCGGGACCGCCGTGAGGATCGGCGTGTGGATAGCCGTGACGGTGTCGATGCTGGTGCTCGGGATCCTGCTGCTCCTGCTCTTCCCGAAGGCAGCGGACGCCGTCGCGCGCGCCGCGCAGGCGCGAACGCTGCGGGCGGCGCTCGTCGGCCTGCTTGCGTTCTTCGTTATCCCCGTGCTCGGCTTCGTGGTGCTCTTCACCGTCGTCGGCATCCCGCTCGGGGTCGGCCTGCTGCTCGTCTGGCTGCCGCTCTACGGGCTCGCGTACACCACGAGCGCGTTCGTCATCGGCCGGCTCATCTCGGCCAAGGGGGCGCGCATCCTCGCGTTCCTCATCGGCCTCGTCATCCTGCGCCTGCTCGCGCTCGTCCCCTTCGCGGGCGAGCTCGTATGGTTCCTGGCGACGGTCTTCGGCTTGGGCGCGCTGCTCACCGCCGCATTGCGGGCGCGCAGCTAGCCCTTGCACGATTGCTTGCAGGAGCAGGACTACAGGGCCCGATCACAACGTCGTTGTTGCTAGCGTCGCCGCCGCCCCCGCGATGCATCCTCTCTCCCTCCGACGCCTCGTCCTCATCTGCGCCCTGGCCGCCTGCGCGGCGGTCGCTGTGACCGTGCTCGGGACGGCCGGCCCCGCCGACGCCGACCTTGCCGGCCGGATCGCGACGAAGCAGGGACGCGCGGAGGCGCTGCGCGCGGCCGTCGCCGCCGAGTCGCGGCGGATCCGGTCCTCGGCCCGCGGGCTCGCCCGCGCCCAGGCACGCCTGCGGCGGCTGCAGACCGACGTCGCCGCACAGCAGGCGCAGCTGCAAGCCGTCGAGGACGCGCTCGTGCGCGCGCGCGCGCGTCTCACCCGTCTCGTCAACCGCCAGCGCGAGGCGACCGACGCGCTGCGCGAGAACCTGCTCTCGGCCTACCGCAACCCGAAGCCCGACCTCCTCGCGGTCGTCATCACGGCCCGCGGCTTCACCGACCTGCTCGAGAAGGCCGACTTCCTCAAGCGCATCGCCCGTCAGAACGCGCAGATCATGGACGCCGCCCGCACCTCGCGGGTGGCGGTCGCCAAGCAGGCGAGCCGCCTCGCCACGATGCAGGCACGAGAGCGGGGCATCGCCGCGCGGATCGAGCGCCGACGCGACAGCGCGCAGGCGGTCGAGAACGCCTTGCTCAACGAGCGCGCGCGGCGCCTGGCCGGGCGCGACTTCAAGCGCGCCGCGCTGCGCCGGGTCCAGAGCCAGCTCGCGGCGCTGCGCCGGCGCCAGGCGCGCTCGGCACGCGCCGGCATCCGCACGAACGCGGGCGGCGCGGTCCAGCCGCCGCCGGGCGCCCCGCAGGCCGTTGCGCTGGTCATCGCCGCGGGCAACGCGATCGCCGGCCTGCCCTACGTCTACGGCGGCGGGCACGGCAGCTTCCGGGCCAACGCCTACGACTGCTCGGGCTCGATCAGCTACGCGCTCGCCGCAGCCGGGCTCGTCTCCTCGCCGATGGCCTCGGGTCCGTTCATGAGCTGGGGCGACGCCGGGCCGGGCGAGTGGATCACGGTCTACGCCAACGCCGGCCATGCCTTCATGGTCGTCGCAGGCTGGCGCTTCGACACCTCTGCGCTCCCGGGCGGCGGGACCCGCTGGACGCGCGACATGCGCCCTACCGGCGGCTTCGTCGCGCGCCATCCGCCGGGGCTATGACGCGGCGGCCGTGAACGGCATGGCGGACCGTCGTGCCGAGAGCGACCGCTGGTGGACGTGGCCGGGCGGTTCGGCGAGGTGTTACCGAATGCCGGCCGCCAGGCACGGATCGGGCGTCGGGAAAACCCGGCAAGCTTCCGGACGCGTCCATTAGCCTGACGCGCGATCGCCACGACCCGGGAGCGCCATGCACGAGGTCGAGCTCGTCCTCATCAGCCTGCTCGTGGCCGTGGCCGGGCTGGCCACCGCCGCGCGGCTCGCGAACATCCCCTACCCCATCGTCCTCGTCCTCGGCGGGCTCGTGCTCGGCTTCGTGCCCGGTTTGCCCGACACCGCGCTCGCGCCCGACCTCGTGCTCGTCATCTTCCTGCCGCCGCTGCTGTACTCGGCGGCCTTCTTCGCGAACCTTCACGAGCTGCGCGCCGACGCGAGCGGGCCGGAGGCCGGCGGCGCCTCGCAAGGCGTCGGGAGGCGCGACACCGGCGGTTGGCGACTTCTGCGCGGCTGCGCCGAACAACACGCCATGCGCCGGGCGGGACATCGCCGGTTGGCGAGTTCTTCGCGCCTGCGCCGAACACCTCGCCAGCCGGTGAGGCGCCACGACACGCGCCCGCCGGCAGCGAGTCGCCTGACGCTCTACGCCGACGACACCGCCGATTGGCGACCTTCTCGCCCCGGCGCCGAACAACACGCCACGCGCCGGACGGGACATCGCCGGTTGGCGAGTTCTTCGCGCCTATGCCGAACACCTCGCCAGCCGGTGAGGCGCCACAACACGCGCCCGCCGGCAGCGAGTCGGCCGACGCTCTACGCCGACGACACCGCCGATTGGCGACCTTCTCGCCCCGGCGCCGAACACCTCGCCACGCGCCGGACGGGACACCGCCGGTTGGCGACCTTCTCACCCGGCGCCGAACACCTCGCCACGCGCCGGACGGGACACCGCCGGTTGGCGACTTCCTCGCACCTACACCGAACACCTCGCCACGCGCCGGACGGGACACCGCCGGTTGGCGACTTCCTCGCGCCTACGCCGAACACCTCGCCATGCGACGAGGTGACACACACTCCGCTCGCTTCGCCTGCACGACCGCCGACCGACAAGCATCCCGCCACCCGCCTCCCGACCCACCCATCCTCATTGATGCAGTTTCGTCGCGCCACCAGCGCCGCGCACCCCCTGCGCCTGCCCGGCCGCTAGCCCGCCTGCCTGCCTGCCCGCCCGCCCGAGGCCCCAACCAACGCTCGCCCTCAACCCCGCGCCGCGCCAAACGCTCTTCGCGCGGCCTATTCGGGCGGTGAGATCTCTCGCTTGAGGATCTTGCCCGTGGGCCCCTTCGGGAGATCGTCGACGAGCCAGACCTTGCGCGGGTACTTGTAGCTGGCCAGTTGGTCCTTGACGAACGCCTTGAGCTCCTCGGGGTCCACCTCCATGCCGTCCTTCAGTGCGACCGCGGCGCCGACCTCCTCGCCGAGCTCCTCGTGCGGCACGCCGACGACCGCGACCTCCCGGACGGCGGGATGCTCGTAGAGCACCTCCTCGACCTCGCGCGGGTAGATGTTGTAGCCGCCGCGGATGATGAGCTCCTTCTTGCGGTCGACGATGAAGAAGTAGCCGTCCTCGTCGACCTTCGCCAGGTCGCCGGTGGCAAACCAGCCGTCCTTGATCGCCTCGGCGGTCGCCTCAGGCCGCTGCCAGTAGCCCTTCATGACGTTGTGGCCCTTGATGAGGATCTCGCCGATCTCGCCGATCGGCACCTCCTCGCCGGCGTCGTCGACGAGCTTCATCTCCACGCCGGCGATCGGGGTGCCGATGGACCCCGGCTTGCGCTCACGGTCGGGATGGTTGAAGGACGCCACCGGCGAGGTCTCGCTGAGGCCGTAACCCTCGAGCACCTTGCAGCCGAACGCTTCCTCGAAGCCGCGCATGACCTCGACCGGCATCGAGGCGCCGCCGGAGGCGCAGACGCGCAGGCACGACACGTCGTAGTTCGCCCGGTCGGGGTAGTGCAGCAGCGCGCCGTACATCGTCGGCACGCCCTCGAAGACCGTGCAGCGGTCGCGGGACAGGATCTCCAGCGCCTTCCCGGGATCGAAGCGCGGCAGCAGCGTGATCGTCGCGGCGCCGTGGACGGCGGCGTTCATCGTGCAGGTCTGCCCGAAGGAGTGAAAGAGCGGCAGGCCGGCGAAGATGACGTCGCCGACGCCCATGTCGAAGAGGCCGACCGCCACCTCGACGTTCTTGTGCAGGTTGTCGTGCGTGAGCTCGGCGCCCTTCGGCTGGCCGGTGGTGCCGGAGGTGTAGAGGATGACCGCCGTGTCGTCGCCGGCGCGCTCGGCGACGTCGTCGTCGCGCTCGTGGGCGAAGATCAGCCCCTCGATCTCACCGGGCTTGACGGGCACGACCTCGACCCCGCCGGCGTCCTTGGCCCCCTGGTCCGCGGCGCCGAGGAAGTCGTGCCATGCGAAGAGGACCTTGACCTGCGAATCGGAGAGGTAATAACCGATCTCGCGCGCCTTCAGCAGGACGTTCATCGGCACGACGACGGCGCCCGCTCGCAGCGCGCCGTAGTAGATCGCCGGGAAGTACGGGACGTTGGGCAGCATGATCCCGACCCGATCGCCGGCGCCGACGCCCTTGCTCTTGAGCATCGCCGAGACGCGGGCGCTCGCGTGGTCGAGCAGCTCGTAGGTGAAGGCGGCGTCGTCGAGCTTGCAGGCGACGACATCGGGATGCTCGGCAGCAGTGCGGGTGAGGTTCAAGGCGAGGTTATGGGACATGGTCGGAGCCTAGCCATCCGCCCACCGGGCGACGCCGGCCAAACGGACGGGATGATGCATCGATGCGCGAACTGCTGCTGATCAATCGCGACGTCGCGATCCCGCTCGACGAGGTCAGCGTGCGCGCGAGCCGCTCCTCGGGCCCCGGTGGCCAGCACGCGAACGTCACCGAGTCGCGGATCGAGGCGAGCTTCGACGTCGCCGCGTCGGGAACGCTCGACGACGCCCAGAAGCGGCGCGTCATCGCGCGCTGTGGCCCGGTCGTGCGGGCGATCGCCCAGGACGCGCGCAGCCAGACGCGCAACCGGGCGCTCGCGCTCGAGCGCCTGGCGGAGCGCATCGCGCGCGCGCTCGAGGTTCCGCGCGCACGGCGCCCGACGAAGCCGACGAAGGCCTCCCACCGCCGGCGCCTGGACGCCAAGCGCCGCGACGCCCAGCGCAAGCGCGACCGCCGGCGCCCGGCGTCGGACGAGTAACGGCCACCACGGTCCGGGGCCCGGTCACCCCGGACCGTCGTGGCCGACGGTCCGGAGCCCGGTCCCCCCGGGCGGACGGCCGGCACTACGACGGCCCGTGGGCCCCGTCCTCGAGGTCCTGCGCGAACGTCCTGTAGTCGTAGATCGGCAGCGCCTCCGTGCGCACGCCGGCGCCCATCTCGCGGATGATCGGCAGCGAGGCGAGCGCGCGGTCGAGATCCTCGGCCGTCGGCAGGTCGAGGACTCCCAGCACGACGCGCTGGCCGGCGACCTTCCAGAGGTGCGTCACGGCGCCGGCGTCCATCGCGCCGATCGCCGCGGCCGCCTCCCGCTTCCAGATCTCGACGAGATCCTCGTTGCTCACGCTGGCCGGCTGCGTCACGTCGAAGCGCACGAAGAACAGCATGCCCTTCTCCTCACTGGTCGGGATCCTGGGGTGTGTCGAACTCGCCGTCGATGAGCTCGACGCGGTAGCCGTCCGGGTCCTGCACGAAGCAGATCCGAAACTCCTCCCTGCCGCCGGGTGCGTAGGGCGGCTTCTCGGGCTCGATCCCCTGCCCGGCGAGCCGCTCCAGCAGCCCGTCGAGATCCTCGACCGCGAGCGCCACGTGCCCGTAGCCGCCGCCGAGGTCGTAGGGCTCCTCGCGACCCTCGTTGACCGTCAGCTCGAGCGTGTCGCCGTCGCCGGGCAGGCCGAGGTAGAGGTTGTACGCGCCGTCGAACTGCAGTCGCCCGCGCCGCTCGAAGCCGAGCGCCTCGTAGAAGCGCAGCGACGCATCGATGTCGCGAACGCGGACGTTGGTGTGCTCGAACCGCATGCGTGCCTCCCCGTGACGAACGATCGTTGCCGCCATCCTCCCCGATCGCGGTCACGGCTGCGTCAGCGCCTGACGTCCTCGCAGTCGGGGGAGACGACGTCCCCGACGCCGACGAAGACCGTGTCCTTCCCCGGTCCGCAGGTGACGATGTCGATCCCACCGGCGACGACGTTGATGCGGTCGTCGCCCGCGCCGCCGTCGAGGACGTCGCTGTCGAGGTTGCCGAAGATCTCGTCGTTGCCGGGTCCGCCGAAGATCCGGTCGCTGCCGCGGTCGCCGGTGATGCGGTCGTCGCCCCCGTCGCCGTGGATGAGGTCGGCGCCGTTGCGCCCGGCGATGATGTCGTTGCCCGGGCCGCCGGAGAGCTCGTCGTCGCCGTCCTCGCCGTCGACGTAGTCGTCGCCGCCGCGGCCGAAGAGGCGGTCGATGCCCGGCCGGCCGAAGATCGAGTCGCTGCCGCCGGTGCCCTCGAGGACGTCCTCGCCGTCCGTCCCGCGGATGATCGAGTGCAGCTCGGTGTCGTTGGCGAGCTCGGGGGGCGTGCGAATGACGAGCTCGCAGTCGAGGAGCCGGTCGCGGTCGGGGGCGTCGTCCTCGACGTAGACCGTGTCGTTGCCGGGCCCGCACTCGACGGTGTCGAGGCTGTCGTCGGCCGCGCGGATCGAGTCGTCGCCGGGCCCGCCGCGCAGCATGTCGGGCCCCGGTCCGCCCACGACCTCGTCGTTGTCGTCGCCGCCGTCGAGCGTGTCCTGGCCCGAGCTGCCGTCGAGCCGATCCTGTCCGAGCCCGCCGCCGACGCGGTCGTTGCCGATTCCGCCGCGCAGCGCGTCGTCGCCCTCGTCACCGAGCATGTTGTCGCCGCCGCGCCCGCCGTCGAGCACGTCGTCGCCGCGCCCGCCGCTCATCTGCTCGGAGCCGGCCTCGCCGAAGAGCTCGTCGTCGCCGTCGTCGCCGAGCATCCTCCGGTCGTCGCCGCGCCCGCCGCGGATGACGTCGTCGCCGGGTCCACCCGAGAGCAGCGGGTCGTTGCCGAACCCATGCTCGACGATCTGGTCATCGCCCTTGCCGCCGCGGATCGTGTCGTCCCCGTCGCCGCCGTCAAGCGCGTCGTTGCCCTCGTCGCCGTCGATCGTGTCGTTGCCGGTGCCGCCGTTGGCGCCGTCGTCGCCCGCGCCGCCCGCAACCGTGTCGTTGCCGGTGCCGGCGGTGAGGAAGTCGTCGCCCTCGCTGCCGCTCATCCGGTCGGTCAGCGAGCCGCCGGAGACGCGGTCGGCACCGGGCCCGCCGTCGAGGACGTCGCGCGCGCGCCCGCCGCGCAGCAGGTCGTCGCCTTCGAGGCCCTCGATGCGGTCCCGGCCGCGGGTGCCCGTGAGCGTGTCGTTGCCGGCTGTGCCGCGGATGAGGGCGAGGCCCGGTTGCACGACGATGCCGACCGGCGCCGTCCGCAGGTGCACGACGTCCAGGCGCCGGCGCGAGAACGGGCTGACGAGCGTCAGCGTGCCGTTGCCGCTGTTGGCGAAGAAGAGCCGGCTCGCATCGGTCGTCCAGGCCGGCGTGCCGGTCCCCGGGCCGGCCGCCAGGCGCCGCGCGTGCCCGCTGCGCAGGACGACGAGCGCGCCGGCGGTGCCGCCGGGACGCGCGCCGACGGCCAGGCGCGAGCGCCCCGGCGACAGCGCGAGGTGCCCGCCCGAGCCGCGCGGCAGGCGGATGGCGCGCCGCCGCGCGCGGTCCGTGCCACGATCGATGATCCGCAGGCGCCCGCGCGCGCTGACGAACGTGCGCCCGGCGTCCGCGACCGCCACGCCGAGCGCGCCCGGCACGCGCACCCGCCGTAGCCGCCGCCTGGCCACCGTGTCGACCATCGTGACCCCGCCGCCCGCGAGCACGACCGCCGCGAGGTCGCCGGCATGGCGCAGCGCGATCGCCCGCCCCTGGCCGCCGAGCTCCACCGAGCCTCGCAGGGCCAGCGTCGCTGCGTCGAGGATCCGCAGCCGCTGGCCCTGGACGGCGTAGAGGCGACGTCCGTCGGGTGCCACCGCGAGCGACGTCACCGGCGCGCTGCCGTGCGTCCGGCGCGTGAGCTCCGTGCGCTCGTTGACGTCGACGGCGACGATCGTCGCGCCGGCGGCGACAAAGCCGCGCGACCCGTCGCGCGAGACCGCCACGGCCCGGCCGGGGCCGGGCAGCGCAAGCCGTGCGACGACACGGTCAGAGCTCATGTCGACGAACGTCAA
Organism: Solirubrobacteraceae bacterium; assembly: GCA_051005755.1. Classification (GTDB taxonomy): domain Bacteria; phylum Actinomycetota; class Thermoleophilia; order Solirubrobacterales; family Solirubrobacteraceae; genus CADCVQ01. Next base: position 9,357 of record JBPCJA010000118.1, read on the forward strand.
TTCGGCGCTCTGCGTCGCCACGAGCGCGACGCGCGCCTGCGCCATCGCGGGCGTCACGCCGATCGCGACCAGCGCGACGGCCACCGTCCCGAGCTTCCGACCGGTCAGCACGACGTAAGGACCGCGCGCGGAGCGTCAGTGCCTGCGCAGCAGCTTCTTCGCCCTGTCGGCGACCCCGCCGACCGCGTTCTTGACCTTGCCGGACGCGCGGTCGACCTTGCCCTCGTTCTTGAGCTTCTCGTCGCCGGTGAGGTCGCCGGCCGCCTGCTTGGCCCGTCCCTTGGCGTCGTCGATCGTTCCGTCCGACATGTGGTCTCCTTCGGTCGCGATGAAGAGGCCGTACCCCGAACGATCGCCGACTTCTGCACTGCCGCGAGCGAATGCGCTCGCCGGGCGAGCTAACGCACGATTTGCGTCCCTAAAGAGTCCGGCTGGGCTACAGGCCCGGCGGGTGACGGACCTCGTAGCCCTCGCCGGAGCGCATGGCCGCCTGCCAACGGGTGCCGGCGCTCGCGCGCCCGCTCGTGTCGAAGCGCAGGCCGGCGACGACCATGTACATATGGCCGGGGTTGGCGTAGATCGTCACCCACTGGCCGGGACCGGGGTCGCCCCAGTTCTCGAAGCTCCCCGAGGGCATCGCCGTCTCCAGCAGGCCGGCGCCGTGCAGCGCGTAGGAGACAGAGCCCGAGCAGTCGTAGCCGGCGTCCTCCCACTTGCCGTGCCCGCCGCCGTAGATGTAGGGCTTCGTCGCGATCTGGTTGCCCGCGTTGATCATCGCCTGGACGACCGGAGGCGCGAGCAGGGGCGCCGTCGCGAGCCCGTCAGGGCCGACGGTGGCGACCATCCCTGGTCCGAGTTGCAGCGGCTGCGGCGCAGGTGGCGTGGGCAGCGGCTTGTTCTTCGGCAGGGCGCCGCCGGTGGCGGCGGCCGACGCGACAGCGCCACCGTTGAGCGCGACGTCCATGAGGACGACGACGTCGCTGTGCGTGACCTTCCCGTCGACGCGGCGGCGCTGGGCGCGCTCGAAGTTGCGGACGGAGGACTTCGTGCCGCTGCCGAAGACCCCGTCGACACCGGTGCGCATGCCCGCGCGCGTGAGGTACGTCTGCAGGAGCCGGACGTCACGCCCGCGGTCCCCCTGCTTGAGTGTCCGATCACCGAGGCTGAAGCTGCGCTTCTTGGCCGCTGCGCCCGTCACGGGCACGAACAGCACGATCGCCACGAGGAACATGGTGAACCGGATCGACGACTTCACGCGGGCACGACCCCTCTCCCTCGGGTGCCTGCGGGGTTAGCTGACGGGCTCGCGCAGAAAGAGCTAGCGCTATGCCGCACAAGACGGCGATTCGCCCCCGGGAGGCAAAAGCCTCCCAAATGGTTCCCCCGCTCCCTGCCGATGATCGGCATGGACTCGGCTGGTCACTGACCGGCGGAACCTTAGCGCAGCTTCAAGACGAATGCACGGCGGGGTCCCCGGAAATTGGACTGTCGCGCCGCACGGTCATTCCAGCGTCGCATCGACGAGCGCCAGGGCGACCTCGGCGCGGGTGCGCAGCGAGGACTCGACGACGTACTCGCGCGGGGTGTGGGCGCCGCCGCCGCGCGGGCCGAGGCCGTCGATCGTCACGTCGATGACCGGCGCCAGGTAGCTCGCGTCGCTCGCCCCGCCGCGGTGCGTGCCGCGGATCGGGCGCCCGAGCCGCTCGCTCGCCGCGGCCAGCAGCGGGGCCGTCCGCGCGCTCGCGTCCATTCCGGGCCAGCGACGCAGCAGATCGGCATCGAGGCGCACGCCGTCGACGTTGGCGGGCAGGCCCGCCAGGACCTCGTCGAACGTCTGCAGCCCGTCCGCGCGCAGGTCGCAGAGCAGCTCGCCGTCGGCGGGGACGACGTTGAACGCCTCGCCGCTGCGCACGACCGTCGGCACCGCCGTGAGGTGCTCGCTGCCGCGCGGGTCGTGGCGGGACGCGACCGCCTGCGCGGCGGCCGCCAGCGCGAGCAGCGCGTTGGCGCCGCGGTCGGGGTTGGCGCCCGAGTGCGCGGAGCGGCCGTGCGCGACGACGCGCAGCGTCCCGGCAGCCTTGCGGCGGACGACCACCGCCTCCTCGCCCGCGGCCGTGAGCTCGCCTCCCTCGAAGCACAGGCAGGCGTCGTAGCCGGCGTAGCGAGCGGTGTGAGCGAAGTCCCCCGCGCGCCACTCCTCGTCGCAGACGAGCAGCAGCGCGACCTCGGCGAAGCGGTCCGGCAGCAGCGCGAGCTCGCGCAGGACGCCGAGCGCGAGGACGTTGCCGCCCTTCATGTCGACCGTGCCCGAGCCCGTCAGGTTCTCGCCGTCGCGCTGCAGCGGCCGATGGTCGCCGTGCGAGACGACGGTGTCGACGTGGCCGAGCAGCACGATCCGGCCGCTGCCGCTGCCCTGCAGCGTGAGGATGAGGTCCTCGGCGTGGCCGGGAGACGAGCAGGGCGCGCGCTCGACTCCAACGCCCTGCGGGGCGAGCGAGACGGCCACTGCGAAGCCCGCCTCGGCGCCCTCGACGTCACCGGACGGCGACGAGACGGCGACGAAGCGCGCGAGCTCATCCGGCGCGCGTGCGGCGATCCGCTCGGCGGCCGCTGCGATCCATTCCTCCATGCCCGGCGTTCTACCGCAAGCGCGCGCTGCGCACGCGCCCGGGACGTCTCAGCCAAGGACCGCTTCGAGCCGGCGCTCGAGCGCTCCCGCCACGGCCTCGCGCACGAAGCCCTCCTCGAAGCGCCCGACGGTCGCCTCGAGGAAGCCCTCGATGACCAGGCGCTTGGCCTTGTCGAGCGACAGCCCGCGCGAACGGAGGTAGTACAGCTGCTCGGGATCGATCTGGGCGATCGCCGCCGCGTGCGTGCAGCGCACGTCGTTGGCGAGGATCTCGAGGCCTGGAATCGAGTCGGCGTGCGCCTTCTTCGTCAGCAGCAGGTTGCGCGACTCCTGGAAGGCGTCGATCTGCTGCGCTCCCGGATCGACCTTGATCATCCCCGACCAGACGGTGCTCGAGCGCCCGTCGAGGATGCCGCGGAAGGCGAGATCGGACGTCGTGTTCGCGGCCGCGTGCTGCTGCGTGGTGGCGTAGTCGAGGTGCTGGCGCCCGCGCGTGGCGTAGGCGCCCGTGACCTTCGCGTCGGCGCCCTTGCCCGCGAGCTGGGTATCCATCGCGACGCGGCCGTTGCCGGCGCCGAAGCCCAGCGCGATCCAGTCCAGCGCGCCGTCGCGCGCGACGACCGCGCGCTGCGCGCCGAAGATCCACGACTTCTCGCTCAGGCCCTGGGCGCAGACGTACCTCAGGCGCGCGTTCTGGCCGACCGACAGCTCGCTGACGGTGCTGAAGAGCGCGTCATGGTCGGCGTCGGTGGAGACGTACTGCTCCCAGACCTCCGCCTGCGCGCCCTCCTCGAGGACGACGAGCGTGCGCCAGTGCAGCGCGGTCTGCGCCTGCGACTGCACGACGGTCACGACGATCGGTTCCTCCACGTGCACCCCGCGCGGGACGTAGACGAACGCGCCCCCCTGCCAGCCGGCCTCGTTGCGCGCGACGAACGGGTCGTCCGCGGAGACGATCGAGCCGAAGTGGCGCTCGACGAGCTCGGGGTGCGACTGGACGGCGACGCTCAGCGGCAGGACGAGCGTCCCGTCGGCGGCCGGCTCGGGCGGCTCGCCGTGAACGTGGTCGACCTGCTCGAGCAGCACGGCGCTCGCAGGGGTATCGAAGACGCCGAGACCGCCGGCGTCGGCGCTGACCTGATCCGGCGTGCCGTACGCGTCGAGGTCGAGGCTCTTCAGCGACGTGAACTCCCAGCCGGGGTTGCCCCGGAAGGATGGCAGCGGCAGCGACTGCAGCAAGGAGACGGCGCGCTCCCGGCGCGCCGTCAGCCAAGCCGGTTCCGTGGCCGTCGATGGACTAGCCAATTGAACCCTCCATCTGGAGCTCGATGAGCCGGTTCATCTCGACGGCGTACTCCATCGGCAGCTCCTTGACGATCGGCTCGATGAAGCCGTTGACGATGAGCTTGGAGGCGTCCTCCTCGTTCAGGCCGTGGCTCGTGAGGTAGAAGAGCTGCTCCTCGCCGACCTTCGAGACCGTCGCCTCGTGGCCGACGTTGACGTCGTTCTCGCCGATGCGGATCGTCGGGTAGGTGTCCGAGCGCGACTGGTCGTCGAGCAGCAGCGCGTCGCAGACGACCTTGGACTTCGAGCCGTGGGCGCCCTTGGCCACCTCGAGCAGACCGCGGTAGGAGCCGCGGCCGCCGTCCTTGGAGATCGACTTGGCGAAGATGTTCGATGTCGTGTTCGGCG
>JBPCJA010000119.1:0-11266 GCA_051005755.1 Solirubrobacteraceae bacterium
CCGCAGCGACCGCATGACCACCGGCCATCCGGAAGCTTCCACGCCTGCTCGCCCGCGCACAGCGGACACCGGAATCCCTGCGGCCAGCGCAGCCAGTCCAGGTAGTCCAAGCACACCCGGTCATCCGCAAACCAGCTCCGAAGGTCGGCGTAGGAGCCGGGATAGTCGACCGCCGCCCTTGGTGCGCCTCGCGACACCCCCTCAATCTACTGCACCAAGATGGAAAGCCCTTTTCCTCCTATAGAGGAGCAAACGCGACACGGTCGGCGAGTCGTGGTGGTGTGGGGCGCTTTGCGCATGACATCCATGCGCGCGGCGTCCCGCCCGCGCTACGCCTGGGCTGACTCGGCCGCGAGCACTTGACAAGGGCTCGCGAACGGCATCGATGAGGTGCGCGCCGGAACGCGCTGGTCTGGCTCGCCGCCGCATAGGTGGCGACTTCTTGGCTGCCAGCCCGAGGAAGTCGCCAATCGATGCGGCGGTCGCGCCGATTGGCGATTTCTTGGCTGCCAGCCCGAGGAAGTCGCCAATCGACGATGGCGGCTCTCCTCCAGGGCGCCGCGCCGGGACCCTCGCGCTCACCCGCGCCCATTGGCGCTCCGCCCTTCGCGCCGGCCCCTTCGCACCCGCCCCGCTCTACCCCTCTGTCAGTGATTGCCGTTCGCCAGCGCTATGCGAATTCGGGATGCCTCAACCCGCGTGGCGGGCGCGGCTCTCGTTCAGCGCAGCGACGACCTGACCGCCCAGCTGGACGCTCGCGCGGCGCTCGCGCTCGGATGTCATCCGTGAGGCGATCCCGCGCTTACCCCGAGGGACGACCCCTCCGCGGTATCCCGACGACCCAGCCACGCCTCGATCCCGAGGACGGCATGCCCACCGGGTGCGCGCCGAGCCTCGACAACCTGCTGACCGTTCGCGAGGTGCTGTCGACCGAACGCATCACCCGTCGCCCGCCCGCCAGCCTGGCTGAGCCGCGCGCCGCGCTGGACATGGCCGCCGGCTGCGCGCCACGCTCAGGCCACCGGCCGCAGATGGCGCAGCGGCCTGCCGTCGCGCAGCTCGCGCACGACGGCCTCGACGAGCCCGTGGCCGTCGCTGCGGCGGCCGTCGGTGACGGCGGCGACGATGCCGCGCTTGCGCTGGATGAGCGCCGCCATGGTCTCGTCGATCGTGCCGGCGGCGAGCAGGTACCACGCGGTGACCGCGTCGTGCTGGCCGATGCGGTGACAGCGATCTTCCGCCTGGTCGTGCATCGCAGGCGTCCATTCGAGCTTCAGGAAGGCGACGTTCGACGCGCGCGTGAGCGTGATGCCCTGCGCCGCCACCCGCGTCGCGCCGACGAGGAGCTGCGGCCCCTCGGCGGACTGAAACGCCCCTACCGCCGCGTCGCGCGCGGCGATCGAGTCGCGCCCGAGCAGGTGCGCGGCGTCGGGGAAGCGCGCGAGCACCGCTTCCTGGATCTCGACGTGGCGCGCGAAGACGACGAGCGGCTCGCCGGACTGCAGGAAGTCGCCGATCCACGACAGCGCAGCCGCGAGCTTGCCCCGCGCGGCCAGCCGCTGGAGCGTCCCGAGCTGCGCCAGGCGCTCGGCGCGCAGCGTCGCGGCGATGCGGGCCTGCAGCTCGCGAAGATCGAGCGGCTGCGAGCGCAGCCAGGCGATGACGTCCTCCTCGGCGAGCCGGTACTCGCGCGCGTTGGACAGGGCGACCGGCACGACGACCTGGCGCTTGGCGGGCAGCTGGGGCAGGACCTCGGACTTCAAGCGGCGCACGAAGCAGCGCCGGCGCAGGTGCCAGTGCAGGCGCTCCTCCGACAGCTCACCGCGGAACTGGCGGGCGAACTGGGCGCCGGAGCCGAAGTCCTCCAGGCGCCCGATGACGCGCAGCTGGCTCACGAGCTCCTCAGCGTGGTTGAGCACCGGCGTGCCGGTGAGCGCGAGCCGCAGCCCGTCCGGCGCGACCGCCGCGGCCAGCCGCCGCACCGCCTGCGTGCGCTTGGCCTGCGCGTTCTTGACGTAGTGCGACTCGTCGACGACGAGCGCCCGCGGCCGGATTCGCGCGAGCGCATCGCGGTGCGCGGCGACGATCTCGTAGTTCAGGATCGTGATGTCGGCGGTCGGCGGCACCGCGACCCGCCCCTCGATGACCGCGACGCCGCGGTGCGCGAGCCAGCGCGCGGCCTCGCGCTCCCAGTTGAGCTTCAGCGACGCCGGGCAGACGACGACGGCCGGGAACGCGCCGTCGGCCTCGAGCGCGGCGAGCGCCTCGACGGTCTTGCCGAGTCCCTGCTCGTCGGCGATGAACGCGCGCCGCGCGTCGAGCACGTAGCGCACGCCCGCCCACTGAAACGGGGCGAGCTCGCCGCCGAGGACGGCCGCGACGGCGGCGATCGGCTCGCCGCTGACGGCGCGCGAATGGCGGATCGTCGCGAGCGCGGCCTCGTGCTCCTCGCGCAGCGCGCCGAGCACGTGCGCGCCGGGGCCGTCGACGGCGACGTCGTGGCGGGCGAGGTAGGCGTCGAGCGGCTCGACGACCCAGGGGTCGACCGGCAGCGTCCGGCTGCGGGCCTCGGCGCCGGGGAGCCTGCAGAACGCCGCCCCGGCGTCGGGGTCCCAGAGGACGTCGAGGCGCAGGCGCCGGCCGTCGAACGTCCGCGCAGCCGCAGCCGCGCCGGCGGGGGCGGGTCCTCGCCGGCCAGCAGCGCGTCGACGCAGCGGCGCGCGCCGGCGTCCAGGCGCGCGGCGTCCTGCTCGGCGAGCGCGGCCGCGCCCGCTGCGGTCAGCGGCGCGAGCAGCATCCCGTCGCGTTGCACCGAGCCGGCGAGCAGCACCTCCGGCGGGCTGCCGGCCATGGTCGCGAGCGTCCACCAGCCGCGTCCGTCATGGCGCATCGTGCCGACGGTCCCGACCCAGCGACGCTCGACTCCGGCAAGCCAGGCGTGCACCGCGTCGCTCGCGGTGAGCTCGGCGAAGCGCTCGAGCACGTCGGCGACGTGGACCGCCGCCCAGTCGTCGACCGGGGCCCACCACTCGCGCCGGTCCCAGTCGAAGCGCCGCCCCGGGATGCCGCGCACGCGCGCGACGATGTGGGCGTCGTAGGGGAAGGCGAGGACGACGATCTCGACGCCCGCGGCGTTGCGGCGCAGCTCGACGTTCGGGCGGTCGGGGGCGAGCTGCATCGATCCTGCACGCTAGCGTCCCGCCGGACGCTCACTGCCTACCGGATCAGCTCGAACCAGATCGACGTGTCGTGGTCGCCCTGCACGCCCCAGGCGTCGGCCATGCGATCGACGATGCGCAGGCCCATGCCGCCGAGCGACGGCGTCTCGCTGGAGTGCATCATCTCATCGGGCGACACGTCCGGCTGCGGCCCGCCGACCTCGACGCGCACGCGCTCCGGGGTCACGCGGATCACGAGCGCCAGCCGCGCTCGCGGGTCGGGGTCGACGTCCTGGACGTAGACGGCGATGAGCTCGGACGCCATGAGCAGCGCCTTGTAGCCGAGCTCGCCCGCAAGCCCCGGTGTGGCAGCCAGCTCGCGACGGGCGAGGGCGGCCGCCGCCGCGGTGGCCGGTAGCTCGACGACCCGTTCGCCGATGGAGGACTCGCTGCGCATGTTCGTCAGGCCTACCCGTCTGTGCCGTTTGGTTCCTCGCGGCGCACGAGGCACGCGCGCTGCTCGCACCGAGCGACGATAGCCTCCCGCCGCGATGCCGGACTTCCTGCCGCTGCCCGCGCGCATGCCCAAGCCTCGAACGGCGGGCCTCACGCACGTCATCGACACGGGCCTGACGACGACCGAGGTCGAGGGCATGCTGCGCCAGGCCGCCGCGCACATCGACACCGTGCGCCTCGGCTGGGGCTCGGCCTACGTCACGGCCGACCTCGATTCCAAGCTCGCGGCATACCGCGCTCACGACGTGCCGGTCATGCTCGGCGGCACGCTGACCGAGCTCGCCTGGCTGCACGGCCGCGTCGACGAGCTGTGCGGCTGGATCGACGCGCTCGGCATCGACCGCATCGAGGTCTCCAGCGGGGTCGTCGCGATCCCGGAGTCCGAGAAGACCGCGCTCATCAAGCGCATGGCGCGCCGTTACACGGTCTACGCCGAGGTCGGCGAGAAGGACCCCGACGCGCTCATGGCGCCCTACCGCTGGGTGCACCTCATCCGCGAGGCACTGGCGGCCGGGGCGCAGATGGTCGTCTGCGAGGGCCGGGCCACCGGCACCGCCGGCCTGTACCGGCCCGACGGCGAGGCGCGCACCGGGCTCATCGACGAGATCGTCCACGAGATCGACCGCTCCAAGCTCGTCTTCGAGGCTCCACGCAAGCACCAGCAGGTGTGGCTCATCGATCGCTACGGCGGCGACGTGAACCTCGGCAACGTCCCGCCGGCCGAGGTCCTGTCGCTGGAGACGCTGCGCCTCGGCCTGCGCGCCGACACGCTCGGACGCTTCCACGGTGGCCGATGACCGCCGTCCTGCTCACGGGTGTCGGCAAGCGCTACGACATCGTCAGCGCGTTCGGCGAGCACGCCTTCACGATCGCGGCCGATCCCAACCCGCTCGCGCCCGCGCGCTACGCGGCCGACCTGCACGTCTTCCCACCGCGCATCGACGACCCCGGCTACGTGCCGTTCCTCGCCGAGCTCGTCGCCGAGCACGACGTGGGAGCGGTCGTCCCGCTGACCGATCTCGACATCGAGGTGCTCGCCTCCGCCCGGGGGCAGCTACCGGCGTTCGTCCCCTCCGCGGAGATCGCGCGCGCGACGTTCGACAAGTACGAGGCCCATCACCTGCTCCTCTCGCACGGGCTGCCGTCGCCGCCGACCTGCCTGCCGGGTGAGGAGCCAGCGTCGTTCCCGGTCATGGTCAAGCCGCGCCGTGGCTCTGGCGCGCGCTCGATCCACCCCGCGGCCGACCGCGCCGAGATGGAGTTCTTCATCGGCTACATCAAGGAGCCGGTCATGGTGCAGCGCCTCATGGGCGGGCCGGAGTTCTCGATCGACCTGCTCTGCGACCTCGACGGGCGCTGCCTCAACGCGATCCCGCGCACGATGATCGAGTCGCGCGGCGGCGAGTCGATCAAGGGCACGGTCATCCACGACGAAGAGCTCATCGAGCTCGGCCGCGCCGTCGGCGAGGCGCTCGGCGTGCGCGGACCCTGCACGGTGCAGGCCTTCCGCGACCCCGAGATCGGCCTCGGGATCACCGACGTCAACACGCGCTTCGGCGGCGCCTTCCCGGCGCCGATGTACGCCGCCCGCCCGGGCCGGACCTACCCCGAGCTCATCGTGCGGATGGCGCGCGGCGAGACGATCGAGCCACACGTCGGCGACTTCGCCCACGGCCACACGTTCACGCGGTACTTCTGGCAGCTCGAGCTCGACGCCGACCTGCGCCCGACCGGGCGCGACATCGTGGCCGACGGGCCGCGCGATCCGCGCGCGGCCTCGACGACCCGCTGACGCTTCAGGACGTGCCGGCGGCGCGTGCGTCGGCCTGCGTCGAGGACCAGGCCGCGTGCTCCTGCGCCACCAGCCCCTCCACCCGCTCGGCGAGCAATGCGTCCGTCCTTGCCGCCTCGGCGTACGGGCCGGCGCGCGCGAGGTACAGATGCTTCTCGCGCTTGAGCGCCTCAGCCGTCGAGCGGTAGCCCGTCCAGTTCTGCTGGAACTGAAAGAGCTGCTGCAGCCCCTCGACCACCACGATCGACGCGCCCAGCGACCCCGTGATCCACGCGCTCGCACCAGCGCCGGCGGTCACCGGGATGGCAGCGGCGACGACGATCTGCATCACCTTCAGCCGCTGAAAGCGCTCCCGGTGGTGCTGGGCCTTGCGGTCGTACCACGTCAGCTGGTCCTCGAGGCGTTCCCATGCATAGCCGGCGGGAGCGCTGACCGGGGAGCCGCTGCCCTGCAACGGTGCCGGGCCCGCGGTGGGCGTCGCTTCGCTCACAAGGACACGCTCCTCATCGGCATACCGCCGGCGATCCTCGCAGCACTCACGGACGCCGACAACCGATCACGCTCGCTGACGCGCCGGCTCCCGCGAGCGGATACCCGACCCGCGCTTGACACCGGCATCAAACTAGAAATAAGTTGATAGGGAATGGGGGGAATTAGGAGCCGCGCGCGCTCGTCATCGTCCGCGGCCGGCGCCGGGCGCTCCTCGCCCGTCACTGAGCGTCGAGCAAGCGGCCGCGGTCGCCGATGGCGTCTGAGCGGATGGCGAGTTGCTCGTGCCAGGGTCGAAGAAGTCGCCGATCGCCCGTTGGCGAGCGACAGATGGCGAGTTGTTCGCACTGTTCGCGAATAAGTCGCCAATCGACGGTCGCGCCTGGGACGCGGCGCCGCGTCCCTGCCGCGCGCATCCCGCGGCGCCGCGTCCCTGCCGCCCGCGCCCCGACTCACCCTCCTTCATCGATGCCGTTTCGGGTTCCGCGGCCCGGTTGACGCGCCGGCGCGACGGACTACAGGCTCATGCATGGAGTCGTCTGCGGCGGGCTACGTCGACGCCGGATCGTTCCTCGCGCAGACGCTGCGGCGTCTGGCAGAGCTGCGCCCCGACGGCGCTGCTTACCAGCGCCAGATCTCAGCCGGGGTGAGAGCGCGCGACCAGCAGGTCCGAGAACGGCGCGACGCTCACACCGGGATTGCCACGGTGTCGCCGCCCGTGACGAGCTGCGCGTAGCGCCCGCCGGCCGCCAGCAGCTCGTCGTGCGTCCCGCGCTCGACGACCGCGCCGCCGTCGAGCACGACGATCTCGTCGGCGTCGCGGACGGTCGAGAGGCGGTGTGCGATCGCGATCGTCGTGCGTCCTTCGGTGAGCCGGTCGAGCGCCTCCTGGACGGCGCGCTCGGTCTCGGAGTCCAGCGCGCTCGTCGCCTCGTCGAGGACGAGCACCGGCGGGTTGCGCAGGATCGTGCGGGCGATCGCGATGCGCTGCTTCTCGCCGCCGGAGAAGCGGTAGCCGCGCTCCCCGACGACGGTGTCGTAGCCGTCGGGCAGCGACGCGACGAGGTCGTGGATGCGCGCCGCGCGAGCCGCGGCGACGAGCTCCTCGTCGCTGGCCTCCGGGCGCGCGAAGCGCAGGTTGTCGGCGATCGTGGCGTGGAAGAGGTAGGTCTCCTGCGAGACGAGCCCGACCGTCCGGGCGAGCGACGCGAACGACAGGTCGCGCACGTCGACGCCGTCGATCGTGACGCGGCCGCCGGTGACGTCGCAGAGGCGCGCGACGAGGTAGCCGAGCGTCGTCTTGCCCGAGCCGGTCTCGCCGACGATCGCGGTCTTCGTCCCCGGCGCGACGACGAGGTCGACCCCGTCGAGGGTCTGCGCGCCGCCCTCCTCGTAGCGGAAGGCGACCCCCTCGAAGCGAACCTCGCCCCGGATCCCTGCGCCAGTGGCGTCGAGCTCGACGGGGTCCGGCCGCTCCGTGATCTCGACCGGCAGGTCGAGGTACTCGAAGATGCGGTCGAAGAGCGCGCGCGACGTCTGGATGTCGATCCCGACGTTCAGCAGCGAGCCGATCGGGAACAGCAGCCGCGTCTGCAGCGTCGTGAACGCGACGACGGTGCCGATCGAGACCGCCGACGAGCCGCCGGCGATCGTCAGCCCGGCGAAGAGGTAGACGAGGGCGGGCATGATCGAGAAGCTCATCTGGACCGTCGACATCCGCCAGCGGCCGGCCATGCGCGACTGGACCTCGAGCTCGGCGAGGTGCGCGGACTCGGAGCTGAAGCGCTCGGCGAGCTCGCCCGAGCGGCCCATCGTCCTGCCGAGCAGGATGCCGGAGACCGACAGCGACTCCTCGACGAGCGAGCTGATGTCGGCGAGCCGGCCCTGCTTCTTGGAGGTGATCCGCTTGCGCTCGGCGCCGACGCGGCGCGTGAGCCAGACGAAGAACGGCAGCAGCGCGAGGCTGAAGGCCGCCAGGCGCCAGTCGAGCAGGATCATCGCCACGATCGTGGCGAGCACGGTCGTCACATTGGAGACGATCGAGGTCGCGGTGCTCGTCACGACGTTCTGCACGCCACCGATGTCGTTGGCGATCCGCGACTGCACCTCGCCGGTGCGCGTGCGCGTGAAGAACGCCAGCGACAGCCGCTGCAGGTGGCGGTAGACCGCCGAGCGCAGGTCGTGCATGACGCGCTGGCCGACGAGGTTGCTCAGCCAGGTCTGGCCCACGCCGATCACGCCGGTGACGATCGAGATCGCGATCATCCCACCGACGAGCCACGCCAGCAGCGTGGTGTCGTTCTCGGGGATCGCCGTATCGAGCACCTCCTTCAGGAGGAACGGCGTGATCATCCCCAGGCCGGCCGACAACGCGATGAGGCCGAGCACTGCCGTAAGCCGCCTCCGGTACGGGCGGAAGAGGGCGGCGATCCGGTGGGTTTGGGGACTCATACGCTCCGCCGCAGTGTAGTTGGTTGCGCGCGCAACTACAAGCGGCGCTCGATGCTGCCGTCGTGCTCGGCGCTCCGCTCTTCGCATTCGAGTCGCTCAGCGTCGGGCCACCGGGCGCGCGCCGCCTCGACGGGCTCGAGGCGGAGCTTGCGCCCGGCGGACTGACGGTCGTCGCCGGGCCGTCGGGCTCGGGCAAGTCGACGCTCCTGCGGCTCTGCAACCGCCTCGAGGTGCCGAGCGCGGGGACCGTGCGCCACCGCGGCATCGACGTCGCCGAGCGCGATCCGCTCACGCTGCGCCGCGAGGTCGCGATGGTCTTCCAGCGGCCGGTCACGTTCGCCGGCAGCCGCACGCTCGTCCAGACGCTCATGGAGCACAGGACCCTCGGCTCCGGCACCGTGATCCTCACCTATCGCCCGGCGCGGCCGTACCGCCCCTGCGGTGGGATCTCGCTCGTGCCGACGTGCTCGTCGAGCCAGGCGTTGATCGCACCGCAGACGGCCCACGTGGTGCGGGCGTGGTCGAGCGCGGCGTCGCGCGAGATCCCACTGCCGCCAGGCTCGAGCCTGCGGCCGGCGACGAGCGACTTGTGGCGCAGCAGGTGCACCCGCGGGTGGTCGCGCGGGTAGCCGCGCGGCGCGACCTTCAACGCCTCGCCGAACGTCTCCACGCCCGCGGCCACGGCGGCGGCAACCGCCTGCTCGAGCGCGGGGCCCGTTTCGACGCCCGCGATCGCGTCGCGGAAGCGGGCGAGCTGGTCGGCGGCCAGCACGTGGTAGCCGGTGCCGGCGAAGAGCCCCGTGGCGGAGAGCTGCAGGTAGAGCCCGGCGAGGCTGTCCGGGCGCTCGACGATGAGCCCGTAGGTCGTCGTCTTGTACGGCGACTTGTCGGGCGAGAACCGGATGTCGCGGTGCTGACGGAACATCTTCACGTGGCCGCCGAGCTCGTCGGCGAGCTGCTCCAGGAGCGCCTCGAGCGCCCCGCGGACGGCGTGGTCGTAGGTCTCTCGGTGCGCCGTGAAGTAGCGCTTGGAGTTGTCGTCCTGGAGCCCGGCGAACCAGCTGAACGTCTCGCGGGGAAAGCCCTCGAAGGACGGAGCGGGGGATGGTGTCGGCCATGGGAAGGTGTCTGCGATTATCGCCGGTATGAGCACGGAGGCCGCGTCCGGGCGTGCGCGCCGCTTGGCGGCGGCCCCGCGTGAGGCGGACACCGTCACGCCGCTCGAGCTCTTCTTCGACCTCGTCTTCGTGCTGGCGCTGACGCAGTGCACGGCGCTCATGGCAGCCGAGCCGACGTGGACGGGCTCGCCAAGAGATGCGCCTCGGAAGCGCCGATTGGCGACTCCCTCGGCGTGAGGCCGAAGAACTCGCCAAAAGCGGACTGCCGGTGACCCGCGCGTACGCCTCGCTCAGCGCGCCGCCGCCGGGCTCACCCGCTTCGCAGCCCGCGCGAGCTTGACGCGACTGGTCTGGTCCAGCGCGACCTTGCGCAGGCGCACGATCGCCGGCGTCACCTCGATGCACTCGTCCTCGCGCAGGAACTCGAGCGCCTGGTCGAGCGAGAGCTTGCGCGGGGGCACGAGGCGCACGAGCTCGTCGGCCGTCGAGGAGCGGTGGTTCGTGAGGTGCTTCTCCTTGACCGCGTTGACGTCGAGGTCGTCCGAGCGGCTGTTCTCGCCGACGATCATGCCCTCGTAGACCTCCTCGCCGGGACCGACGAACATCGTCCCGCGCTCCTGGAGGTTGAAGAGCGCGAACGAGGCGACCTTGCCGTGGCGGTCGGCGACGAGCGCGCCGGTCGGCCGCGTGCGCAGCTCGCCGAACCACGGCTCCCAGCCCTCGAAGACGTGGTGCAGCAGCCCGGTGCCGCGGGTCTCGGTGAGGAACTCGGTGCGAAAGCCGATGAGGCCGCGCGCGGGGACGAGCTGCTCCATGCGCACCCAGCCCGTGCCGTGGTTGACGAGCGCCTCCATGCGGCCCTTGCGCAGCGCGAGCAACTGCGTCACGACGCCGACGTACTCCTCCGGCACGTCGATCGCGACGCGCTCGACCGGCTCGCAGAGCTTGCCGTCGATCTGGCGCGTCACGACCTGCGGCTTGCCGACGGTGAGCTCGTAGCCCTCGCGGCGCATGAGCTCGACGAGGATCGCGAGCTGCAGCTCGCCGCGGCCCTGGACCTCCCAGGTGTCCGGCCGCTCGGTGTCGTAGACGCGCAGCGAGACGTTGCCGATGAGCTCTGCCTCCAGCCGCGCGCGGACCTGGCGCGCGGTGAGCTTCGAGCCGTCCTTGCCGCTCAGGGGCGAGGTGTTGATCCCGATCGTCACCGACAGCGACGGCTCGTCGACGGTGATGACCGGCAGCGGCCGCGGGTCGGCGGGGTCGGCGAGGGTCTCGCCGATCGTGATCTCGGCCATGCCGGCCACGGCGATGATCTCGCCCGGCCCCGCCTCCTTGGCCTCGACGCGGTCGAGCGCCTCGGTGACGTACAGCTCGGAGACGGTCGCGCGCTCGACCGAGCCGTCCGTGCGACACCAGGCGATCTGCGATCCCTGGCGGATCGTGCCGTTGCGGACCCGGCAGAGCGCCAGGCGGCCCAGGTACTGCGAGGCGTCGAGGTTCGTCACGTGCGCCTGCATCGGGTGGTCGGGGTCGTACTCGGGCGCGGGTATGCGCTCCAGCATCAGTTCGAGCAGCGGCGCGAGGTCGGTGCCCTCCACCCCCTGCTCCAGCGAGGCCCAGCCCGCCCTGGCGTTCGTGTAGACGATCGGGAAGTCGACCTGCTCGTCGTCGGCGTCGAGGTCGAGGAAGAGCTCGTAGGCGGCGTCGACGACCTCGGCGATGCGCGCGTCGGGGCGGTCGAC
>JBPCJA010000120.1:0-8866 GCA_051005755.1 Solirubrobacteraceae bacterium
GATCCGCGAAACATGCCGCCTCAACCAGCAGCCGCTGCACAGCTACCTCGTCGACGTCCACACCGCGCGCATGACCGGCCAGCCGATTCCCGATCCGCTGCCGGCCGCCGACCAAGCCGCCGCGTGATCAACGCCCATACCCCGGAGGACTGAACGCGTACGAGTCGTGAGCTCGCTGTACGACCGCTTTGTCACGCTTGAGGAGAAGATGCACGGGGCGTTGGTGCGCCACGGCATCAGCGCGCTGCGGATCACCGTCGGCGCGGTGTTCCTGGGGTTCGGATTCCTGAAGTTCTTCCCCGGCGTCAGCCCCGCACAGGATCTGTCGATCGAGACGATCGAGCTGCTCACCTTCAGCGTCGTGCTGTGGGAAGTCGGGCTCTGCGCGATCGCGGTCCTGGAGTGCTTCATCGGGATCTGCCTGCTCGCCAAGCGCTGGATGCGCCTGGCCATCTGGCTGCTGGCGATCGAGTTCATCGGGATCCTCGCCCCCTTGGTGCTGCTCCCCGCCGCCTGTTCAGCGGCCCCCATCACGCGCCGACGCTCGAGGGCCAATACGTCCTGAAGGACTTCATCCTCGTCGCCGCCGGCATGGTGATCGCCGCCGGCACCTTCCGCGGCGGCCGCCTGATCCGCGACGACCCATCCCCCGATCCGCACATCGAGACCGCGCGCCAGCGCGACTCGTCCAGCCGCCGCGCGCGGCGATCCGGTCTGGGTTGACGACGAGAGTTCGACTGCACCGGCTCGCCAACCCGCGCTGCGATGTCCGCGTGGCTCCAAGCCCCGTCGCGGAATGTCATGTGCCGGACCACCCCGCGACGGCGCCTTCCGCGCTCGGGCATCGCTGTGCCCAGTGCCCGCTTCGCGCCCTGCCGCCGACTGGCTGACCGCGCTCCCGTGACTCGGGCTCGCGTGGCGTTCGCGACCGCCAACGCGATCGGCCATCGACAGCTGCGGGCGCGGCTACCGCAGAAGGTGGCGGCGTCATCCGCAGGATCGACAGCTCGTCGGGCTCGAGCTCGGTGCCGGCCGCGTCCGGCAGCTCCCGCGAGGTCGGCGGCACGCGCTTACACGGGCGACGCCGCGGTCGCCTAGGGTTGCTCGGTGTCGCCTGAGGAGATCTCCGCGCCCATCGTGCGGTTCCTGCGCCATGAGATGGAGAGCGTGCGCGAGCTGGAGACCTTGCTGGCGTTGCGGGCGTCGGCCGCGCCCAGGACGACGGAGGCGCTCGCCGCCGAGTTGCGCAGCGGGGCTCGCTGGACAGAGCAGCAGCTGGAGGGCCTGCGCGCCAAGGGCCTCGTCCAGGTCGCGACGGACGATTCCGGATCCCCGGGCTACCTGTACGCTCCCCGGAGCACCGACCTGGCCGCGATCGTCGACGCCGCCGCTGATCTGTTCGCCAAGCGCCGCTCGACGGTGATCCGCCTGATCTTCGCCGACACCGAGCAAGACGTGCTGCGGTCCTTCTCCGACGCCTTCCGGATCCGTCGCGAGGAGGAGGACTGATGGACGTCGTCGTCTACGTCCTGTGTGCCCTGACGGGCGGCGTCTGCGCCTATCTGCTGCTGCGCGCGTACCGGCAGAACCGCCTGCGACTGCTCCTGTGGAGCGGCATCTGCTTCACCGGCCTGGCACTCAACAACGCCCTGCTGTTCGTCGACAAGGTCCTCGTCGCGAACACCGACCTCTCGCTCCTGCGCAGCGCCAGCGCGCTCGCCGCCGTCCTCATCCTGCTCTACGGCCTCGTCTGGGAGACACGCTGATGACCCGGCTCGCGGGCGGCGGCTGATGCAGGACTTCCTCGACGGCGCGACCGCGATCGCGTGCTGCGCCATCGCCCTGTTCTTTTTGCGCTTCTGGCGCGAGAGCCGCGACCGGCTGTTCGGCATCCTTGCGCTCGCCTTCCTCGTATTCGCGATCAACCGCGGCGTTCTGACCGCCCTCGACGAGCAAAACGAGACCCGAACGCTCGTCTACGTCGTGCGCTTCGCAGCGTTCGCGCTCATCGCGCTGGCCATCATCGACAAGAACCGGCCACGCAGACCACCCCGATAGCACGCGTCGGCGATCACCGCCCACCCGGACCCGGCAGCCCATCAAGCAACGCGTCGAGGCCCACGCGAAAACCGCGATCAGCGTCAAGACGCGCAAGATCGTGCACACGTCCGGACAGGATCGGAAAACTCGCCAGCCGAAAGGCCACTCAGCCGCTCCCAGCCCCTCGCCCCGATCACGAAGCGCGCTGCGGAGGGAGCACCTCGGGACGGTCGTGTTCGCTGACTGACCGGCGGGGGCTTCGCAGAGCAGTCGCAACGCCGGCTGGAAGTACTCTCCACGTATGATCGATGCGCCGGCGCTCGCGGCCGCGCTGCGGCGTCTGGATCCGACGGCGCGGGCGCTGCTGGAGCTCTTCGCCCGTCACGGGCTCGACGACGAGACGATCGCGGCCGGCGCGGGCCTGCCCGCCGCCCACGTCCGGCGCCGGCGCGCGGCGCTGCTCGCGCGGCTGGCGCGCGAGCCGGGGCTCGTCGGCGGACCCGCCGGCGACGAGCTCCTCGCCGCCCTGCGCGCGCTGCCGGACGACCACTGGCCCGCGCATCTCGTCGCCGCCGGCGATCCTCCGCCCGGGGGACCGTCCGGCGCCGCCCTGCAGACCCGCGGCATCGCCGATCGCTTCGCGCGGCTGATCGTTCGCAGCCGGGTTGCGGTCGTGATCGGGTGGATCGCGGTCGCGGCCGCGGTCACGGTCGGATTGCCGTCGATCCGCGAGGCGCAGGTCGGCGCGCTCGGCGATCTCGTTCCCGCCGGAGCGAAGGCGATCACGGCCGAGGAACGCTCGGCGGAGCTGTTCAGCTTCCCGCTGCTGAGCCGGACGATCGTCGTCGCGCGCGATCCCAAGGGCCTGTCGGCGATCGACCTGGCACTCGTGGGCCGCAGCGTGGTACAGCTCGACCGCGGCGAACTGCCCCTGCTCCGCAGCACGCGCGGCTACCTCGTGTCCAACGCGCTCGGTGTCGCGCCGCTGGTCCGCGAGCGCTCCACGACGATCGTCATCCCGCTGCTGTTCCCGACGAGCGTCGGGCAGAACGGCCGCATCGGCGCTGCCCGCCGCTTCGCCCGCGAGCACGTGGCGCCCGCCACCCGCGGCGGGTTCGTCGGGGTCACCGGCGCGATCGCCGCGCGCGCCCAGCAGGCCGACGTCATCGAGGAGCACCTCCCGCTCGTGGAGATCGCGACGCTGCTGCTGGTGCTCGCCGCAGTCGGCCTGTACTTCCGCGCGATCCTCGCTCCGCTGATCAACCTCGTCGCGGTCGCGCTCGCCTACCTGATCTCGATCCGGCTCGTCGCCACGCTCGGCAAGCTCGTCGGGGTCTCCGTCCCCAGCGAGGTGCAGCCGATCGTCGTCGCGCTGCTCTTCGGCGTCGTCACCGACTACTCCCTGTTCTTCCTCTCGCGCTTCCGCCGGCGGCTCGCCGTCGGCGAGGCGCCGGCTGACGCCGCCCGCACCACAACCGCCGAGCTGACCCCGATCATCCTGACGTGCGGGCTGGCGGTCGCCGCCGCCTGCGCGGCGCTGGCCGTCGCGAACCTGGGATTCCTGCGGGCGTTCGGGCCCGGGATGGCGATGGCGATCCTGGTCGCACTGGCGGTCTCGATGACGTTCATCCCCGCGACGCTCGCGCTCCTGGGCAAGCGGATGTTCTGGCCGCACCGGCCGAGCCCGGCCAGCCGCGCCGCGGGCACGGTCGCGACGCGCGGCGTCGCGCATCGCGTCGTCGCCACCGCGGTCCGCGCACCACGGCGGACGATCGCGGCATGCCTCGCCGCGCTGGCGGCGATGTGCTGCGGGCTGGGCTGGCTGGACCTCGGCAACCCGCTGATCCGCGGGCTGCCGCCCGACAGCAACGCGCGCGTCGCCTACACGCAGGCCAGCCACGGCTTCGTGCCCGGCATCCTCTCCCCGACCGTGCTCATCGTCGAGCAGCCCGCGATCACGGCACGCCGCGCCGAGCTGGCGCGGCTGCAGCGCCTGCTCGGCGCGCAGCCCGGCGTGGCGCAGGTCGTCGGTCCCGCGTCCAATCCGACACGCCTGGCGCTGGGAGCGGTCCTTGCGCCCAACACCAACGCGGCGCGCTACGTGCTCGTGCTGCGTGCCGATCCGCTCGGCGCGGGCGCAGTGGAGCGGATCCGGCGCCTGGAGCGCGGCATCGGCGGACTGCTGGCACGAGCCGGGCTCCCGCAGGCACGGGCGAGCTTCGCCGGCGACAGCGCGCTCTCCCAGGAGACGATCGACGGCACCACCGACGACCTGCTGCGCGTCGTTCCCGCGGTGCTGCTGGCCGTCCTGCTCGTCCTGGTGGTCTTCCTGCGCGGGCTCGTCGCGCCGCTGTATCTCGTCGCCGCCGCGACGCTTGGACCGCTCGCCGCGCTCGGCCTCACCGTCGGCTTCTTCCGCGGCATCCTGGGCCAGGCCGAGCTGACGTACTACGTGCCCGTCGCGGCGGGCGTGCTGCTCGTGGCGCTGGGCTCGGACTACAACATCTTCCTCGTCGGCCGCGTCTGGGACGAAGCCCGGCAGCGGCCGCTGGAGCAGGCGATCATCGCCGCCGGAGCCGGTGCCGCGCGGGCGATCTCGGCGGCCGGGATCGTCCTCGCGCTGTCGTTCGGCGCGATGGCGCTCGTCCCGATCGGCGCGTTCGGAGAGCTCGCTTTCATGATGGCGGTCGGCCTGCTGATCGACGCCTTCATCGTGCGCACCGTCCTGGTCCCCGCCACCATCGCGCTCGTCGGCTATCGCAGCGGCTGGCCCGGCAAGCGACTGCGCCCGCTGACCCGCGGCCGGCGCGCCGCCGCCGCCGCGGGGTCAGGGGCTGGGGACCGCCGGAAGCCGCTTGCGCGCGTCCTGAAGCGCGCGCTGGGCGGCGCCCCGCGCGGCGGGGAGTAGCTCACCGGCCGCGCTGCGCAACTGCCGGGCGCCGTCGTCGAGCGAGGAGCGGGCCTCGTCGAGCGCGCGCGACGCTCCCGTCGTGGCGTACTCGCGCAGTCGCCCGGCAGCGGCAGCCGTGCGCTCGTTGGCCGTCACCAGCGCGTCGCGGGCGGGGGCGTCCGAGGGAAGCTCGCGCCGGGCTCGGGCGGCGAGGCTGCGCGCCCGGTCCTGCTCCTGGGCGAGGCTGTCGCGCGCCTCCCTGCGAGCGGCGGGAGCACTGGCCACCAGCGAGCGCGCGCTGGCCGCGACGTCCTCCTGGAGCCTGCGCGTCTGCCGCGTGAGCTCAGCGGCCGTCGCGGAGGAGTCGCCCGCACTCGCCGTCGATTCGGTGGTGGCCGAGGTAGTGGTGACAGGCGCGGGCGTCGAGGAGGCGCCCGTGCCGGAGGGCGTGTCCTTCGATCCGCACGCGGCGATCGAGAGGACGACGAGGCTCAATGCAGTCGGTGTCAGGCAGCGCATGTTCGACCGCTACCCGGGTCCGGGGCAGCGGCCGGCGTCGATGTCAGTACAACGACCGGATGCGCCGTTCCGCTGTGGGTGCCGGGGTGGATCTGCCACGATCGAAGCAGTGAGCGGGTTACCGGCAGGCCACGCGCAGGACCGGCGCGGCCGAACGCGGACCGGCCTCGTCGCCGGCGCGGTGGCGATCGTCCTGGCCGACTCGTCGGTCGTAACGCTCGGCCTGCCGGCAGTCCTGCGCGACTTCCGCGCCGACGTCGCGGACGTCGCCTGGGTGCTGACCTCGTTCAACCTCGTGCTCGCGCTCGCCGCGCTGCCGGCGGCGGCGATCGTCCGTCGCGGCGGCGCCGTCGCAGCGTGGCGGCTCGGGATCCTGACCTTCGCAGCGGCCTCGCTGGCCTGCGCGCTCGCGCCGAGCCTCGACGCGCTGATCGCCGCCCGTTGCGCGCAGGCGATCGGCGGCGCGGCGGTCGTCGCGTCGGCGCTCGAGCTGCTCATCGTGCAGCGCGGCCCCGCGGGCGGCATCCGGGTCTGGGGCGCGGCCGGGATCGTCGGCGCCGCGCTCGGGCCCGCCCTGGGCGGCGCGCTGACCGAGCTGTTCTTCTGGCAGGCGATCTTCGTGGTGCAGGTGCCGCTCGTCGTCGTCCTCGCCCTGCGGACGCTGCCGCGCGGTCTGCCGGCCGCCGCGCGCGGGCCTGCACCGGAGGCCGGGGGCAACCGCCGGTCCGGGGCGCTGGCGCCAATCGCTGCACTGGCACTCGTCTCGGCCGCCCTGACCGCGGCCCTGTTCCTCCTCGTCATCCTGCTGACGGAGGGGCTGCGACGCTCGCCGCTGGAGGCGGCCGGGATCGTCTCGGTGATGCCGCTCGCCGCGCTGGCCGCCGCACCGCTGGCCCGCCGGCTCGGAGCGGGCCTGCGGCCGGCCGCGGCCGGCGTCATCGCGCTCGCGGGCGGGCTGGCGGCGCTGGGGCTGCTGCCGGGCGCGGCGACCGGCTGGACGGTGGCGCCGCAGATCCTGATCGGCATCGGGCTGGGGCTGGCCCTGTTCGGGCTCACCCGGCGGGCCCTGGGTGAGACCGAGGGGCAGGCGCCGGGTGCCGGCGCGACGCTGCTGCGGCGCGGCGCGTGGACGATCGCGGCACGCCACGCGGGCGTCGTCGTCGGCCTGCTCGTGCTGACGCCGGTGTTCACGTCGGCGTTGCAGGACGAGCAACTGGCGGCCCAGCGCGCGGGCAGCGCGAAGCTGCTCGACGCCCGTCTGTCGCCCGGCCTGAAGATCAGCCTTGCCGAGGCGCTCGCGACGCGCATCCAGCGCTCGGACGGCCGGCTGCCCGACCTGAGCCCGGTGTTCTCCTCGCTCGAGCCGCCGCCCGAGAGCCGTCGCGCGTACGCCCGGCTGCAGACCGACCTGACCGACGAGGTCGACCGCGCCGCGACGCACGCGTTCAGCACGTCCTTCCTCATCGCCGCGGCGCTCGCCCTGCTCGCGCTCGTGCCGATCGCGCTGTCGGGGCGGGCGCTCTCCCCCGCTCCGCTGCTGGCGGCCGCCGCTCTGGCGGCCGCGCTCGTCGGATCCTACGTGGCACTCGGCGGCGGTAGCTACAAGCCGCTCTCCGCGCGCGATCCCTGCCAGCCGCGCACGTGGCGCCATCCGCACGGCACGAGCGAGGTCGCCGAGCAGATCAGCCTGTCGGCCCTCGACGGGGCGGCGTGCCGCCTGCGCGTCACGCGCGAGGAGCTCGCGCTGGCGCTGACCAGCGCGGACGGACGGGTGACCTTCCTGCGCGAGCACCGGATCGACGACCGCGTGCTTGCCGACGCGTTGCGCGACGGCCTGCGGCGAGCCGTCGACGATGCCCGGCGCGCCGGCGCGCTGTCCGCGCCTGCGGCGGGTTTCGCCCGCGACGCCGTCGGCGTCCTGCCGCTCGACGCGCTCATCAGCGCCGTCCGCGGCGGCAAGCGCGCGCTGGATGCGCTGCGCGGCGGCGGCGACGCGCTCGCGATCCTCCGCGCCGCGATCGGGTAGCGGCCAGCCGTCGGGCGGTAGCGCCGGCGATGCCTCGCGGAAAGACCTCCTGCCCGAGGACCGGCCGGAGGAGGCCGCGATCTCCGGCGCGATGCTCTGCGGCCTGCACCGCG
Source organism: Solirubrobacteraceae bacterium (assembly GCA_051005755.1). Classification (GTDB taxonomy): domain Bacteria; phylum Actinomycetota; class Thermoleophilia; order Solirubrobacterales; family Solirubrobacteraceae; genus CADCVQ01. The sequence continues at coordinate 7,589 of JBPCJA010000120.1, forward strand.
GCGTCCTCGTCGCCACCGACGAGCAGCGTCCCGGTCGACTCGCCCCGCTGGTCTTCGCCGAACGGCACCTCGCTGCGTAGGTGTATGGCGTAGCGTGGCTGCTGATGCGTGTCCCCCGTCGACGCATGTCGGCGAGGGCGCGCGACGCGGTGCCGCGGGCGGGCTGCCTAGCCTGCCTCGCTGGCGGCTCAGGAGGCGCTTGACCCATCGACCCGTAGAAGACTCAAAGAAGGACCAGACACGATGAGACGAAACGCGTTCACCCTTCTTGGTGTCTCTCCCTGCTCGCCGCGGTGACGGTCGTTGCTCCCGCGCTCGCCGGGCACGGCAGCGGTCAGGGCGACAACGACAAACTCGGCAACGGCGACCCTCGGAGCATCTCCCTCGCGCTCACCGGCTCAGAGATTCCCGGCGGGGGAGACACCGACGGAGAAGCCCGTGCCCAGCTCACGTTGAGGCCGGGTCAGCAATCGGTGTGCTTCAGGATCCGGTGGAAGCGCGTCGACGGGGTCGTCACCGCCGCTCACATCCATAGGGCTCCCCGCGGTGCCGTGGGCCCGCACCACATCGAGCTGCTCAACGACGAAAGCTTCGTCGGGCGCAGGAACACGGTGGCGGCCTGCGTTCAGGTCGAGGACGGAGGGCACGGCAGTCCTACCAGCGCCCGGGAGAAGATCCAGGCGGTGATCGAGAGCCCCGAGGACTACTACCTCAACGTGCACAGCTCGGCCTTCCCGGACGGCGCGATCCTCGGTCAGCTCGGGCGGTGACCACCGAGCGGACGCGACAGGCGGCGCGTCGGGCAGCTCCCGTCGCCGCCGCGCACGCTCGTCGGCCCGCGGCGGGCGAGCGCGGTTGCGCTGAGCGCCGGGATCCGCGGACAGTCGCCGTCTCGGCTCCGGGGCCCTGTAAGGGTCGGCGAGGACCGCTCTGGCGGGTACCTGACCGGCTGGGATCTCCGCCGCACGGGCCTGTGGCCTGACGACGAACGGCCCCCGACAGGCGCGGCGCGGGTAAAGCTGACGGTTGTCAAGGCCGGTCGAAACGTAGGCCAGTAGCCCGGTGCAGCAGCAGGCAGGCGGGATGGAGATCGCCGGCGATCCCGCCCGCGCGCTGGCGCCCGAGGGGCCTTGATCGCATGGGACTCGGCTAATCGGGTAGGCGCCGGGCTCGCCCCGGCGCCTCCCACACCACCCGGCATGCGGGTCCGCACCGGGCGGTTCGCTCAGCATTCCCGGAGGCGGCGGTAGGGGTCAGCGAATCCTTTCAGGCCGGTGG
>JBPCJA010000121.1:0-7609 GCA_051005755.1 Solirubrobacteraceae bacterium
GGGGCCGGCGGTCCCGGGGGGACGGTGGCGGCCGCGGGGCCTGGCGGGGCGGCGGGGACGGCCGCGGGGGCCGCCGGGGCGCCGGGGATCGCCGCTGGCCCGCCGGTCGGCGGGGCAGCGGGCACAGGCGGGGTACCGGTGGCGGTCGCGGGCAGGCCGGTGGCGGTGGCAGTGCCCGCCGGCCCGGTCGGTTGCGGGAGGCCGGCGGCGGGAGCTTGCGGGAGGCCGGGGGCGGGAGCTTGCGGGAGGCCGGGGGCGGGAGCTTGCGGGAGGCCGGAGGCGGCGGGAGGTTGCGGGAGGCCGGAGGCGGCGGGAGGTTGCGGGAGGCCCGCGGCGGGAGCTTGCGGGAGGCCGGCGGCGGGAGGCTGCGGGAGGCTGGCGGCGGGCGGCTGCGGGAGTCCGGCGGCGGGCGGCTGCGGGAGTCCGGCGGCGGGAGGCTGGACCTCGACCGGGACGGACGGCGCGCTCGCGGCGGACGTCGGGCTCGCAACCGGCCCCGCGTCGAGCGCCGGGACATCCGCGCCCGGCTGGCGGGCTCCTGCGGGCTCGGCGCCGGTCTTCGCCGGTCTCGCCGGCGCAGTCGCCTGCGTCTTGGCCGCGCCGTCGGGGCTGTGGCTCGAGGCGGAGTGGCGGCTCTCGCGCGGCGACTGCGTCGCCCGCTCGCGGTCGAGATGGAGCTCGAACGGCTCCTGGGTGGCGGCGCGCTGACGGCCGCTGCCCGTCGGAGCAGGGGGGGCGGCGCGGGTCGCAGGTGGGGTCGCGGCGGTCTGGCTCATGTCGTCGCCTCCGAGGCGTAGGACAGCACCCGGCGGACGTAGGCCTGCGTCTCCTCGTACGGGGGAACGCCGCCGAAGCGCTCCACGGCCCCGGGGCCGGCGTTGTAGGCGGCGAGCGCCTTGGACGCGTCGCCGCCGAAGCGGTCGAGCTGCTGGCGCAGGTAGCGAGCGCCGCCCTCGATCGCCTGGGTGGGATCGAGCGGGTTCGTGACGCCGAGGCCGGCGGCGGTGGCGGGCATGAGCTGCGTCAAGCCCTGCGCGCCGGCGGGGCTCGTGGCGTTCGGGTCGAAGTTCGACTCCGCCCGGATGAGCCCGGTCAACAGCGCCGGGTCGACGCCGTGGCGCGCAGCGGCGGCCGCGATCTCCGGGGCGTAGGCGGTCGCACCGGTGGCGGCTGGGGTTGCCGCCGGGCTCAGCGCGCTGGCGAGCTGCGTCGTGAAGGCCGATGGGGTCGCGGTCGTCGTCGCAGTCGGCGCGACGGGCGCTGTCTGCAGCATCGCGCTCAGCTCGCTGACGCGGGCCACCGTCACCTCGACGCTCATTGGCCCGCGCTCCGGCGGTGGACGGTGAGCGCCACCTCGTCCATGACGGCGCCCTCGATGCGGGCGGCCTGTAGCGCATGCTCCTCGCGACGGCGCTTCTCCAGGCGGGTGAGCGCGCGGTGCTCGCGTGCGGCGTGCACGAGCGCGTCGCGGCGCGCGTCGACCTCTGCCTCGCGGCGACCGAGGTCAAGCGCCGCCGCCTGCTCGGCGCGCTGCGTGCGCTCGATGTAGGCCTGCATCGCGAGGAGGTCGGCGCCGCTGGCCCGCTGCGTCACGCGGCGGCCCTCACGGGCCTGCGCGACGCGCTCGACGGCGGCGCAGAGGTCCTCTTCGCCGCGCCGCTGATGGGCAAGGCTCGCGGCCAGCTCCTCGGACGCGCGCTGCTCGGCGCGCTCGCGCAGGGCACACACGCGCTCGAGACGAAACTGAAAGGGACGGGCGCTCACGACCTCGTCATCGGCGGGGAAACGGCGATCTGAAGGGCGACCGCCGCTCGCGGCGCGGACCCCAACGCAACCACGGGCCCGAAGCGCTCAGATGCTCAGATGCAGCGGCGGGAGCGCGCTCGCGCCGGCCCGCGCCGGCGGCGCTGGGATCTCGACCGCCGAGGACGACACGATCTCGTCGACGAGCGCGCCCGTGCCTGCCAGCAGGCAGAGCGCCTCGTCGGCCTCCTGTGCCGTGCTCGGTTCGTCGGGGCGCTGGCACAGGAACTCCTCGATCGCGCCGCGCTTTAGCAGCGCCTCGTCGACGAGCGGGTCGCTTCCCGGCTGGTAGGCGCCGATCGAGATGAGGTCGGCCTTGTCGCGGTGGGCGGCGAGCAGCGCGCGTACGCGCCGGCCCGCCTCGCGGACATGACGCGCGGTGACCTCGCCCTCCAGCCGCGACACGCTGCCGAGCACGTCGATCGCCGGGTAATGGCCGGCGTGCGCGAGCGCGCGGTCGAGGACGACGTGGCCGTCGAGGATCGAGCGCACGGCATCGGCGATCGGCTCGTTGAAGTCGTCGCCGTCGACGAGCACGGTATAGAGGGCGGTGATCGTGCCCTCCGGCGAGGTGCCGGTGCGTTCCAACAGGCGCGGCAGGAGCGCGAACACCGACGGCGTGTAGCCGCGGGTGGCCGGCGGCTCGCCGATCGCGAGGCCGACCTCGCGCTGGGCCATCGCGACGCGGGTGACGGAGTCCATCATGAGCATCACGTTGAGCCCCTGCGCGCGGAAGTGCTCGGCGACCGTCGTCGCCGTGAACGCCGCCTTGATGCGCATGAGCGCCGGCTCGTCGGACGTCGCCACGACGACGACGCTGCGCGAAAGGCTCTCCCCGAGGTCGCGCTCGATGAACTCACGCACCTCGCGACCGCGTTCGCCGACGAGCGCGATGACGTTGACGTCAGCCGTACCGGACCGGGCGATCATGCCCAGCAGCGACGACTTGCCGACGCCCGAGCCGGCGAAGATTCCCAGGCGCTGGCCGCGTCCGCAGGGCACGAGGGCATCCAGCGCGCGCACTCCGAGCGAGACCCGGTCCTCGATACGCGGGCGCGAGAGCGCCGCCGGCGGCGACGCCTGCGTCGAGCGCTCGACCGCCGGCAGCGCGCGCTCGAGCTCGTCGATCGGACGTCCGAGGCCGTCGATGACGCGGCCCAGCAGCTCGTCGCCGACGGCCACGCCGACCGGTCGTCCGGTTGCCGTGACGGCGTGGCCGGGTCCGATGCCGTGGATGTCGCCCAGCGGCATGAGCAGCGTGCGCCCGGCGCGAAAGCCGACGACCTCGGCCGGCACGTCAGGGCGCCGGCGGCCGCCCTCGATCGTGCAGACCTCGCCGACCTCGGCCTCGAGGCCGGTCGCCTCGACGATGAGCCCGATGAGGTCGTCGACGCGCCCGCGGCGTTCGTGCAGATCGCTGTCGGCGATGCGCTCGGCGCAGCGCTCGAGCACGTCCATCGCGAGACCTAGCCTTCCGAGTCCGCGTTGACCACGGTCGAGCAATGACCCGATGTCATCAGCCGCGCAGCTCCGCCGCGACGAGCGCGCGCACGGCGTCGAGCTTGCGCTCGATCCGGGCGTCGATCTCGCCGACCGACGTCCGTACGAGCGCCCCGCCCCGTGCCACCCGTCGCTCACCGTGGATCTCCACGTGTGCTTCCGACGAGCCAAGGCCCGCGGCGCGCACCAGCTCGACGTCGTCGGGATGGACGCAGACGACGATCCGGTCGCCGTCGAGCAGCCCGCGCAGCGCGCCGCGCGCCACGTCGACGACACGCTCGGGCGCGATGTCGAGCGCCCCCGCGACGACCTTCTCGGCGATCGACAGCGCGAGCTGTGCTGCGCGCGCCTCGGCCCCTTCGACGGTTGCGTCGCGCACCGCGCGCATCTCGCCGAGCGCCTCTTCGAGCGCCGCCGCAGCGGGCGCGAGCTCTGCGGCCGCCTCCGCGCGACCCAGCCGCACACCCTCCGCACGGCCCTCCGCGACGGCCCGCGCGCGCAGCGCGTCGGCCTCGGCGCGGGCGGCGTCGATGACGGCCTGGGCGGCGACGACCGGGTCCTGCGTCGGTGGCGGAGCGAGCTGCTCGAGATCGCCCAACGGGACGGGCCGGGCGGTCCGCACGGCCTCAGAGGAGCTCGTCATCGCTGCCCCTGCTGATGACGATCCCGCCCGCCTCCTCGAGGCGGCGCACGACCGCGACGATCCGGCCCTGCGCCTCCTCGACGAGGACACGCTTCTGGGGAGGCTGGTACTCCATCTCCTCGGCGAGCATCTCGCCCCCGCGCTCGGACATGTTCGAGAAGATCCGCTCCTGGACGTCCTTGCCGACGCCGCGCAGCGCGAGCGAGAGGTCCTTGGACTCGACCTCCTTGAGGATGAGCTGGATCGAGCGGTCGTCGAGCTGGACGATGTCCTCGAACGTGAACAGGAGCAGGCGCACCTGCTCGGCGAGCTCGGCGTCGACCGCGGCGAGCGAGTCGAGCACGTTGCGCTCGGTGCCGCGATCGGTGTGGTTGAGGATCTCGGCGAGCGACTCCACGCCGCCGGCGACGGCGTAGTCCTGGGAGGTGACGTTCGACAGGCGCTGGTGCAGGACGCGCTCGAGGGTCTCGATGACCTCCGGGCTCGTCTCGCGCATCGTTCCGATTCGCATCGCGACGTCGGCCTGCTCCTCGGGCTCGAGCAGCGCGAGCACCTCGGCGGCGAGGTCGGTGTGGAGGTTGGCGACGACGAGCGCGACGGTCTGCGGCGCTTCGTTGCGGATGGAGGCGTGGACCTGCTCGGACGGTGTACGGCGCAGGAACTCGAACGGGCGGCGCTCGATCGCCGCCGTCAGCCGCGCGACGATCTGGCGTGCGCGCTCGGGCCCGACCGCGCGCTCGAGCACCTCGCGGGCGTACTCGACCCCGCCCTGAGCGAGGTAGGCCTGCGCAAGGCACGTCTCGACGAGCTCGTCGATGACCTCCTGGCTCGTCTGCGCCGGGACCTGCTTGAGCTTGGCCATGTCGAGCGACAGCGCCTCGATCTCGTCTTCCGTGAGGTGCCGGAAGATCTCCGCCGCCCGGTCCGGGCCAAGGCTCACGAGCAGGACGGCCGCCTTCTGGCGTCCGCCCAGCGAGGCGCCCGGCGCGGTCAGCTGCTGGGTCTGGGGGGCATCGGCGATCATGCGACGCCGGGGTCATCGGCGGGCACGATCTGCGCTTGAGCGCCGGAACGGACTGCACGGCCGTCGACGCGCACCGGCGGCTACCCGTCTTCTGCTCGTGGGGCGGTTTCGAACGCCACCGTGTCGATGGTGATGGCCCATTCGTCGCCGTCGAGGGTCACGAGTCGGCCCGTCGCGAAGCGCTGTCCGTTGACGTAGAGATCGATCGGGTCCTCGAGCTCGCGATCGAGCTCGACGACCGCGCCGGGGGCGAGGTTCATCGCCCGGCGGATCGTCATGCTCACGCGGCCGAGCTCGGCCGCGACGCGCACGCCGACGCTGCCGAGCAGGTCGGCGGGGAGCGCCGCCTCGCGAGGACGCCCGTCCGCGGAGGCGTCCGGCGCCGCCGGGAACTCGGCGATTTCGTTCAGCGCGCGCGTCATCCGCACGACGAAGGCGTGCGGGACGAACTGGACGAGCCGGCAGCCATGGCCGAGCACGTCGATCGCGACCGAGACGACGGACGTCGCCGAGTCGACCGCGGCGAGCGCCTCGGCGGCGGCCGCGACGACGCGCGTCTTCGGCGCGGTGATCTCGACCTCCTGGCCGAGCACGGCGCTGATCGCCGCGGCGGCTGTGGCCACCATCTGGGTGGCGACCTCGCCCGCGGCCGAGAGCTCGAGCTCGGACAGCTCGCCGCCGTCGTCCGCGCCGGCGGCGTCGGGTGCGGGGCCCGCCATCGAGGCGGCGAGTCCCCGCACGGCGGGCAGGGGCATGACGAAGAGGTTGTCGCCGCGGACGCCGTTGACGTAGGAGAAGTCGATGACGACCGCGGGCAGCGATACGCCCGCGAGCGGGTCGGCGTCGCGCGCGACGACGATCGGCGGCGAGCTGCTGACGGCGTCGGGGCAGTGCTCGGCCAGCGCGCCGGCAATGGCGGCGCCGGTCGACTCGCCGGTGCGCAGGAGTGCGTCCTCGGGCGTCATGGCTGCGTCTCCACGGGGCCGAGCACGCCGACGGCGCGGCGGCGACCGTTGCGCCCGAGCTTGCAGCGGTGCAGCGCGACGACGTCGGCGAAGAGCGTCACGGCGCCCTCCTCGGCGGTGCCGTCGAGGTGCAGGACGTCGCCCGGGCGCAGGTTCAGCACCCGCTCGAGCGGCATGTCGACCGAGCCGGCCTCGGCGCGCAGCTGCACGACGACATCGCCCAGCGCGTCGCCGACGGCTGCCGCGCCCGCGGCGAGCGTCGCGTCGGCGTCGGCCGCGACCGGCGCGCGCAGGAGCGGCTCGAGCGCTCGGTGCGGGATGAGCAGGACCATCGTCGAGGACGCGCGCTCGAGCTTGACCTCGAACGTCATCGCGAGCGTCGGCTCGCTCAACGGCGCGAGCTGCGCCGGCGGGCGCTCGGTGTCGAGGTCGACGAGCTCCAGGCGCAGCTCGCCGATGTCGTTGAAGGAGATCGACAGCTCGTCGAGCAGCGTCTGGAAGATCTGTGTCGTCAGGGCGCGGTCGACGTCCGTGAGATGGCGCTCAGCGGGCAGCTCGCGCCCCTGGCCCCCGAGCAGCCGCTCGAGCAGCGCCAGCAGGAGCGTCAGCTCGGCCGTGAGGAGCATCCGCCCCTCGAGCGGCACGACGTCGACGATCCCCGAGACCGAGCGCCGGGGCACCTCGTCGAGCGCGTTGGCCCATGTGAGCTGGGCGGTGTCGATGAGCTCGACCGTGATCACCGTGCGCAGCTCGGCCGACAGCCGCGTCGACACGCTGCGACAGAAGTTGTGGTGCACGCGCTCGAGGCGGCGCTGCTGCTCGGTGGTGAACTTGCTCGGGCGCGTGAAGTCGATCCTGCGCACGTGCCGGTGGCGCACGACCGGCGCCTGCGCGCCGGCCGGCGCAAGCTGGCTGTCGCGCCCCGCGGCGACGAGCGCGGCGACCTGATCCTCGGAGTTGGACACGCGATCCGCCGCAGGCTCAGTCGTCGTGCATCCAGCTGCGGATCTGCTGCGCCACGCGCTCGGGCTCGCGCTCGGCGAGCTCCTCGACCTGCACGCGCGCGGGATCGTTGTTGCGCGCGGGCAGCGCCGACTCGCGCGGGCGCTCGAGGTGCGCGAGCGGCGTCGGGGCCTCGATCTCGCGCAGCCAGCTGGGCTCGCGCATGAGCGTCTCGCCCTCGCGCCGGCGCAGATGGCGGGCGCTGAAGATCAAGAGGACGAGCAGGCCGATGCCGACCGCCGCGTACTTCGCGTAGCCGAGCATCCCGCCGGCCGGGCCCGCGCCGGGACCGTCGACCTTCGTCGGCTTGGCGAACGCCACCTGGCTGACGGCGATCGTGTCGCCGCGTGCGGGCACCACTCCGGCCGCGTTGGAGACCGCCGCCTGGATCGCCGGGATCTCGGCCTTCGGCACCGACTTGTCGACGATGAGCGCGACGTTGAGGCGGTTCACGGCTCCGGGCGCGACCTTCGTGCGCGTGACGGTCTTGTCGACGCCGAAGGACTTCGTCGTCGACTTGCGGTTGTAATCCGACGCCCCGCCGGCGCCGGCGCCCTGGGCGTAGCTCGGGATGTTCGCGGTCGTGCCCGCGGTGCCGGCGGCGCCGAGGCAGCCCCCTCGCTTCTTCTTTTCCTTTGTCTTCTTCCCCAGGGTGGTCTTGTCCTACAACCA
>JBPCJA010000122.1:0-25157 GCA_051005755.1 Solirubrobacteraceae bacterium
CCGCGTCCCGTCGGCCTGAGCGTGGTCGCTCCGCTCCGCGGCGCCGGCGCGTTGCGCCGGCGCCCGTCGCGTCAGATCTGCGCAGGCGTCTGCGCGAGGTGTCGCGTCACGCCGCGGAAGTCGACCGAGCCCGGTAGCGCGAGCATGACGCGCGCGTGGTCGACGCCCGGGTGGGCCGTGACGATCGCCGCGACGTCGGCGTCCTGCAGGGCCTCGTCGAGCTCCGTGCTGCGCAGCCCGAACGCCGGCAACTCGGCCACGTACGGGTCGTGGTAGCGCACGTCGGCGCCGCGCTCGCGCAGCAGCTCGATGATCGATAGCGCGGGCGAGCCGCGCAGGTCGCCGACGCCCGGCTTGTAGGAGACGCCGAGCAGCAGGATCTTCGATCCGCGCACCGGCTTGTAGGCATCGTTGAGGACGCGCTCGATCCGCTCGACGCAGAAGTAGGGCATCTCCTGGTTGACCTTCCCGGCGAGCTCGATGAACTCCGTCGCGAAGTCGTACTCGCGCGCGCGCCACGTCAGGTAGAACGGATCGACCGGCAGGCAGTGGCCGCCCATGCCGGGCCCCGGCTCGAAGCGCATGAACCCGAACGGCTTCGTCGAGGCGGCGTCGATGACCTCCCAGATGTCGATGCCCATCCGGTCGCAGAGCATCGACATCTCGTTGACGAGCGCGATGTTGACGGACCGGAAGATGTTCTCCAGCAGCTTGGCGAGCTCGGCGGCCTCGGGCGTTCCGACGGGGACCACGCGCTCGCAGATGCGGGAGTAGACCTGCGCGACGCGCTCGGTGCAGCGCGGGGTGAGGCCGCCGACGATCTTCGGCGTCGTGCGGATCGTGAAGTCCGTGCGCCCCGGATCGACGCGCTCGGGCGAGAACGCGAGCGCGAAGTCCGTGCCCGCCCGCAGGCCGGACTCCTCGAGCAGCGGGACCATGTAGTCCCGGGTCGTGCCGGGGAACGTCGTGGACTCGAGCACGACCATCTGCCCCTCGCGCAGCACGCCCGCGATCGCGCGCGCGGCGCTCAGCATCGGGCCCAGCTCGGGCTCGCGGTTGGCGTTCAGCGGCGTCGGGACGCAGATCAGGATCGCGTCGGCGCGAGCGAGCTCGGCAACGTTCGTGCTGAACGTGCAGCGCTCGAGCGCATCGGCCAGCCGCTCGGCGGAGACGTCCTCGATGTGTGACCGTCCGGCGGCGAGGCTCGCGACCTTCTGCACGTCGACGTCGATGCCGATGACGTTCACGCCGGCGTCGGCGAACTCCATCGCCAGCGGCAGTCCCACATACCCGAGTCCGACGATTCCGACGTTCATATCGCGCCTCCCTGAAAGCTCTGTGTCCACAGCGCATCAACGTCACCGGCGCGAGTGTCCTTTCGGGAGCACGCGGAAGGCGATGGCGCCGGAGGACGTTGTTCTGCGATCGCATGGAACTCGGCAAGCACCTGCGCGAACTCTTCCGGCTCCGGCTCGCCGTCGTGATCTGCTTTGCGCTCGCGTCCTTCGCCGCGCTGACGATGACCTACAAGGTCAGCCTGATGCCACCGAGGCTCGAGCCGCGCGCGCTGGAGATCGCGTCGGCGAAGACCGAGGTGCTCGTCGATACTCCGAAGAGCACAGTGCTCGACCTCGGCCAGGGCGCCAGCGAGTTCGCCGGGATGACTAACCGTGCCGTCCTCATCGGCAACGTCATGGTCAGCGCCCCGGTGCTCGCGTACATCGCCCGCCGCGCGGGCGTGCCGGCCGGCGTCATCAGGGCCCAGGCACCGCTCACGCCGGACTTCCCGCGACCCCTTTCGGGCGTCGACGAGCAGAAGCGCACGAGCGACCTGGTGCGCTCGACCGACCAGTACCGCCTGAACATCCAGACCAACCCGACGGTCCCGATCCTCGAGATCTTCGCTCAGGCACCGAGCGCCGAGGCGGCGTCGACGCTCGCCAACGCAGCGGTGGACGGCCTGCGCGACTACCTCCAGGCGAAGGCCAGAAGCCAGGGTACGACCGACAGCGACACGGTGCGCCTGGCCCAACTCGGCCGCGCGAGCGGCGTCGTCATCAACGGGGGCGTGCGGCCGCAGCTGGCGATCCTGTCGTTCTTGATCGTGTTCGCACTGTCCTCGGCGACCGCGATGTTCGTCGCGCGCGTGCGGCGCGGGTGGGAGCTCGCCGACGGCGACGAGGACGGTCCCCGCGAACCGCCTCTGCAGGCGCGCCGCCCCGCGGACGGCAACGGCTCGTCAGCTGGCGGCGCCGATCTCGCGATGCGCTGAGTCGGGCTCGACCCGGACGGATCCAGCGTAGGGCCGGTAGCGCGGCCGCTTCACCCCGAGCACGACGAGCAGCGCCAGCCGCTCGGCCGCGGCGCGCTCGCGCAGCTCGCGGCGGCGCAGCGCGCGGGACAAAAAGAGCGCCCAGCGCAGGCCGTGGCGCAGCGCGAGCGCCGCGCGGAAGCCCGCGCGAGCCGCCGGCGTGAAGTGCTTGCGCGCGTACAGAACCTTCGAGTACGAGTTCTGCGCGTACAGGTCGGGGCGCTCCGAGCGGCCCGTGTGGTGCACGAGGCGCAGGCATGGCACGTGGCGGATCTCCCAGCCGGCGGCGCGAATGCGCAGGCACCAGTCGGTCTCCTCGGAGAACAAAAAGAAGCGCTCGTCGAGGCCGCCCGCCTGCTCGACGGCTTCGCGGCGGGCGAGCAGGAAGCTGCCCGACAGCCAGTCGGCGTCGCGCTCGGCCTCGTAGAGCTCGGGGCGCGTCTCGTCCTCCTGAAGGTGCCGGAAGCCGGGCAGACGGTTCAGCATGAGCGCCTCGCCGAGCTGGCGCGCCGGCGACGGGAAGCGACGCATGGTCGTCTGCAGAACGCCGTCGGGATAGTGCGTCAGCGAGCTGGCGATGCCGACGCCAGGTCGCTCGTCCATTGCGGCCACGAGCTGTGCGAGCGTGCCTGCGGCAATCTCCACGTCCGGGTTCAGAAGCAGCAGGTAGCGCCCGCGCGCCCGGCCGAGCGCGACGTTGTTACCCGCTGCGAAGCCGATGTTCGGCGCGCGCAGGACCTCGATGCCGGGAAACTCGCGCTCGATCGCATCCGGCGTGCCGTCGGTCGAGCCACTGTCGACGACGAGCCACTCGACCTCGATCGGTCCGGTCGCGGCGTACGCGGCACCCAGCACGTCCAGCACGACCTCGCGACCCTGGTGGGTCACGACGATGACGCTGACGTCGGGGCGTTGGGATGCGGCCGAAGCGGACACCTGCCCGACGAACGCGCGCGCCGGCCCCGCCCTTCCGCGCCGGGCCGTGCGAGAAACGGCCGCGCCGAAGCGTTGCTCGAGCGGATGTGCGGCATCATTGGACAGGTCAGGCCCCACGGGAGCACGGTGCACCCGGAGCTGCCCGTGCGCATGTGCGCCGCGCTAGAGCATCGCGGACCCGACGCGCGTGGCATCTACCGCGAGGGCAACGCCGCACTGGGGATCCAGCGCCTGCGCGTGATCGACCTCGAGACGGGCGACCAGCCGATCTACAACGAGGACCGCTCCGTCGTCGTCGTCCTCAACGGCGAGATCTACAACTACCGCGAGCTGCAGTCCGAGCTGCGCGAGCGCGGCCACACGCTCGCCACGCGTGGCGACACCGAGGTCATCGCGCACCTCTACGAAGACCACGGCGTCGACTGCGTCCGCAGGCTTCACGGCATGTTCGCGTTCGCGCTGTGGGACGCGCGCAAGCAGCTGCTGCTCATCGCGCGCGACCGCGTCGGCAAGAAGCCGCTCGTGTACTGCCTGCGCGATGGCGTCCTGAGCTTCGCGTCGGAGATGGGCGCGCTGCTCGCCGACGGCGAGATCGGCCGCGAGGTCGACCACGAGGCGATCGACGCCTACCTTGCGCTCGGCTACATCCCCGCGCCGCTCACGGCCCTGCGCGGCGTCCACAAGCTGCCGCCGGCGCACACGCTCGTCCTGCGCGACGGCCGTGCGGAGCTGCGGCGCTACTGGAAGCTCGACTACTCGCAGAAGCTCACCGGCGTTCCGGTCGACGAGCTCTGCGAGCGCATCCGCACGGCGCTGCGCGCCGCGACGGGGCGGCGGATGATCGCCGACGTCCCGCTCGGCGCGTTTCTGTCAGGCGGCATCGACTCGTCCGCGGTCGTCGCGGCGATGGCCGAGCAGTCGCGCGAACCGGTGCGCACGTTCTCGATCGGCTTCGATCACCAGGAGTTCGACGAGCTGCCGCACGCGCGGCGCATCGCCGAGCGGTTCGGGACCATCCACGAGGAATTCCAGGTCCGCGCGCAGGCCGTCGAGATCGTGCCCAAGATCGTGCGCCATTACGGCGAGCCGTTCGCCGACTCGTCGGCGATCCCGAGCTTCTACCTCGCCGAGCTCACGCGCCGCCATGTCACCGTCGCGCTCAACGGCGACGGCGGCGACGAGTCGTTCGGCGGCTACACGCGCTACGTCGCCAATGCGCTGGCCGGCCGGCTGGATCACGTGCCCGCGCCAGTGCGCCGCGCCGTCAGCGCGATCGGCGGTCGCCTGCCCGCCGGCGGCAGCGTCTCGAACGTGCGCAACCGCGCCCGCCGGCTTGCCGGCACGCTCGCGCTCGACGGGCCGGAGCGCTACGCGCGTTACATGTCGTGGTTCGACGACGAGCAGCGCGGAGCGCTCTACACGCCGGCGTTCGCCGCGTCGGCGGGCATCGACGGCCAGCACGCGATCACCGCGTCGTGGGCGCAGTCGTCGGGCGCCGGCGTCATCGACAAGATGCTCGAGGTCGACGTCGAGACGTACCTCGCCGGAGACCTCATCCCAAAGATCGACATCGCGACGATGGCCCACGCGCTGGAGGCGCGCTCGCCGTTCCTCGACCACGAGCTCATGCAGCTCGCTGCGTCGATCCCCGCATCGCTGAAGGTTCGCGGCTCCGACAAGAAGTGGATTTTGCGCGAGGCATTGCGCGGGTGGCTGCCCGACGACATCCTCGACCGCCCGAAGCAGGGCTTCTCTGTGCCGCTGTCGAAGTGGCTGCGGACCGATCTGCGCGGGTGGGCGCGCGACATCCTGCTCGACCCCGCAACCCTCGCGCGCGGCTACTTCCGGCCGCGTGCCGTGGAGGCGCTGCTCGATCGCCACGCGGCCGGCGCCGACGCCGACGATCACCGCATCTGGTCGCTGCTCATGCTCGAGCTCTGGCACCGCGAGTTCGTCGATCCGCACGCGGCCAGCGCGCTCACCGCCGCCGCCTGAGATGGCTGGGATGACGGCCACGCCTGATCCGGGTTCCGAGCCGGTTGCCACGCAGGCGCGACGCGCCCTCTGGTGGAGTATCGCCAACAACATGGTCGGGCGCGTCGGCACGACGCTCATGGGGATCGTGCTGGCGCGGATCCTCGTACCGGAGGACTACGGCGTCTACGCCGTCGCTCTCGTGGCGCTGAACGCACTGCTGAGCATGAACGAGCTCGGCGTGAGCCTCGCGATCGTCCGCTGGCCGGGCAACGTGTCGCGGATCGCACCGACGGTCAAGACGCTTGCGGTCGGCTCGAGCATCGTGCTGTGGATCGTGATGTTCTTCTGCGCGCCGCTCGCCGCCCAGGCACTCAACGCGCCCGAGGCAACCGGCATCCTGCGCGTGCTCACGCTGTCGGTCCTGATCGACGCGCTCACTGCTGTACCGGCGGCGCTCATGACGCGCGAGTTCATGCAGCGCGAGCGGCTGATCGTCGACACCGCCGGGTTCGTCGTCGGCGCCGCGGCGGCGATCGGGCTCGCGATCGCGGGCTATGGCGCCTGGGCGCTCGTGTGGAGCGCGCTGCTCGGCAACGTCGTCAACGCGCTCTTCATCCTGCGCTACGCACCGGTCAACCACCCGTTCGGCTTCAAGCGAGCGGTCGCCCGCGAGCTGCTCGCGTTCGGGCTGCCGCTGGCGCTCGCGAGCCTGCTGATCATGGCCCTGCTGAACATCGACTACGTCGTGATCGGCGCGCACCTCGGGCCCGTCCAGCTCGGCTTCTACCTGCTGGCGTTCAATCTTGCGATGTGGCCGGTGAACATGTTCTCGGCGCCGGCACGGCGCGTCTCGCTGCCACTCTTCGCGCGCCTGCACGCCGACAAGACCGATCCCTCCGCGGCATTCGCCCCCGTCTGCTCGCTGCTGCTGCTCGTGACGCTGCCCGCCTGCCTGTTGCTGGCGGCGTTCGCCGAGCCGCTCGTCCGGCTCGTCTACGGCGACCTGTGGCTGCCGTCGGCGCCGGTCCTGCCGTGGCTCATGCTGCTCGCGCTGGCGCGCGTCATGGGCGAGCTCGTGTATGACTTCCTCGTCGCGCTTGGCTCGTCGAAGTCCAACCTCGCGCTGCAGGTGGTGTGGCTCGCCGCGCTCGCGGTCGCGCTGCCGCTGGCGGTCCGCATCGGCGGCATCGAGGGCATCGCGATCGCGCACGCCGGCGTCGCCCTGCTGATCATCTTCCCTGCATACGCGATCGTCCTGCGCCGCGCGGGCGTCTCCCTGCGAGTGATGGGCGCCCAGCTGTCGCGGCCGCTCGCGGGCACGGTGCTCGGCGCGCTCGCGGGCACCAGCGTCGTGCTGCTCGTCGGCGACCGCCTCGCCCAGCTCGCGCTTGGCGGCGCGCTCGTCGGGCTCGTCTACCTCGTGACGGTGTACCCGATGCGCGCGATGCTCAAGGCGTCCGTGGTGGGCTCGGCGTGAGACCGCGCGCAGACCTGCCGGTCGGCGGCGAGCTCGTTGTCATGATCCCCGGCAACCCCTGGGACGGCAACCGCTTCGGCCAGCACCACGTCGCGGCGCGCCTCGCAGAGCGCGTGCCGGTGCTCTGGGTCGACCCGCAGATCTCCTACCTCACCCCGCTCAACGACGCAGGCGCCGCCCGGACGCTGCGCGAGGACCGGCTGCGCGTCGTCGCGCCGAACATCCTTCGCCTCAGCCCGATCACGGTCCCGGGCGTCACCCGCCCGGTCCTGCGCGAGGTCGCACTGCGCCAGGCGCGGCGCGCGGTGCGGCGCGCCGTCGAGCAGGTCGGCGCGCGGGTCCACAGCACGGTGGTGGCGACGCTCAACGACATGCTGGACGTCGTGCCGTCGGCGCAGCGCGTCTTCTACGGCACCGACGACTTCGCCGCGGGCGGAGAGCTGATGGGCACGGACCCAGCCTGGCTGGCGCGGATCGAGCGCCGCCAGCTGGCGAAGGCAGACGTCGTCGTCGCGGTCTCGCCCGCGCTACAGGAGAAGTGGTCGGCGCAGCGACCCGACGTGCAGCTGATCCCGAATGGCTGCGACGCCGAGCATTTCGCGGGCGCCGACGAGGCGCCGCTTCCGGCCGACGTGCGCCTGCCGGGACCGATCGCGGGCTTCGTGGGACACATGTCCGAGCGCATCGACCTCGAGCTGCTCGAGGCGGTCGCGGCGAGCGGCGTCTCGCTGCTGCTCGTAGGGCCGCGTCAGCCGACGTTCGAGATCGCCAAGCTCGACGCCCTGCTCGCGCGTGCGAACGTGCAGTGGGTGGGCAGCAAGCCCTTCGACGAGCTGCCGTCGTACCTGCGCGCCATCGACGTCGGGCTGACGCCGTACCGCCGCTCGGCCTTCAACCATGCGAGCTTCCCGCTCAAGACGCTCGAGTACCTCGCCGCCGGCCGCGCCGCGGTCGTCAGCGACCTGCCGGCGCACCGCTGGCTGGACACCCCGCACGTGTCCATCGCGCGCACGCCGCTGGAGTTCACCGACCGGACCCGCGCGCTGCTGGCCGGCGCCCGGCGACCCGAGGACGTGCAGGCGCGGCGCGCGCTGGCCGCGCGTCATTCGTGGGAGGCGCGGACTGCTGAGCTCTGCCGTCTGCTCGGGCTCGACGGCGCGCAGGCACCACGATCGCGGGCCGCATGATGCGCGAGCTGCTCCTCATCGGCGCCGGTGGCTTCAGCCGCGAGACGGCCGAGGCGGTGCGGGCGATCAACGCTGTGCAGCCGACGTGGCTGCTGCGCGGCTATCTCGACGACAGCCCCGCCCTGCACGGTGCGCAGGTCGGCGGACTTCCCGTGCTCGGATCGATCGAGCTCGTCCACGACCACCCCGAGGCCGCGCTCGTGCTCACGACGGGGCGGCCGGACAACTACGTCAGCCGCCGGCTCATCGCCGAGCGGCTGGGATTCGACGACGATCGCTACGCCACCATCGTGCATCCGACGGCGACGGTCGGCGTGACGTGCCGCGTCGCGGCCGGGTCGGTCCTGCTGGCGCACGCCGACCTCACCGCGAACGTCGTCGTCGGTCGCCACGTGGCGGTGATGCCACAGGTCGTCCTGCCCCACGACGTGCGCGTCGACGACTACGCGACGCTCGCCTCCGGCGTCCGCCTCGGCGGCGCCTGCCATGTCGCCGAGGAGGCTTACATCGGTGCCGCCGCATGCCTGCGTGAGCGGATCACGATCGGTGCGCGAGCGATGGTCGGCATGGGCTCCCTCGTCACGCGCGACGTCCCAAGCGAGCGGCTGTGGTTGGGCTCGCCAGCCCGCGACGTCGACCGCGCGCCGCTGCCGACCGTCCTGCAGGAGTCCGCGTGAAGGTCGTCGTCTACCCGCACCGGCTCGAGATCGGCGGCAGCCAGATCAACGCCGTCGAACTCGCCACCGCCGTGCGTGACCTCGGGCACGACGTGCTCGTCTTCGGCCAGCCTGGCCCGCTCGTCGAGCGCATCGAGGGACTCGGCCTCGAGTTCGTGGCAGCCCCGCGGCCCCGCGGTCGGCCGTCCCCGAAGGTCATGCGCGCGCTCGGCAGGCTCGTCGAGCGGCGCGCGGTGGACGTCGTGCACGGCTACGAGTGGACAACCGCGCTGGAGGCGTACTGGGGTCCGCGGGCGTGTCGCGGCGTCCCGGCGGTCGCGACCGTGATGTCGATGG
Source organism: Solirubrobacteraceae bacterium (assembly GCA_051005755.1). GTDB lineage: Bacteria > Actinomycetota > Thermoleophilia > Solirubrobacterales > Solirubrobacteraceae > CADCVQ01. The sequence goes on from JBPCJA010000122.1 coordinate 8,902, forward strand.
CGGTGGCTCCGTTCCTGCCGCTCGACATGCCGCTCGTCGTCGGGACCGAGCAGATCGCCGATCACGAACGCAGCGCGGGCCGGAGGGCGATCACCGTGATCGAGCCACCCGTCGACATCCACAGCAACGCGCCCAACGCGGTCCGGACCGATGACTTCCGCCGCCGCTATGGGCTCGACCCGCGTGCGTTCACGGTCGTCTGCGTCACACGGCTGGCTGCGCAGCTCAAGCTCGAGGGCGTGCTCGCCGCGATCGACACCATCGGCGAGCTCGCGCCGGTGCTTCCCGCGCAGCTCGTCATCGTCGGCGACGGGCCGAGCCGCGCGCTCGTCACCGAGCGCGCCGAGCGCGCCAACGCACGGGCGGGCCGCCGCGCCGTCATCCTCACCGGCGAGCTGCGCGACCCGCGGCCTGGCTACGCCGCCGCTGACGTCTGCCTCGGCATGGGCGGCTCGGCGCTGCGGGCGATGTCCTTCGGCCGCCCGCTCGTCGTCCAGGGCGAGCGGGGCTTCTGGGAGCTGCTCGGTCCCGACACCGTTGAGCGATTCCTCCGGACCGGGTGGTACGGCGTGGGCGACGGGCCCGAGCACGGACCGGCGAAGCTCGCGGCGATCCTGCAAGACCTGCTTCCCGATACCGAGCGCCGCGTCCGCCTGGGCGCGTACGCGCGCCGCCTCGTCGAGGAGCGCTTCTCACTCGAGGCGGCCGGCGTGCGGCAGCTCGAGGTCTACGAGCAGGCGCTGGCCGATGCACCGATCCGCTGCCGGCAATGGCTTGCGCCCGGCAGCGCGTCCGCGTCGGGGCTGGCGGCCCACCGCATCAAGAGTCGCTTCGATCAGGTGCTCGGCCGTCTTAGCGCCGACGACTTCAACTCCACGCCGGTCGCCGGCATCGCGCCCTCGAAGGCGCCCTGAACCGGGCCGGCAGGCGGAAGTACGCCCGCCCGGAGGGCGTTGGTCTGCAGGACCGTGACCAGCCGAATCCTGCGACACCTGCGACCCCGCCACGTGATCGGCCTGTGCGCCGTGATCGCATTCCTGTCCGCCCTGTGGAGCATCTACTCGATCGGCCTGCTGCCGCCGAGCGTCACGCCGCGCAACATCGACGTCGCGGCCGCGTCGACACGCCTGGCGGTAGATCGCCCACGGCAGCTGATCAGCGATCCGCTCGCCACCGAATACGACTACGAGTCCATCCACACGCGCATGGTCCTGCTCGGCAGTCTCATGACAAGCGCGCCCGCGATGAAGTACATCGCGCGCCGCGCAGGGCTCGACAGCGCCGACATCACCACCGGCACGCGCATCACGGCGGGGGTCCAGAGGGTGTTCACCGAGCCCGACAGCGAGCGGCGGGCCGATCAGATCGCGGGCGCGACGAAGCCCTACCGCATCGAGGTGCGGCCCAGCCATACGCTCCCGACGCTCGACATCTACACGCAGGCGACGTCCGTCGTGCAAGCCCAGCGCCTGGCGAATGCCGTGCTGCCGGGGATGAACGACTACTTGCGGGCGCTCGCGCGCAAGGCGAACGCCCGTCCCGACGCCCAGGTCCGCCTTGATCAGCTCGGTCCGGCACGCGGCGCGATCATCAACGGCGGGACGCGGATCCAGATCGCCGGGCTGACGTTCGTCTTCGTCTTCGTCATGACCTGCCTGCTCGGGCTCGCCTGCGCGCGGGCGCGGCGGCGCATCGCCGGCTCGGCCACGCCGGGCGCGAAGGCCGGCCGCCGACCTCAGGCCGATCGTGGGCTCGAGCGGGCGTGTCCACAGCCGGCGCCGGGGGCCGCGCTGACGCCGCCGATCGCGCTCGCGGCCGCCGGCGTCGCAGCACGCCCGCCGCCTGCCCCGGCCGCGCACGGCGGCGTGGCCGTCACGCGCCGCGTCGCCGATCGCGCCGGCGACTGGCCGCATTCGACCCGCGTCCTGCCCTGGATGATCGCATTCATCATGGCGATCGTCTGGCTCGTCCCGTTCAACGACATCTTGCTCGACGTGTCGCTGCCGATCGACCTCTACCTCGATCGGCTCGTGCTGCCGTTCATCGTCGCGGTCTGGGCGCTCGTGCTGGCCACGGGCGGCCGCCATGCACCGCAACTGCGTATGACGTGGATCCACGCGGCGATCGGCGCGGTCGTCGCGGTCGCCTGCCTGAGCCTCGTGCTGGAGGCCCGCGCGCTCAGCCAGACGCTCGAGTTCGACCTCGCGATCAAGAAGCTCACGCTGCTGGGCTCCTACGTGTGCCTGTTCGTCATCGTCGCGAGCGTCGTTCGGCGCAGCGAGGTGCGGGTGTTCATGAGCTACACCCTCGCGCTCGCGATCATCTGCGCGCTCGGGACGATCCTCGAGTACCGCTTCGGCACGAACGTCTTCTACTCGGTCTCCGACGCGCTGCTGCCGGGCATCTTCCACATCGGCAGCATCGACTCGTTGGGCCTCGACGAGATCGGCCGGCGCACCGTGCGCGGACCAACCCAGACATCACTGGAGGTCGTCGCCATCATGGCGATGGCACTGCCAATCGCGCTCGTCCGGCTGCTCGAGAGCCCGCGAATGCGCAACCGCCTGCTGTACGGGCTCGCCGTCGCCGTGCTGATCGCGGCGACGGTGGCGACGTTCCGCAAGACCGCCTTCCTGGCACCGATCTCGGTCGGCCTGACGCTCGCGTACTACCGCCGGCGCGAGCTCATCAAGCTCGCACCGCTCGGCGTCGTGCTCGTACTCCTCATCCAGGTGCTCTCGCCCGGCGCGCTCTCGGCAGTCGCCGGCCAGCTCGACCGCAACCGGCTGGGCGTCACCACCGTGAGCGACCGAACCGCGGACTACGACGCGATCCGACCCGACGTCTGGACGAATCTCGCCCTCGGACGCGGCTACGGCAGCTACGAGCACACGAGCTACCGGATCCTCGACATGGAGCTGCTGCGACAGCTCATCGAGGGCGGCGTCGTGGGCCTGCTCGCGTACATCATGATGGTCGTGGCCGTCGTCGCCGTCGCGCGCCGGCCGATCCGCGCGCGAAGATCCGACGACGCTTCGATCGCGCTCGCGGTCGCCGCGGCAGCCGTCTGCTTCCTCGTCGTCTCGACGCTGTTCGACGTCATGTCGTTTCCCCATGTGCCCTATGTCTTCCTCTGGATGGCGGCGCTGCTCGCCGTGACGGCCGCGCCGCGGAGGGACCCTGCAGCGGCGCCCGAGGAACATGCTGCGACGCGGCCCGAGCTGGCCGTCCGCAAGGAGCTGGCATGGAGCTCCTGAGCGTGCTGCGACTGCTGGCGGAGAAGCGGCTGCTCGTTGCCCTCGGCGCGGTCGCCGCTGTGCTCGCCGGTCTTGTGGCAAGCGGTGCGCTCGGGGTCGGTCCGATGTCGGCCCCCGAACGGACCTCGGGTGTCGCCTCGTCGCGGACCCTCGTCGACACTCCCCGACCACTCGCAGCCGACCTCGGTGCGAGCGACGCGACGATCGACGCGCAGGCGGTGCTGCTCGCCGAGTCGCTCGCGGATGCCGGCCCGCGGGCGGCGCTCGCACGCAGCGCCGGCGTGCCGGCCCGCGAGCTGACGGTGCTCAGCGTCAGGAGTGAGCAGAGCGTGCGGAGCCCGCTGGCGGAGGCGGCCGAGGAGGCCGCGCAGACGGCTGGCGGGGCCTACACGCTGAAGGTCCACGCGCCGCCTGATGTACCGATCATCACGGTCGTCGCCGCCGCCCCCGACAGGCTCACGGCAGCCCGCCTGGCGGCGGCGGCGCCGCCGGTCCTGGAGTCGCTCGCCGCGGCCCGGGCACCGACGCAGTCCCGCCGGCTCTCGGCCGAGCGGCTCGGCCCCGTACGCGTCGCGGAGGTCAAGAGCGGAGGCGTGAAGCCCCTGACCGGCATCGTCGGCGCTGTCGCGCTGTTCGCGATGTGGTGCGGCGGCATCGTCATCCTGTCGGGACTCGCGCGCGTGTGGTTCCGGCTCACCGGCGACGTTGCAGCCGCCGGCCGGTCGGCCCGACCGGGCGCCTGATCGCCCATCCGCGCCGGCGCCGCCGCTCATGCTCCAGTGACGTTGAAGGCGCAGACGGAGCGACGCCCATCGATCGAACTGCGCCACCAAGCGCTCTGCGGCGTCACGATCTTCCAATTCGAAGCTCTGCGCATCCGAGACGGCGGGCGTGGCACGAAGATCCTCGACACCCGCCTTTCACGACCTCGTGGGCCGCCCGCCGACGGTTCAAGCCAGGACATCAACCGTTCCGACAGCGTGCGCTCCCGCGCCGCAGACAGGCTCGCCATCTCCATGACATCCAGCATCGAAATTCGCCCCGGACGGTGGCTGCGCCGCCTCGTCCCCGCTGCTCTCGCGGGGCTTGCGCTCGTGCCGACCGGCGCCTCCGCCGTAGACCGCCCGGCCACCCCGCAGAACCTCCGCAGCGTGTTCTCCGCCGCGCAGCCCGGCGACACGATCCTGCTGGCGGCCGGCAACTACGGCCGGTTCGAGGGCGGCATGAAGTCCGGCGAGGTCGTCCTGCGCCCGCAGCCCGGCGCTGCGGTCTCGATGGAGCTGTACTTCAACCCCGCGCAGAACATCACCGTCGACCGGTTGAAGCTGACCGACATCCTGATCGGCGAGAGCCGCACGAAGAACATAACCGTGCGCAACTCCGACATCCCCGGCCCGACGGTCATTCGCACCGCGGAGTTCGACAACGCCAACATCCTCTTTGATCGCAACGTGCACCGCGACTGGAACGCCTGCACCGACGGCTGCTACGACGGACGGATCACGCTCCCGGGCAGCGACAACCAGGCGGCCTCCGGCGTCACGATCCGAAACAGCGAGTTCCGGGGCGGCATGAGCGACGGCATACAAAACGGCGCGCGCCGCACCAAGATCCTCAACAACACCTTCCACGACCTCGTTTCAGGCCCCGCCGACGGTTCAGGCCAGCACACCGACGCCATCCAGCTCTACGGCTCGCGCGAAACCCTCATCAAAGGCAACTACTTCTACGACACCGGTTCGAAGATCATGGCGCCCGACGGTGCCGATCACGAGATCATCGAAGACAACGTCTTCGGCTCGGGCAAGTACCCGTACGCGATCATGATGTGGTCCGACAACGGGTCGATCATCCGCCATAACACGCTGGCGCCGGGCGGTGACTGCTGGTTCAACCTGCGCTGCGGGATCATCAGCCTCGGCCAGAAGACCGGTGGCTGCAAGTACGCCGACTCCTGCGATCCCGGCACTGACACGCTCGTTGAAGACAACATCCTCGCTGCGTTGTCGGTCAGCGAGGGTAAGGCCAGCCACAGATCGAGCTACAACCTCTTCCACGAAGACAGCGCCCGCGGCCAGAGCGACATGCGCGCCCAGCCAGTATTCGTGGGCGGGGCGCGCCCTACGTCGTACGCCGACTACAAGCTCGCCGCCGGCTCCCCCGGCCGGGGCGACGCCAGCGACGGCCTCGATCGCGGGATCCGGCTCGGCGCCATCCCGCCCGCTTCGGCCGCCGGCGGGCGCGGGTCGACGTCGATCCGCGTGCTCTCCACGCTCCGCTCCATCCGAGCGACGGGCCGGCTGCGCCTGCGGATCCGAACCGCCGATGCCGGCAACGTCGTCGTCTCCGGCCGCGTCCGTCCGGGGCCCAGCGTCGCGCGGCGCGCGAGGCACTCGCGCAAGGTCATCAAGCTCAAGCGTGTGTCGCTCGGACACGTCCGCGCAGGCACCCGCACGGTGTCGATGAAGCTGTCACGCACTGCGCGCCGGACGCTCGGCCGCTCCCGCAGCGGACGTCTGCTGGTCAGGATGCAGGTCGACTCGGCGGTCACGAGCGTAGCGCTGCGCATCAAGCGGTGACCCGACGCTGCTCGATCCGCTCGACTATGGGCCGTGTGGAGCCTCGCTCAGGCGACCATGCCCCGGTGCTGTGGGCGCTCGGGGGGCTCGGGCCGCTGGAGCAGGTCGCGCACCGGCGGTGCCTCCGAGGAAGACGGCTCCGGCGCCGCCGGGCTGTACGAAACCGGTTGCCTGCGGGCCGTCACAGCCGGCGGATCGGGACCGAGATCTTCCTCAGCCGCCGCCAGGCGCCACTGATTCGCCAAGCGAGAGAAGATCACCAGGCCGGTGCACCACAGGCCGAAGACGAATATGAACGCCGCGATGGCGAACAGGCGACGTGGACCACGAATGACGATCGCGGAGCGCGGTGGGCCGAGCGGGCTGATCACGAGCTTGCGCGCGTCCGGCACCTCGTCGCTGGCGGCCACGGACTTCAGGTAGGCACCGAGCTGGTCGACGGCCGCGCCCGAGATGCGGGCGGCAGTCTGCGGGGTTGCCGCTTGCGCTTCCGCCGTGATGATCGGCAGCTCCTCATTGAAGGAGACCTTCAGTTTGTTCGCGCGCGGGTTGCTGGTGTTGCTGTTGTCGAGCGGCTTGGGCTCGAGCGCCAGCCCGATCGACGGAACCGAGGCGATCAGGCTGCGTGCCGGAATACCGGCGCGGCGCGCGATCTGGTCCTTCAGCGGGCTCGTCGCCATGAGATTCGCGAGCAGGCGCGCGCGTGTCGTGAGCGCGTTGACGTCGACGGCGGCCTGTCCACCGCCAAGATCGGCGACTTGCGAGCTCGGCGAATCGATGAGCATCTCGGCCGACGCGATCCCGACCTTGTACTGACGACTCTCGAGCTGCGGCGGAAATCCGGGCGTGACCTTGTAGGCCATCACCACTCCCAGCATGAGGGCGAGCAGCATCCCCACGGCCACGGACAAGCGGTGGCGCCACAGCTGCCTCAGGACCTTGGCGGCTTCCATGCCCACCCAACCCTAGGCGACAGCAGCTTGCGGCACCGCGTCGATGACCACCGGCTCCCCGCCCCGCGTGAGCGACTCCTCGACGGCCTCCATGGCCGCCACGACCTCGACGCCGAGCTGGGCGTGGGACACCGGCGTCGAGCCGGTCAGCATCGCGCGGGCGAAGTCCTGCAGCTCGAGCGCGAGTGGCTCGGCCGGCTCGACGCGTGGGATGACGATGTCTCCGCTGCGGTACGTGAGCTGGTACTCGCCGAAGCTCTCGGGCGTCGAGAACTCCATGCCGCGGTCATAGAGGCGCACGGGCTCGTCGGACAGGGTGTCGTCGTAGGAGATCATCCGGCGACTACCAACGATCATCATCTGGCGAACCTTCCGCGGCGCCAGCCAGGAGACCTGGATGTTGGCCGTCGTGCCGCCTTCGAAGGTCAGCGTGATGAACGCCGTCTCGGCGACATGCTCCTGGAAGATGTTGCGTGCCGACGCCGACACCTGCACGATCGGACGGTTGAGCCAGTGCAGGAGGATCGACAGGTCGTGCGGCGCCAGGTCGCAGACGACACCGTCGGGCTGGTAGTTGCCGAGGTTCATGCGCGACGACGTGACGAAGTAGACCTCGCCGACGGCGTCGTCGTTGATGAGGTCACGGACCTTGTTGACGGCCGGGCTGTAGAGGAACGTATGCCCCGGCATGATCACGAGGCCGCGCTGGTCGGCGAGCTCCTTGAGCTCACGCGCCTGCGCCGCCGTCCTGGCCATCGGCTTCTCGACGAGCACGTGCTTGCCCGCCTGCAGCGCCCGCTTGCACAGCGGGTAGTGCGTGTTCGGCGGCGTCGCGATCACGACGGCGTCGAGCGACGGATCGAGCAACAGCTCGTCGAAGTCCGACTCGATGGCAACGCCGGGCATCCGCGACCTGAACGCGTCCGCGCGGGCGGGATCGCGCTCGCAGAGCGCCGAGAGCTGCATCGTGGAGGACGCCGTCACGTTGCGGACGAGGTTTGGCCCCCAGTAGCCGTATCCGACGACGGCGATGTTGAGGGGACACAGCTCGTCGCGCTCGGCGACGACGCCCTTCCTGACGAACCGCTTGCTCTCCATGCCGCCAACCGCCCTCATGCTTGCCTCCTGTCGAACGCCTGGACCGCCTGGACTACGCGCGCCGTCTCGTCCTCCGACATGCCGGGGAACAGCGGCAGGGTGCAGATCTGCTCCGCCAGGCGCTCCGCCACCGACAGGCTGCCGGGGGCGAGGCCGAGATCCGCATAGGCCCCGACTCGATGAATCGGGACCGGGTAGTGGACGGCGGTGTTGACGCCCTCCGTGGAGAGGTGCTCGCGCAGGGCCTCACGGTCCTCGCTGCGCACGACGAACAAGTGGTAGACGTGGTCTGCGCCCTCGCAGGCCGGGCTCGCCAGCCCGACGCCCGACCCCTCGAGGCCCTCGCGCAGCGCGGCGCCGAGGCGGCGGCGCTCGTCCGTCACCGTGTCGAGGTCGCGGAGCTTGATCCGCAGGACCGCGGCCTGCAGCGCGTCGAGCCGTGCGGTCGTGCCGACGACCTGATGGTGGTAGCGCGGCCGCTCGCCATGGCAGCGCAGCAGCCGGACGCGGTCGGCGAGCTCGTCGTCCGCGGTGACGATCGCGCCCCCGTCGCCCCAGGCGCCGAGGTTCTTCGTCGGGTAGAACGAGAAGCAGCCGATGTCGCCGAACGTGCCGACGCGCTTGCCGCGCAGCCGCGCGCCGTGCGCCTGGGCGGTGTCCTCGACGACGCGCAGGCCGTGCTCGCGTGCGACCGCCAGGATCGGGTCCATGTCGACCGTCGAGCCCATGAGGTGGACCGGGATCACGCAGCGCGTGCGTGGCCCGATCGCAGCCTCGACGCCTGCGGCGGTCATGAGGTGCGAGTCCGGATCGACGTCGATCGGCCGCGGTGTCGCGCCGACGAGGCTGACGGCCTCGGCCGTGGCGATGAACGAGTTCGCCGGGACGATGACCTCGTCGCCTGCAGCGATGTCCAGCGCCCGCAGCGCGAGCACGATCGCCTCGGTGCCCGACGAGAGGCCGACGCTGTGCGCGATCTCGTTATAGGCAGCGAACTCGGTCTCGAAGGCCTCGACCTCGTAGCCGAGCGTGAAGGCGCCGGCCGATGCGACGCACGCGATCGCCTCCATCATCTGCCCGAAGCGCTCCGGGTCGGTGTTGTCCAGGCGCATGACCGGCACGGGGTCGGCGGCCCGCGTGAGCGACATCCGCGTCATGCGGCCACCGCCATCCGCCCGCGTGCGGCGGTCAGCGGCGTGGAGTCCAGGCGCTCGAGCTCGGCGCACAGCGCGCGACGTCCGCGGTGGTGCAGCCCGTACACGGAGCTGTTCGTACGGCCGAGCTGCTCGGCGATCTCGACCGGGGAGAGGCCGAGCACGTGGCGCAGGACGACGACCTGGCGCTGGTCCTCGGGCAGCGCGGCGAGCGCCGCGTGCAGCGAGCGGGCGCGCTCGGGCGCGTCCTCGCAGACCGCGTCGTCTGCGCCGAAGATCTCCTCGGCAGGGGTCGTGCGGCGGGCACGCACGGCGTCCACGGCGACGTTGTGCGACATCCGCAGCAGCCACGCCACGAACGGCACGCCGCGCTGCTCGTACTTCGAGATCGCCGTCATGAGCTTGGCGAAGACCTGCTGCGTCACGTCCTCCGCGTCGTGGTGGTCGCGCACGATCGTGCGGACGTAGCCGTAGACGTTGTCGGCGTAGCGCAGGTAGAGGAAGCGCACCGCGTCGCGATCGCCCTGCTTGGCGCGGGCGACCGCGCGGGTGACGAGACGTTCGATCTCAGGGGACGTGTCGACCGTCGACTTGGCGACGAGCCGATCCTTCGTCCCGCCGGCCCAGGGCGTGTCCGCCTCGGGCATGGGTAGCGCTCTCCGTGGCTCAAGGTTCATCTGATCTCTTCCCGTGGTCAGAGTGGTCGTGTCCCGCCGCGCGTCATGCGCGACGAAGGAATCAGCAGGCAACTGCCTCAGCTGCCGTGACGAGGTTGTTGACGTGTGCGTAGTGGCTGGCTTCGGTGCGATTGGCCACGCCGAGCTTGCGATACGTGTTGGACAGGTGGAACTTCACCGTCTGCTCGGTGACCCAGAGCATCCGCGCGATCTGCCCGTTCGTGTGCCCCGCGGCGACGAGCCCGAGGATCTCCCTCTCGCGCAGCGTCAGCGGGCAGTCGGCCATGACCACCTGGCGGCGCTCGAAGCGGTGCACGACGTTGCCGCGCACGACCTCGCGCAGCATCGTCCCGAGGCTCACGGGATGCATCGACTTCGACAGCACCGCCTGGGCGCCGGCGCCGAAGACGTCGTTGAGCCGTTCCTCGTCCATGCGCAGCGTCAGCAGCAGACGCTGAGCGGCGGGAGCGTGGTCGACGGCCTCGCGCAGGCGGGCGAATGCGTGGTCGGGGCGCTGCGCGCTGTCGGCGCGCGGGTCGTGCATGTCGTCGACGAGCACGACGTCGGGACTGAGGGCAATGAGCGCGTCGCACGCGGTCAGGCGACCGTCGATGACGCCGGCCACCTCGAAGCCGGCGGTCTGCTTGAGCGCCAGGCGGATGGAGTGCGCGACCAGCGAGTGGTCGGCGACGATGAGGAGACGCTTCATGCTCTCCCGCCGTTCAGGCCGGGCGTGTTCTGCGTGGTCATTGCTCGCTACCTTCCGTGGTTGCGTGAGCGCCCGGCAGGAGGACCATAGAGAAGCCCAATTCGGCGCTGGACTGGAGGACGAGGTCGGCGGCCTCGTTGCGTGAGCGGACGCCGAGCTTGGAGAAGGCGGAGGAGAGGTGGCACTTCACGGTGCTCTCGGCGAGGTACAGCTCGCCGGCGATCGCCTTGTTGCTCTTGCCGGTGACGACCATGCCGAGCACCTGCTTCTCGCGGCTGGACAGCGTGGGCCGATCGACCTCGTGACGCCGCGCCGCCGGCACCGCCGTCTGGCCCGCGAGGGTCGCGCGGACCGTGAGCGAGAGCGCCGTCTCGAGCTCTGACTCGAAGACGACCCCGTCGGCGCCCGCCTCCAGCGCCCGCCTCACGCCGCGGCGCGAGTCCTCGGGCATGACGGCGACGATGTGCGCCTGCGGCAGCCTGCGACGCATCTGGCGCATCTGCTGGTCGCGCTCGGTCACGCCGCGGCCGAAGACGCCCACGAGCACGTCCGGGTCCAGATCACCGTCGCCGTGAGACTCACCGAGGCTCCACCCGCGGATCCCGACGTTCATCCCGTCGGCAACCAGGGCGGTCTCGATGCGGCGCGCGGCGAGCTCGTCGTGGGCGAATGTCGCGATCAGCGGACGATGCGGCGTGCGCACCGTGTGGCTGTCGGAGCAGTCCACGCTCATGACCCACCCGGCCGACCCGCGCCTGATCGCGTTGCGTTCGACTCGACCCGTCCCTGATCCTCTCGTGCAACTGGCAGCATGTCCGTGCCCCTGAACCTCGTTTGGCCCCCGGCCGTTCCTACGGCCGTCAACGCAATGGAAGGTCGCAGAGGCCAGCGGCGTTTCCATCGGGGCTAGCCACGACATCTGCTGCCGGAACATGCCGTTCGGATGCGGATGTCAACCCCCTGATTCCGCGCGAAGTCGCAACGGAATGTGCAAGAAGCCGCATCGAGCGAGGTCCAGGACCTGCGAGCCCGTGTTGATCGCCGAATCAGCGAAGCTGTCCGGCGGCTGTCCAGCACAGCCCCGTCATGGCTGAGCGAAGTGAGCCGCGTCCGCGGCGCACTTGACCGCTCCGGACGGCGAAGATACCGTCATTGTCGGGTTTGCTCGCGACGCGCTACGGGCAGTGGGATGCCGCGGCCGGCGAGGCGTGGTGCGGGCGATTGACGTGGCGTCGTAGCGACGGACTGTCGTGGTCGACTGTCTGCGTCCGCTGGTCGTGCTCGCGACCTCCCATGGCCGACCGGGCCGCGGCCACTGGTCCGTACCGGCCGTGCGCTGCCAGGCGCATCGCTAGTCGGTGAGAGGCAGCCGCGTGTCGAGGCCGCAGATGCACAGCAGGCGGCGCACGCCATCGGATGGGCGGCGCAGCATGAGGCGGTTGGCGTCGGCGCGAGAGCGGACGTCGGCGGAGACGAGCAGCCTGACTCCCCGTCAGGCTGATCGTGTGGATTCGTCCCCTTCGACTTCAGCGGCCTGATGCCCGCGATCAGCAAAGCCTCAAGCCCGCTGCGGTTCTACACCCGCTTTCAGCTTGGCGACCACCGAGGCGAGGCCGCGGCGCCACCGCGTGGGTTGTTTGCCTTGAGCTTGCCCAAGAGCCGCACCTTGCCGCGCCGCCTCCGGGACTGACCATCAGGAGATCGTGTCCCGGTCTTGCCCGCTCCAGCGTCGAGAGCTCGCCAGGACGAGCGCGGCGACGACGCCCCGGCCGAGGGCCGGGGCGTGAACTAAGCGGCTGATGGGACTCGAACCCACGACCTGCTGCATGGCAAGCAGCCGCTCTAGCCAACTGAGCTACAGCCGCGCGCGACGCGAAGTCTAGCGTGAGGCCCAGCAGCGTCCGGGTTGGACACGCCTCGACGAACTCGCGCGGCCCGCCACCCTGAGCCGTCGCATGCGCTTTCTACGCTGTCTCCCTCCACATGCAACCGCCGCAGCGGCTATCGCCGCTGGGTCCTCGCGCCCTGCGCGTCACCCGCGAGCTTGCGCTCGTCCGCCAGCTGGGACGTGATCGCGCTCCAGCGGCCGAGGCGGTTGCGCACGGTCGCCGACGACGGCAGGTCCGTGCGGTCTGCGGCGTGGCGGTCGTACCCGACGACGGTCGGGATCTCTCCCAGCTCGGCGACGACGTGGCGCAGAGCGGCCCAGCAGGCCTCGACCGTCCAGCGGCGCGAGCGCGTGCGTGCAGGCGTCGAGGCCGGAGTGAGGCCGGCGGCGCGGACGGCATTCGTCCAACCGCTCATCCGGTTGAGGACCGTCGCCAGGCTGGGGCACTCGAGCTCGCGCGCCAGCACCCCGTACTCCTTCGCGGTCGGCACCCGGCCTAAGCGGGTGGCGACGGAGGTCAGCGCGACGATGATGTCGCGATCGGAGTAGGTCTTGGCCATCGCTCGCGAGCTGGCGAGGCTCGCCTTGCGCGCTGCGCGGTCTATCTCGGTCGCAAAACTTGTGATCGCGCTGCGACAGGCCGTCGCTTGCAGGCCGAGCGCGCTGGCGGCGCTGCCCAGATCCTCGCCCGCCCGCCACAGCGCGAGCAGCTCGTCGATGCGCGCCTCGGTCTGCTGCTCGACGCGGCGGCGACGCGCCTCGCCGACGTCCTGGGGATCGGGGCCGCCGTGGGCACGCAGGATCTGGCGCACGCGCTCGCGCGAAACGCCGAAGCGCAGCGCGATCTCGTCCAGGCTCCGGCCCTGCTCGCGCAACGCCGCGATCTGGCGGACGCGCTGCAGCGATCCGGGCACCAGGGTGCTGTCGTCGAAGGCCGCCGCGCCCGTGTGTGCAGGGCGGACCATCAGACTCGTCCTCGACGACTTCGACGGCAACCGTGCGCCGGCTGCCCGAGGCGCTCGTGCACCGCGCTCATCGCCCACGCAGGTCCGACGGCGTCCGCTGCTCGCCAACAGTCAGCGGTCGCCATGCCTGGGCCGCGGGATGCCACACCTCGACCAACACATCAAAGATGCGGTCGATGCGCGTCAGCACGTCGATCGTCGCGCGCGCATCAATTCGCTCGGCCAGAACCGACGACCCGAGCGCCGCCCCCTGCTGCAGGAAGGTGACGCGGGCCCACATGTCGAAACGCGACCCCACCTGCATCGGGTCGCCGGCAGCGTTCGCGACTGCATGTTGCTCGATCGCGTGGGCCACGGCTCGGTGTCGATATGCAGGCTGTCTCGCACAGGTCGCTCTACCCACCCTCCGACACGAACGCATCCGTACATGCATCGCTTCCGGCCAAGATAGCAACGAACGTTGCAAATGCCACGACTTTCTCTCGTCTCCGGGGCCGGCGCTTCGGCGCTGCCGCCGGCTCGGCCACCGTGCGCGCGCACGCGCTCGGTCCCTTCGGCGGGCTGCACTTCGGCTACGGTCACGGATCGCGCGGTCCGCATGCGCGCGACCAGCTCACGCAGACGCCGGCGCGAGCCGGCCCTCGTGAGCGAGCGAACCTCGAGCCACCGGGAGTCGCACGCGCTGCGCGAGGAGCCACCGAACCGGTTGCCGCATTCGGCCCCGGTGACGGGGCAGGGCGAGATCACAGGTTTTTCTCTCGGTCAAGAGCTAAGGTACGGCTTGTGTCTATAACTCTGACTCAGCTTCGAAGCTTTCTGGCGGTCATGCGCGGGGGCTCGGTCACGGCGGCGGCTGACGAGCTCGTCGTGACCCAACCGTCGGTCTCGGCGGCGGTCGCGGCGCTCTCGCGGGAGCTTGGCACGCCGGTCACCGAGCGCGAAGGCCGCGGCATCCGACCGACGGCGGCCGGCACCGCGTTCGCGCCGTTCGCGGCGGATGTCATCGGCCTGCTCGAGGAGGGGCGCCTTGCGGCGCGCGAGGCGGCCGACCTCGCCGAACGGCGCCTGCGCCTCGCAGCCGTGACGACGGCTGCGGAGTCCTTCGTCCCGCCGCTCATGCGGGCGTTCTCGGCGAGCAACGAGGGCATCGGCCTGACGCTCGCCGTCGGCAACCGCGAGCAGGTCCTCGCGCTCGTGCTCGATCACCGCGCCGACGTCGCGATCGGCGGTCGGCCGCCGCGCGATTCGCGTATCCACGCCACGGCGGTGCTGCCCAACGAGTTCGTCCTCATCACCTCGCCCGACGATCCCCACGCCGACGGCGGCCCCGTCGATACCAGCGAGCTCGAGCGCCGCGTGTGGCTCCTGCGCGAACCGGGCTCGGGCACGCGCGTCGTCAACGAGGAGTTTCTCGCGGCCGCCGCGCTCGAGCCGCAGACCCTGACGCTCGGGTCCAACGGCGCGATCAAGCAGGCCGCACGCGCGGGCATCGGCATCGCGTTCATCTCGCGCGCCGCGGTCGCAATGGAGCTGGAGCACGGCCTGCTCGCCGCGCTCCCGGTGCGACACCGCCCGGCCGCCCGCCGCTGGTACGCCATGTGCTCGACCGTCGGCCCGCGCCGAGCCGCCGTCGAGCGCTTCATGACGTTCTCGGCCTCGCCGATCGCGCGCGAGACGCTCGCCGAGAGCTCCGGCCTCGTCGCCGGCTCCGGGGCGAAGGCCGCCAGGCGCGAGCGATGACGGCGGCCGCGGTCCCGAGCGTCGGGACCGCGACTACGCCGCCTCGTCGCTGACGGCTTCCTCCGGCGGGCGCCGAGCCTCGACGTGCGTGACGGGCAGCCCCAACCCGCGCACCTTGCTCGGGAGGTCGATGTGCATCCAGCGCGAGAGTCGGCGCGGCAGCGTCGAGATGATGAGCTCGTCGACCTCGCGGTCATGGACGGTGTCGTAGATCGCCGAGACGGGGTCCGCGTCACCGACGTGACCGGTGACCTCCGCTCCGGTCGCCTCCCGCAGCAGCTCGAGCGCGAGCTCGAGCTGGCCGGCGGCCTCTTTGCGCCCCGCGACCTCTGGGTCCACGACGCGGTGCAGGCCGCGCGGGGTTGCGGGGACGAGGAGGTGGAAGGTGACGGGGCCCGCGCTCGCTCGACGCCGGACCGTCTCCAGCAGCGAGTCGGTCGCTGCCGTGCGGTTGGCGACTACGAGGACGCGTACAGGCCCGGTCATGTGAGACTCCCCTTTTTGGTTTGTAACAAATGGTACGAGAAGCCGACAGGATCTCAGATGACCCCGGCAGAACCCATCGGTTTTTCCGTCGCTTCCATCGCCGTCGCATCCAGAGTGCTTGTGGCAGCGGCCTGCGTCCAGCAGCGGACGATGTCGCGCATCGACAGGATCCCGACGACCTCCGAGCCGTCGAGCACGACGACGTGGCGGAACCGGGCACGCACCATCTCCTCCGCTGCTCGGTCGAGCGACCAGTCGGCGGCGGCGTACGTCAGGCGCTGCGTGAGGTGATCTTTGACGAGCTCTGAATCGAGATCGTCGCCCGCGCCGCTGGCGTGCAGGAGATCGCGCTCGGTGAGGATGCCGGGGCCGATGCCGTCGGGGTCGATCACGACCGCGGCGCCGACGTCCGCGCGTGTCATCCGCCGCGCCGCCTCCCGCAGCGTGTGCTCGGGTCCGACCGTCACCACGGTGCGATTCATGCCATCACGCACATCCATGGGTCCACCTCCTGCTTCGTATCAATTGATACGAGTGTACGCCTGGGGACCGGTGCACGCAAAGGGTCCGCGGGATGACCGCGGACCCTCGGCGGCGATGGGCGCGGCAGCTAGTACATCTGGCCGGAAGTTCTGTGGAGTTTTCCGGATGCCCGGCCGTCAGGCACGGATCGGGCGCCCGGAAAACCCGCAGAACCTGCGGACGGGTGTACTAGTGGTTCATCCTGCTAATTCGTGCCCTCATGCTTCG
>JBPCJA010000123.1:0-8097 GCA_051005755.1 Solirubrobacteraceae bacterium
CTGTTCATCTGCGGCGGCGCGTTCGCCAACCTCGACAAGGTCATCGAGCGGCGCATCGGCTCCAACGGCATCGGCTTCGGCGCCTCGATCCAGTCCAAGTCGCGCAAGGACCGTGGCGAGCTGTTCGAGCAGACCCTGCCCGAGGATCTCGTCAACTACGGCCTGATCCCCGAGTTCATCGGCCGCCTGCCGGTCGTGAGCGCCGTCCACCAGCTCACGCGTGACGACCTCATCACGATCCTCACGGAGCCGCGCAACGCGCTCGTCAAGCAGTTCCAGCGCTTCTTCAGCTTCGACGGGATCGAGCTCGTCTTCTCCGACGAGGCGCTCGTCTCGGTCGCCGAGAAGGCGCTCGCGCGCGAGACCGGCGCGCGCGGCCTGCGCTCGATCATCGAGGAGACGCTGCTGGAGGTGCAGTTCGAGCTGCCCTCCCGCCGCGACGTCAAGAAGTGCGTCGTGACGAAGGAGACGATCGAGAAGGGCCTGTCGCCCACGCTCGTCACCGAGGCCGCGCGTGACGAGCAGCACCCCCGGCGCGCCGAGTCCGCGTAGCGACTCGAAGAACTGGGAACATTGCCGTCCATGCTGCCGATCACCCGCGTCCGCGCCGTACCGTGGATCATCGTCTTCGAGCTCGCGATGACGATGCGCAAGCACTGGCAGCGCCTCGACACCCACGACCGCGCGCGGCTCGCCGAGCTCTTGAAGAAGTCGCAGGGCAGGCCGACGCGGCTGTCCGCGAGGGAGCGCGCCGACGTCCGGCGGCTCGTCGCCAAGCTCGAGCCGGGGGCGTTCGCCCGCAGCGTCGTGCCGATCGGCCGCAAGGCCGTCATGAAGGGTCGCCGGCGCTAAGGGCCTAACCCGGCTTGCGCGCGACGATGCGCGCGTACTCGGCGTCGTAGGTCAGGCCGCCGTCGGTGGCCGTGTTGAGCGAGCGCATGAGCTCGTCGAGGTCCTCGAGCAGGGCCATGTAGCGCTCCTGCGGGAGCATCGCCCGCGCGGCCGCGACGAAGTTGTTGGACTCCTCGGCCTCCTTGCGGGCGGCATCCGGCGACGGCCACGACCAGGTCACCGCGCCTCGCTCGAAGCGGACGTCCGCGGCGAGCGGCGCGAGGCGCTCGCGCGCGGTCGCCTCGTCGCCCCACAGATGCGGGGGCGGGGGCGGGTCGTCCTGTGCCGGAAAATACTTGCCGCCGACCTCGATGAAGCGCGCGGCCGCCGAGCCGGGCGTCCAGGACGTGAACGCGACGGTCCCGCCCGAGCGCGTGACCCGGAAGGCCTCGGCGATCGCGACCTGCGGTCGCGGTGCGAAGACGAGCCCGAACACCGACAGCACGGCGTCGTAGCGGCCGTCGGCGAACGGTAGCTCCTCGGCGTCGGCGACGTCCCAGGGGATCTCCCACTCGCCGAGCGCATCGCAGCGGGCCTTGCCGGCCGCGACGAGCTCGGGCGTGAGGTCGCAGGCCTCGGGACTCGCGCCGGAGGCGGCGATCGCCAGCGCGACGTTGCCGGTGCCGGCGGCGACGTCGAGCGCGCGCTGGCCGGGCCCCAGCCCGCACGCCGCGACGAGGTCGGCGGCCACCCCCTCGAAGCGCCGCGCGGTCACGGCGTAGTCACCGGCCGCCCAGAGCTTGCGCTGGCTCTCCTTGAAGCCCGCGAGGTCGGTGCTCATGGAGCCTCCATAGACTGGAGATTCTATGGCTGACCTGCACGAGCGCACGCGATTCGATCCCGTCGAGGTCGAGCCGCGCATCCTCCAGAGCTGGCTCGATTCGGGGCTCGTGCACCCCGAGCCGGAGGGCACGCCGGCGGAGAACTACTCGATCGCGGTCCCGCCACCGAACGTCACCGGCGTGCTGCACATGGGCCACGCGCTCAACGGCGCGATCCAGGATGCCCTCATCCGCGCCAACCGCATGCGCGGCCGGCGCACGAAGTGGATCCTCGGCACCGACCATGCCGGCATCGCCACCCAGCGCCAGGTCGAGAAGCGGCTCGTCGAGGAGGGCACGTCGCGCGAGGAGCTCGGCCGCGCGGCCTTCGTCGAGCGCGTCTGGGCCTGGCGCGAGGAGCACGGCGGCCAGATCATCGAGCAGTTCAAGCGCCTCGGCGCGACGCTCGACTACGACGACGAGCGCTTCACGATGGACGAGCGCTACGTCGAGGCGGTCATGAAGGTCTTCGTCGACCTCTACGAGCAGGGCCTCATCTACCGCGACCACTACATGGTCAACTGGGATCCGGGCCTGCGGTCGGCGATCTCCGAGCTCGAAGTCGAGGAACGCGAGGGCGTCGTCGACACGCTGTACTCGATCGCCTATCCGCTCGCGTCGGGTGACGGCGAGCTCGTCGTCGCGACCGTGCGTCCCGAGACGATGCTCGCCGACACCGCCGTCGCCGTGCACCCCGACGACGAGCGCTACGCGCAGCTCGTCGGCCAGGAGGCGATCCTCCCGCTCGTGGGCCGCCGCCTGCCGATCATCGCCGACGAGTACGTCAAGACGGACTTCGGCACCGGCGCCCTGAAGATCACGCCCGGCCACGATCCCAACGACTTCGAGATCGGGCGCCGCCACGGCCTGCCGGAGATCGGCGTCATCGGCGAGGACGGGCTCATGACGGCGGATGCCGGTGAGCCGTACGCGGGGTTGACGGTCGCCGAGGCGCACGAGCGCGTCGTCGCCGACCTCGAGGCCCAGGGGCTCGTCCGCGGCCGCGAGGACTACGTCCATACCGTGCCGTTCAGCCACCGCTCGGGCGCGCGCGTGGAGCCGCTCATCTCGCTGCAGTGGTTCATGCGCATGGACGAGCTCGCGGCGCCGGCGATCGAGGTCGTGCGCGACGGGCGCGTGCGCATCAACCCCGAGTCGCAGGCCAAGCGCTACCTCGACTGGCTGGCTCAGATCCGGCCGTGGTGCATCTCGCGCCAGCTGTGGTGGGGTCACCAGATCCCCGTGTGGTACCGCGGCGAGGAGGTCCACTGCGGCGCGCAGCCGCCGGAGGGCGAGGGCTGGCAGCAGGACCCCGACGTGCTCGACACGTGGTTCTCCTCGGCGCTGTGGCCGTTCGCGACGCTCGGCTGGCCCGAGCAGACGCCCGAGCTGCGCGCCTTCTACCCGACCGACGTGCTCTCGACCGCCCGCGACATCCTCTATCTGTGGGTCGCGCGGATGGTCATGATGAGCCTGCGCTTCACCGGTGACATCCCCTTCGCGGACGTCAACGTGCACTCCATCATCCAGGCGCCCGACGGGCGGCGGATGAGCAAGTCGCTGGGCACCGGGATCGATCCGCTGGACCTTGTCGAGGGCGGCCCGCGCCCGCCGGTCTTCCCCCAGGGCGGCGAGTTCCCCGCCTACGGCGCCGACGCGGTGCGCTTCGGCCTGCTGGCGATGTCCTCGTCGCAGGACGTGCGCTTCAGCGAGGAGAAGATCGCGCAGGGCCAGGCGCTCGCGAACAAGCTCTACAACGCGACGCGCTTCGTCGCGCTGCGGATCGGTGAGGGCGTGCAGCCCGCGCCGCGGCCGCGCACCGTCGAGGACCGCTGGATCCTCTCGCGGCTGCAGGCGATCGAGGCCGACACGCAGGCGCGCATCGACGGCTTCGACTTCGCCAAGGCCGCGCTCGGCTTATACGACTACATCTACGGCGAGCTTTGTGACTGGTATCTCGAGCTCGTAAAGCCCAGGCTCGGCGACGACGCCGACCCGGACGACCGCGCGGCGCTCGGCGCCACGCTCCTGCACGTCCTGCGCGAGACGATCGCGACGGCGCACCCGATCATCCCGTTCGTCACCGAGGAGCTGTGGGAGCTGCTGGGCTGGACGGCCGCCGAGGGGCTGCTCGCCTGCAGCCGCCTGCCCGAGCCCGACGACGCGCTGCGCGACAGCGAGGCCGAGGAGGAGATGGGGCGCGCGATCGAGGCGATCAAGGCGCTGCGCGGGTGGCGCGACTCGGTTGGCGTGAAGGCCGGGACGGTCGTGCCCGGCGTCCTGCAGGCCGGCGGCTACGAGTCAACCGGCGAGCGGGTCGCGGCGCTCGCACGCTTCGACCTGCGCGACGGCGCCGGCGACGATGAGCCGGTCGCGACGATCGCGATCCCCGGCGGAGCCGTGGGCGTCCTGCCCTCCGATATCGTCGACCTCGGCGCCGCCGACCGCCGGCTCGCGGGTCAGCGCAAGGCGCTCGCCGCCGAGATCGCGCGCGCCGAGGGCAGGCTTGCCAACGACGGCTTCGTGTCCAAGGCGCCGGCGCCGGTCGTCGCCGCCGAGCGCGCCAAGCTCGAACGCCTACGTGAGGATCTGGAGGCGCTGCCCGCGCCGTCGCGGACCGCGCCGTGAGGACCCCTGACGCGCTGCCGGTCCGCTGGAACGCCGCCGCCGCCGAGCGCTGGCTGCTGTCGCTCGAGCTCTTCGGGATGCGCTTCGGCCTGGACCGCATGCGCCGCCTCATGACGACGCTCGACGCGCCGCACCGCGCCTTCCGCGCGATCCACGTCGTCGGCACGAACGGCAAGTCCTCGACGGTGCGGATGATCGCCGCCCTGCTCGCCCACCACGGCGTGCGCACCGGCGCCTATCTCTCGCCGCACCTCGTGTCGTTCGCCGAGCGCATCCGGATCTACGACGAGGACGTCTCCGAGGAGCAGCTCGCCGCCGCCGTCGGCCGCGCGCGTCACGCCGCCGCGCTCGTCGATCACACGCTCGAGGAGGGCGACCGCGTGACCCAGTTCGAGGCGCTCACGGCCGCCGCGTATGCGCAGCTCGCGGCGGCGGGCGTCGACGTCGCCGTCGTCGAGGCGGGGCTCGGCGGGCGCTGGGACGCGACGAACGTCATCGACGCCGAGGTCGCGGTGCTCACGAACGTCGGCCTCGAGCACACGCGCTGGCTGGGGCCGACGATCGCCGACATCGCCCGCGAGAAGCTCGCCGTCGTCGCTCCCGGCGCAACGCTCGTGCTCGGCGCCGACCTGCACCCCGACGCCGACGCCGAGGCCCAGCTCGTCGCCGAACGCCAAGGGGCGACGGTCGTGCGCGCTGCAGCGGAGCCGGCCTGGATCGCGCCCGGCGTGCAGTTGCTCGCCCGCGGCGCCTTCCAGCGGCGGAACTTCGCGGTGGCCTGCGCCGCGGCCGAGGCCCACCTCGGCCGGCTGGAGCGCGAGGCGGTGCGCGCGGTCGCGGCGTCGACCGCCGTCCCGGGCCGCTTTCAGGTCCTCGCCGGCGGTCAGGGCGGGGAGGTCGTCCTCGACGGTGCCCACAACGCCGGCGGCATCGCGGCGCTCGCGGAGTCGCTGCCGGAGTTCCTCGCCGGGCGGCCGCTCGTGGCGGTCGTGTCGGTGCTCGACGACAAGGACGCCGCCACGATGCTGGCGGCGCTGCTGCCGCTGTGCGCGGGCGCGGTCTTCACGGCGAACGCGAACCCGCGCGCGCTCTCGCCGGCGACGCTCGCGTCGCTCGCCGGGCAGGTCGGCGCTCCGGCCGTCAGCCGTGTCGAGGCCGATCCACACCGCGCCGTGGCGCTCGCCCGCGAGCTCGCCGGCCCCGGCGGCGTCGTCCTGGCCACCGGCTCCATCTATCTCGTCGCCGACCTCGCCCGCCCGGCCGGCGCCGGCCGCACATCGACGCTGTGAACCGCGAGGGCCCCTCCGCGCTGGCGCTCATCGGCGTCGTGGCGCTCATCGTGGCGCTCGTGATCCTCGTCTTCTTCGCGCTCGGCTACGGCCTGGGACGGCTCTTCCTCTGACGCGGATGCGGGCGCGCAGCGCCGCCACGACGGCTGCCGGCCGGTCCACCGGATAAGCTCCCTCGATCATGCTCGCCGTCTTCGGCATCAACAGCAATGGGCTGAACCTCGCGGTCAACATGCTCATCCTGTTCCTCGTCGTCATCTATCTGGCGCTCGTGTACTGGACGTACATGGACGCCATCCGGCGCATCGAGGACCCGATGCTCGTCATCTGCGCGACGGTGGCGTCGCTGTTCCCGTTCGTCGGAACGATCCTCTACGTGATCGTTCGTCCGCCGGAGTACCTCGACGACATCCGCGAGCGAGAGCTCGAGATGCAGGCGGCGGAGGCGCGGTTGCACGAGCTCAACTACATGCTCTGCCCGCACTGCGACTACGAGGTGGAGAAGGACTTCCTGCGCTGTCCCAACTGCTCGCGCAAGCTGCGCGATCCGTGCATGTCCTGTGGACGGCCGCTCGACCCCACCTGGAAGCTCTGCCCGTACTGCGAGGCCGAGCTCGACGACGTGACGGGGCAAAGTCGCATCCGCCGGCGAGCAACGGCCGGCGACGCGTGATCGCCTCCGCTTGAACGCCACCTTGAGGAGATCGAAGAGATGGACCGGACCCTGATCCTGGTCAAGCCGGACGCGTTCGCGCGCCGCCTGACCGGCGAGATCATCGCCCGCTTCGAGCGCAAGGGCCTGCATCTCGCCGCGCTCAGGCTCATGACCTTGGACGAGCAGTCGGCCAAGCGCCACTACGCCGAGCACGAGGGCAAGCCCTTCTTCGACGGCCTCGTCTCGTTCATCACCTCGGGCCCGATCGTCGCGATGATCCTCGAGGGGCCGAATGCGATCGAGGCCGCACGCCAGCTCATCGGCGCGACGAACGGGATCGAGGCCGCCCCCGGCTCGATTCGTGGCGACTTCGCGCTCGAGGTCCGACGCAACCTCGTCCACGGCTCGGACTCGCCCGAGTCCGCCGAGCGCGAGATCGCGCTCTTCTTCGGCGGCTGACGCGCGCGGCGGCGTGAGCCTGATCCTCGCCAGCCGCTCGCCGCAGCGGCGGGCGATCCTCGAGCGGCTCGGGATCGCCTTCGAGGCCGTCGACGTCGACGTCGAGGAGCTCGCGGACGGGCCGGTGCACGACGTCGCGCGGGCCAACGCGCTGCGCAAGGCGCAGGCGGGCGCGGCGCTGCGGCCGGGCCAGACCGTCCTCGGCGTCGACACGGTCGTCACGCTCGACGGCGAGATCTTTGGCAAGCCGGGCTCGCCGGAGGAGGCCGAGGCGACGTTGCGACGGCTGTCCGGGCGCACCCACGAGGTCGTCAGCGGGCTCGCGCTGATTTCTCCGGTACACCCTCAGGTTGTGCATGAGGTGACGACGGTGACCTTCCGATCGCTCTCGGAGGAGCTCATCCGCTCTTATGTGAAGACTGGAGAATGGGCCGGCCGTGCAGGCGGTTATGCCATCCAGGAGCAAGGCGCTGCGCTCGTTCGGGCCATCGCCGGCGACTATCTCAACGTCGTCGGACTTCCCCTCGGCGCATTGCTCGACCTCGACTTGAGCCTTATCCTCACGCAACGGTAGAGGGATTGCGTGGCGGTGGCCTGCTCGCCGCTAGACTCCGCAGCGGCGTCGGGCCCACGCGGTAAGAGTCAGGGGGTCCCGCCACCTCTTCATGGGCTTCTTCAGCTACCTCACGGGCTTCGGCGGGCGCGACATGGCGGTCGACCTGGGCACGGCGAACACCCTGGTCTACGTGCGAGGGCGCGGGATCGTCCTCTCCGAGCCCTCGGTCGTCGCGATCGACTCGCGCAGTGGCGAAGTCCATGCCGTCGGGATCGAGGCCAAGCGCATGCTCGGCCGCACGCCAGGCACGATCTCGGCGATCCGGCCGCTGAAGGACGGCGTCATCGCCGACTTCGACGTCACCGAGGAGATGCTGCGCCACTTCATCCAGAAGGTGCACCAGAACCGCTGGGCGCATCCGCGCGTCGTCGTCTGCGTGCCCTCGGGCGTCAAGGGGGTCGAGAAGTGGGCGGTAGAGGAGGCATGCCTGTCGGCGGGCGCGCGCCAGGCCTACCTCATCAAGGAGCCGATGGCGGCCGCGATCGGCGCCGGCCTGCCGGTCGGCGAGCCGACGGGCTCGATGGTCGTCGACATCGGCGGCGGCACGAGTGAGGTCGCGGTGATCTCGCTCGGCGGCATCGTCGTCAGCCAGTCGATCCGGATCGGCGGCGACGAGCTCGACGAGGCGATCATCAATTACGCAAAGCGCGAGTACAAGCTGCTCATCGGTCAGCAGACGGCCGAGGAGGTGAAGCTCGAGATCGGCTCTGCGCACGAGATGGAGGAGGAGGTGCAGGC
>JBPCJA010000124.1:0-34413 GCA_051005755.1 Solirubrobacteraceae bacterium
CGAAACCTGCCGCCTGCAAAGCCGCAACCTCCACGACTACCTACTGGACGCGATCACCGCAGCACTCCACGGCCAGCCCGCCCCCTCACTCATGCCCGCCGGACCCTGACCCCCTGAATGGGTACTCGAAGTCGGGTGCCGAGGCGCCGGGGCCGATCATGGTTGTCCCTTCGCTGGATCGAGGTTCGTCGGAATGAGTACGGCTTCACCAGCATCATGCACACGGCGGGCGATCGGCATCGTCCGCGTCAGCCAGACCGGCGGTCGCGAGGGGAGTCGTTCGTGAGCCCGGCCGAGCAGCGCGATCGCGTGGTCGCCGCCTGCGAGCGCGACGGACTGTGCTCGTGGAGACGATCAACGAGCTCGACGTCTCCGGCGGAACCGCGCTCGAACGGCGCCCGGGGCTGCGCCGCGCCCTCGAGGCGATCGAGGCGGGCGAGGCCGACGCCGAGGTCCTTCGGCGATGCGCCGGCGTAAGCGCCAGCCCTGGTACACCGACATGCGAGCACGCCTGCGCTTTGAGCTCAGGGCGCGCTTGCAGCATCCCACGCTGACCGCCACGGCGACCGGCCGCGGGCACAACTCCGAGATCATCTACCGGCTGACGATCGATGTGCCCGAGTACGAGCCACGCAAGGGTCGTCATCCGCCTGCGCAACGGATTTGAGCCCTACGCGGCGCACATCACCGCTGACGGGCCAACTGGCTCGCCCCACCGCTACAGCGGCGACCGGCTCTGCATCTGGCATCCCGACGATCCCCCCGAGCATGCCTGGACCGCGGACGACGGCCTCGGCGAGCTGATCCCCCACGTCGCGATCCATCTGTTCAAAGAGGCCTACTGGCGCAAGACAGGCGAGTGGCTGGGTCCCGAGGCCTCCCACGGACAGGCCGAGGACAAGCAGCCGGCCGCCGCGTGATGCTCGTCATGGCGATCACCGCACCGGCGGCAGCGCTGATCGGCGCTGGCACCGCCACCGTCGTCAACCTCCTGGGTATCCTCGCGATCGGATTTCGCCAGGATCGCCAGCGATGCCGCGAGCTGTACGCCGACGCGCTTGAGGCCACGCTCGCCTACCGCGAGTTTGCCTACGCCGTCCCGCGCCGCCGCTTCGACGCCAGACCCGAGGAGCGGGTACGGATCTCGGAGGCAATGCGCGAGGTCCAACGCGACCTCGCCCGCGCCGAATCGCTCATGAGGATCGAGCGAGCCGAAGGCGTTTCCTCAGCCTATTCGCAGCTCGTCGCCGGGACGCGCCGCGTCGCAGGCGGCTACATCCGCGAAGCATGGCGGGCCGAGCCCATCACCGAGGACCACGAAATGAACGTCCCCGGTGGCCTTGACTTCACGGAGATCGAAGAATGCGAACGAGCGTACCTTGCCGCTGTCGGTCGCGACCTGGCGTGGTACCGCTTCTGGCGCTGAGCACCAGGGGCGACGTACAGCCACCCGGCCACCCGAGGCTCGGGCGCCCGCAGCCGAGCGCCCTTCTACGCGAGCGCCCGTGCGATCCGCCGGGTGATGGTCGGCACCACGACAATGCAGGCGGGGCCCGGCAGCCAGACGTCCGCACTGACAGGTCGCTGACAGATCGCCGACCACGCCGGGCACGCGGTACCGCGACGCGCGCTCGGCCGGTGCGCGACCCAACCGGATGCCGCATGGCCGTGCGCAGGGGCGGGCCCGTCGCCCTGGTCGCATTGCGAGCATGCCGGTCGTCGGCGGTTGTGCTCGCGTCAGGTCCCTTCGCCGCGGCGTGGTCGGGCGATGATGCGCACGTCGGGTCCACTGCGCTGGATGTCGAGCGTTTCCAGGCGCAGGATGTCGTCGATCGTGGTGATGCCGGCGTCGACCAGTCCGGGCCTGCCTGCGCCGAGCAGTGCCGGGGCGATGTAGGCGATCACGCGGTCGATGAGGCCTGCTGCGACGAACGATCCGGCGAGCGTGGGGCCACCTTCGAGGAACACCCCGCGCACGTCGCGCTCAAGCAGGCCCGCGAGCAACGCGGGAAGGTCGAGCCCGCGTTGGGCTCGTGGAATGCGCAGGAGTTCGCACCCTCCGTCGAGGTGGGCTGCGTCCGCGTCGTCCGCGACGGCCAGCAGTGTTGGCGCGGCGTCGTCGAGTACGCGAGCGTCCGCGGGCGTGCGCGCGTTGCTGTCGACGATCACCCGCCAGGGCTGGCGGT
Organism: Solirubrobacteraceae bacterium; assembly: GCA_051005755.1. Lineage (GTDB taxonomy): Bacteria > Actinomycetota > Thermoleophilia > Solirubrobacterales > Solirubrobacteraceae > CADCVQ01. The sequence continues at coordinate 2,187 of JBPCJA010000124.1, forward strand.
CGGCGTGCAGCATCGAGAGGTCGAGGCGGGGGTCGTCGTTGCCGCGGACGGCGAGATGCGGATCGTCGGCCTGCTGCGTTCCCGACCCCACGACGGTCGCGTCGCATCCGGCGCGCAGGACATGGACCTCCGACCGGGACGTCTGGCTTGTGATCCACTGGCTCGTGCCGTCGGCCGCTGCGATCCGCCCGTCGAGCGTGGCCGCGAACTTGTAGACGATGAACGGCCGGCCGCCGTCGTTGACGGCGGCCCACTCCTCGCGGCCCACCAGCTGCGCGATGTCCATCCGGACCTACCGGGCCGATGTCACGCGATCGCGGCCAGTTCGTGGCGGAAGGCGTCGACCTCGGCGTCGGCGGTGCCGACGCGAGCCAGCGCCGCATCGAGCTCGCGCAGCTCATCCAGCGTCCGAGCCGAGCCGGTGGCACGCGCGATGTCCAGCGCCTGCCTGCCGGTGGCGGCCGCCTCGCACGCCTCGCCTGCGCTGACGAGCGCACGCGACTTGCGGGCGAGATACAGACCGCGTTCCCGGCGGTAGTCACTCGGCCAGCAGCTCAACGCCTCTTCGAACGCCTCGACGGCCGCCCGCGGACGATCGAGCCTCTCCATGCACGACCCACGCTGGGCATGCAGGTAGCCGACGTTGCAATGCGCTGCAAGGCCGATGCGATCGTCCGGAGGCGGCGAGTCGGTGACCATGTCGTACGCGCGCGAGAGAGCGACCATCGCTGCGCGTTCATCCCCGGCCAGCGCGTGCCCATGCGCCTCCTGCTGCGCAGCAGACGCGAGCACGCGCGCAGGCGCACGAGGACCAACGCGCCGGGCAGCCTGGGCCAACGAAATGACCATGCCCGCCTGCTTGGTCAGCATCGCCTGCTGCGCCTTGCGCATCAGCACGTATGAGACCAAGTCGGCGCAGCCGGCGGCGTGAGCCCATCCCAGCGCCCGGTCTGACCATGCGGTCCCGCCGGCGAGCTGCCCGGCATCGTCAAACAGCCAGCCCGCGAACTCGGCATACAACGCGCCGACCGTAAGCAGCTCGGCACGGACGTTCGCCGCTGCGACGACGAGATGGTCCTCGATCAGCGCGATCTGCTCGCAAACCGTCATGAGCAGCCGTCTCGGCCCGAGCAGCGAGTCGGTCCGCACGAGGCTGGCGCGCAGGTCGAGCAACCGGTCGACCATCGCGGGATCGACGTCGGCTGCGCGCGAGGGTGTGGATGCTACGAACGTGCGGGTGGCGGGACCAAGCAGCGCACGGTCCACGCCGACCGTGGATAGCTGAGGGGTCGTCGCCGAGTGCCGCCCGGCCGTGCCGGGATCCGAGGCTCGTCGCTCCTCGGTTTCGAGCTCGATCAGGCGATCGAGCAGCCACGGCCAGCACTCCGCCTTAACGCGGCGGCGCACGGTCCGTGGGGTCGCAGGGTGTCTCGGTGGTCCCAGCCGGTCTCCGGCGAGCCGCTGGCGTTGTTCCCGCGTGCGGCCCGCGCTGCCCGGCTCCAGACCAGCGAGGACCCGCAGCACCGAGCAGCAGGGGTGATCCAGCGGCTCGGGCAGGAGCTCGAGCAGCACTTCGCGCAGGGCGACCGCCCGTGACGTCCTGGCCCCGTCGAGACCGCGCCGCTGGACGCACGTCAGCCGCAAGAGCAGCTCACAATTTTCAAGGACCGCATGGTCGTCGAGGTGCAGGATCGCGTGGGGCAGCTCGCCGTCGTCCCAGCGATCCTGCGGCGTATTGGGGATCAGCCGGCTGCGGAGCTTCTCCCACGTCGGCGCAGCGGCGATCTCCGGCGACCAAGCCATGGTCCGGATTATGTCCGCCGCGTCCAGAACGTGTCCAAAGATGGGGCTGGCGGTTGTCCACCGCCGTGCGTCAGCGTCGCTGCATCATGAACAAGGAGCCCCAGTTCCCAGTTGCGACTATTTGCAGGGCCGAACAGTCATCGCGCGCTTTGAGGATCGCATGCATCCCGCGCTGCGCGCCTGGAGCCGATCGTGCTCATGGTCGGCGATCCACGCAACGGCCGCGTGCGGATCGTCGGCAGGATCGCGCCGCCGCAGACACGCCGCGGCGATCTGCGCGAGGTCGAGTTCGCGGTGCGCGAGCTGGCGTGATGACCGACGAGCTACGACGACGGCGCCTGTCGCGTGCGGAGCTTGACGCGCTGAAGTTCGCCGGCCGCCGCCAGCTTGCGCGCTGGTCGAACAAGCCCCGGCTGAGTCCGAACCAACAGGCGCAGCGTCACGCGCTGAAACAGGCCGTGCGCGTCCTTCTTCCTTCAAGACGACGCCTTTATCGGCGGATGCGCACTGCATGCCCCCGATGAAGAGGAGCACATCGATGTCTGATAATGAGAGCTGGCGTAAGGTCGAGCGCGGACGCCCCGCGGCGCGGACATGTCGCTTGAGGCCATCCGCGACCGCGTGCTGCCGAGGCTCGTCGCCGCTCGCGTGCAGCGCCTCACGCTGACAGGTGGCGAGCCGTTCGTTCACCCGCAGATCCTCGAGATCTGCAGCGCGGCGGTCGATGCCGGGCTCTCGCTCGGGCTGTGCACCAATGCGACGTGCGTGAGCGACGAGCAGATCGCGCGCCTCGCCGAGTTGCCCGAGGTGCACGTCAACGTGAGCTTCGACGGGTTCCGGGCCGAGAGCCACGGACGCTTTCGCGGCAATCCCGCCTCGTTTGACGTGACCGTCCAGACGACGCGCCGTATCGCTGACGCTGGCCTGCTGCAGGGCCTGCTGTCGACCCCGAACGCCCTGACGACGGTCGAGGACTACCGTGACCTGTGTGCGTTCGCGAACGCCGTCGGCGCAGACTACGTGCTGATGAACCCGCTCTCGGCGTTCGGGCGTGGGGTGCGCAGCCGGCGCGGACTGGCGGCCGACGAGCAGACCATGAACACGATCCTCGAGACAGCCAACAGCCAGGCGGGCCCGGACCTGGAGATCGTGCCGATCCGCTTCCCGAACACCGACGGCGCTCCGCTTGCGCCCTGCATCGCCGGCGACATCATCTACGTGTTCACCGACGGCGCGGTCGCCGTCTGCCCGTACCTCGTCTTCGCAGCTCGATCGCCCGCCTCGCGCCACGCCGACACCGAGTTTCTCGTCGGCAACATTCTCCAGGAGGACATCGTTGACGCGCTTGATCGCTACTCGCCGGACAGCCTCGCAGTCAGGACCGACCCGGTCTGCGGCTCGTGTGCGCTCTCAGGCAGGTGCGGACGGGGATGCCCTGCCGCAGTCGTCGCCGACGGCGGCACGCTCGGCTCGCGCGACCGCGAGTTGTGCCCGATGGACTGACCGGTGTTCCTGGCCGTCGAAGGACCCAACGGCGTCGGAAAGTCGACCGTCGTCGCGTCGCTCGTCACGGTCCTCGGCGTCGCCCTGGGCGAGGACACGGCGGTCGTGGCCACCCGAGAGCCAAGCGGGTCGCTGCTGGGGCAGGCGGCGCGCGCGATGGAATCCGAGCTGTCGGGCGTCGCGCTGGCAATGGCCTGCGCCGCCGATCGGCTGCACCACGTCAAGACCGAGATCGAGCCGGCGCTTGCCCGTGGCGCCTGGGTCGTCACCGACCGATACGTGCCCTCGTCGCTCGTCCTTCAGCGCCTCGACGGCATGGACACCGCATCGATCTGGGCGCTCAACGAGACTGCACCGCCTCCCGACCTGACCGTCTACCTCCTCGATGCCCCCGAGATCATCGCCGCCCGCCTCGCCAGCAGAACTCCACGCTCGCGGCTCGAAGCGACCGCGACGCCCGCGCTCGAGCTCGCCCTCTACGCCGACGCCCAGCAGTTCCTCGCCGGCCATGGCTGGAACCAGCTCGCCATCCACGCCCACGGGCGCACCCCAGGCGACATCGCCGCCGAGATCGCCGCCGCCGCACTGCGGTGAGCCCGCGACGGCGGTGCAAGCCATCACGCTGAACATCGGCGCCGCGGCACCCGCACGCGCTGCCCGGATTCTCGCCTGGCTCTCGCAGCGCACCGACGACGTGATCGTGCTGACCGAGACGAGCGCCGGACCCGGCACCGAACTGCTTGGCGAGGGCCTGCACCAGCGCCGCTATGAGACCTACTCCACAACCGACGCCCACGACCGGGGCGTGCTGCTCGCCAGCCGTGTCGCCGTCCGCGACGTCCTCACCGATCGACTTGCCGTCACGCTGCCCTGGCGCGTATGCGCCCTCCAGCTCGATACGACCCCCGCGATCGTCGTCCTCGGCGTCTACGTCCCGTCACGGGACCGCAGCGCCGCCAAGATCGCGCGCAAACAGGCGTTCATTGCCTCCCTGCTACAGGGCCTCGGCGCGCTACCCGAGCCCCTGCGTCGCACCCTCCTGCTCGTCGGAGACTACAACGCCGTCGCGCGCCGCCACGACCCGCCGCTGCCCGGCTTCCTGCCCTACGAGTACGCGCTGCACGACACGCTCGAGGACCTCGGCCTGCGGCCCGCTCACGAGCTGCTGCGAGGCGGTGAACATCCCCACAGCTGGATCGGACGGACCGGCAACCGCTACCTGTACGACTACGTCCACGTCGGTGTCGACCTCCACGCCCGCGTACGCAGATGCGCCTATCTTCATCATCCGCGAACGCAAGGGCTCTCCGACCACGCCGCGGTCGTCGCGCGCCTGCAACTGAGTTGACCCCTGCTCAGGCCGCGTGCGCCGCGGCATGCACCAGTGCGTCATAGGTATCGGTGCAACGCTCGACATCGAGCTCGAGTCGTTCAACGAGCCGCTCGAGCTCCGCGCGAAGGCGATCGTGATCCTCGTCGGGATCGGCCATGGCTTCGACCTCGATGAACGTCCCGACACCCTCGACCTGGTCGACGCACAACGCGTACCGGTCGTCCAGCCAACCGCTGCGACGCGTCTTGACGATCCGTACCGTCGGCTCAAAGCCCATCAGCACGATCGCGCGGTGCATCGCGTCGCGATCGTCGACGCGGCACTCATGCTCGACGCACGTGCGCACATCCGTGATCGGGCGCTTGACCGTGAAGAGCGTCGTCGCCCTGACTGCGCAACCGGGCGAACGTCACCTGGATGCGATCCTGACCGTAGTCCCAGCCGGCCGGAGCGTACGCTTGATCGTCCTGGTGGATCGGCTCTCCAAGACACACACCGAGCCGCGACAGAGCGTCCGCAAGGCAGCACCCAGGCCTCAGCCGAAACCGTGCCTCGACCTCGACGGTTCCCATGCCGCGCCACGCTACTTCCCACCGCGGACAGGACCGGTCGCCGCCCGCAGGTTCCCTGAATCAGGTGCCGGCTCGGGCCGCCCTACTGCTTTTGCAGCCCGGCGTGTCGGCCTTCGGATAGAAGTACAGGACGATGGTGCGGCTCCGCAGGGCCGACAGGCGGACGGGCTCGCCGTCCTGGTCGGGCAGCTCGAAGTCGGGTGCGGACGCGCCGGGGCCGATCATTCGCCGGATCTTGCCACGTCCGTAGCATCGGCAGGGTATGACGACGAGCATGAGCCACACGGACGAGACCACTGCTGACAGCGCGGCGCAGGGGCGTGCGCGCGATGCCGCGGCCGCCGCGGCCGCCACGGCGCTGCTGAACTGCTATATGCGCGAGGGCGGCGAGTGGCGACCGGTGCCCGCCGGCGACGTGCCCGAGCTCGCCGAGGAGGGCGACACGTACCTCGCAGTCATGCGGTTTCCCAGCGAGCGCACGATGCTGCTCGCCGGCGTGCGCCATCTCTCGCCGACGCACCGCCACCGGTTCCGGCTGCCGGTGAAGGTCGCGATGGCCGGCGGCATGCCGTGGGGGGTGACGCTCGACACGCTCGCCGGCATGCTCGCCGACGAGCTCGGCGACACCGGCCTCGGCGACGATCTCAGCTCGCCCGGCTCGCGCGGCCCCGACCCGACGCTCCTGCTCTCGCGGGTCCGCCAGAGCGTCGCCGCCGCCAGCTCGTTCCTCCAGGCGCGCGACGCCGACGTCGACGTGCTCTGGAGCGCCGAGCCGCTGAGCTTCATCGCCAGCGAGCAGGCGTCGCTGCTCGGCGACATCGCGCACCCGACGACGAAGAGCCGCTGGGAGATGAGCCCGGAGCAGGTCGAGGCCTACGCGCCGGAGACCGCGGCGCGCTTCGTGCTGCGCTGGCTGGCGGTCGATCCGCAGCTCGTCGAGCACGACAGCGCGACCGCCACGAGCGCTCCGGAGCTCAGCGACGGGCTGCTGCGCGACGACCCCGCGGTCGACGTCGCCGCGCTGGACGCCGCGCTCGAGGGGCTCGGCGAGCGCGTGCTCCTGCCGGTCCATCCGTGGGAGTTCGAGTACCTGCGCGGCCAGGCGAACGTCGCGGCGCTCTTCGACGAGGGCCTCGTCGTCGACCTCGGCGAGCTCGGCAGCGCGGTCACCCCGACGTCGTCGGTGCGCACCGTCTACAACGGCGACTGGCCGTGGCAGCTGACGTTCTCGCTGCACGTGCGGATGACGGACGCGATGCACCTCGCGCGTGCACAGGAGCTCGAGCGCGCCGTCGACGCCGCCCGCGCGCTCGATGGCGAGATCGGCGAGCAGGCGGCGCAGATCGCACCGCAGCTCGTGCTGCTGTCCGACCCGGCCTACCTCGCCGTGCGCCACAACGGCGTCCTCGTCGATGGCCTCTCCGTCCAGCTGCGCGAGAACCGCTGGCGCAGCGGGTCCGACGCCGACGTCAGCGCGGTCGGGATCCTCGCGCAGGACCATCCCTACGGCGGCGCCAGCCGGCTGGCGCAGATCGTCGCCCGCGTCGCCGCCGAGGCCGATCGCAGCGAGGAGGAGGTCGCGCGCGAGTGGTTTCACCGCTACTGCGACGTCGTCGTCGCCCCGCTCGTGCGGCTGCACCTCGAGCTCGGCCTGGCGATCGACGGCGACCAGCAGGAAATGCTGCTCGAGCTCGAGGGCGGCTGGCCCGCGCGCGGGGTGCTGCGCGACGGCCACGGCTACGGCGAGCCCAGCGCCGACGTCGAGGCCGGGATCGAGGCGCTCGTGCCGCTCGCGGTCATCAACGCGCTCGGCGTCGCCGGCTTCGTCGACGAGCGGGTCCTGCTCGGCGACCTCAAGGCGCTGCTCGAGCGCGAGCGCGAGCGCGGGGGGCGCTACCCGACGACGCTCCTGGACCGCCTGCTCGACGACCCGACGTGGCGCTGCGCGGCCAGCCTGCGCCGGCGCCTGCAGGACTCAGACGACGTCTTCGCGACGATCGCCAACCCGCTGCACGGCCTGGATGGCTGAGCCACGCTGAGCTGCGGGCTCACTTCAGCAGCCGCGACAGCCGCCGGTCCTTGAGGACCTTGCCGCCCGTCTGCTCGGCCGGGCAGTAGCACATGACGTAGTCCTCGTAGTGGACGGCCTCGATCGTCGCGCCGCAGCGCGGGCACGGCTCGCCGGCCCGGCGATGCACCTGCAGCGGCAGCGGCAGCTTGTCGGGGATCGGCAGCGTCACGACGCGCTCGTAGTGCTCGATCGCGCCGTCGAGGACTTTCGCGATCGCCGTGCGCAGCGCCTCGGCCTCCTCCTCGTCGAGGTCGTCGCCGCGCTTGAACGGCGACAGCCGCGCGGTCCACAGGATCTCGTCGACCCACGAGCGGCCGATCCCGGCGATGACGCGCTGGTCGCGCAGCATCGAGTGCAGCGGGCGCGGCGCGTCGAGGCGCTCGCGCAGGTCCGCGGGCGGCTGCGGCCAGGCCTCGGGCCCGAGCGTCGCGAGCACCTCGTCGGCATCGAGCTCGCCGGCGCGCAGGAGCTTGACCCACGCCGCCTGCTTCGTGCCGAACTCGCGCAGGCGCAGCTCGCGGCCGTCGTCGAAGCGCACGAGCAGCCGCGACGTGCGGTCGCGCGGGCCGGCGCGCTTGTCGTAGAGCTGCAGGCGCCCGGCGCTCATGAGGTGGACGAGCAGCACGAGGTCGCCGGTGACCTCGACGACGAGCTGCTTGCCGCGGCGGCCGATCCCCTGGAGCGCCCGGTCGGCGAGCGCCGACAGCGGCGGATCGAACGTCTTCAGCGCGTTGATGCCGGGCGCGAGCGCGGACTCGATCCGCGCGCCGCGCAGCGCGGCGTCCAGGCGCCGCGCCGTGATCTCGACCTCGGGCAACTCGGGCATGCGCCCACAAGGCTACGCTGCCGGTCATGGCGCGAAGGCTCGCGATCGTGGGGGGCGACGCGGCGGGGATGAGCGCCGCCAGCAGCGCCCGCCGCCGCGACCCGGAGCTCGAGGTCGTCGCCTTCGAGCGCGGCGCCTACACGTCGTACTCGGCCTGCGGAATCCCGTACCTCGTCGGCGGCCTCGTGGCGGACGCCGACCGGCTCGTCAGTCGCAGCCCCGACGAGCACCGGTCGCGCGGCATCGACGTGCGCACCCGCTGCGAGGTCGTCGCCATCGACCTCGGCGCGCGGACGCTGACCGTCCGCGCCGCGACCGGCAGGGAGTCGACCGAGCCCTTCGACGAGCTCGTCGTCGCGACCGGGGCCGACGCGGTCGCGCCACCGATCGAGGGCGCCTGGGCGATCGAGCCGGCGCGCACCGTCGGCGCCGCCGAGCGCCTGCGCCACGCGCTCGAACGCGGCGGGCGCGCCGCGGTCGTCATCGGCGGCGGCTACATCGGCCTGGAGATGGCCGAGGCGTTCGCCGACCGGGGCCTGCAGGTCACGATGATCGAGCAGGCCGACCAGGTCATGAGCACGCTCGACGCGGACATGGCCGCTCACGTCCAGGACGCCGCGGAGGGTCACGGCATCCGCGTGCTCGTGGGCGCGAGCGTCGAGGAGATCATCGTCGACGAGGCCGGGGCGCCGGTGGCGGTCCGCACGAGCACGGAGACCTTCGACGCCGACCACGTCGTCGTCGGGACCGGTGCCCGGCCGGCCGTGGCCGTCGCGCGTGAGGCAGGCCTGCAGGTCGGCGACAGCGGCGCGCTGCGCGTCGACGACCACCAGCGCTGCCCCGGCCACGACGGCGTCTTCGCCGCCGGCGACTGCGCCGAGAGCCACCATCGCCTGCTCGACCGTCAGGTCAACATCCAGCTCGGCACGCACGCCAACAAGCAGGGCCGGATCGCCGGCGTCAACGCGACCGGCGGCGACGAGCGCTTCCCCGGCGTCATCGGGACGGCGGTGTCGAAGATCTGCCGCTACGAGGTCGGGCGCACCGGGTTGGGCGAGGCCGAGGCCGCCGGCGCCGGCATCGAGGTCGTGAGCGCGACGATCAAGGACCGTACGCGCGCGGGGTACTACCCGGGGGCGGGGCCGATCTGGGTCAAGCTCGTCGCCGAGCCGGGGAGCGGGCGGCTGCTCGGTGGGCAGATCGTCGGCGTCGAGGGCGCCGCGAAGCGCATCGACGTCCTCGCCACGGCGGTCTGGACGGGCCTGGCCGTCGAGGAGCTCGCGCTGCTCGACCTCGCGTACGCCCCGCCGTTCAGCGGCGTCTACGACCCGCTGCTCATCGCTGCGCGTGCGACGGCGAAGCTCGTCTGATCCGCTTGAGCTCGCGCGGGCGCAGGAGCACGATGAGCTCGCCGCGGCGTCCGTGGAGGCGCACGGCCGCGACGCCGCCCTTCTTCAGGTCGATCGTCCCTGAGGTCAGGTCGCCGACGATCTGCACGAAGTCCGGGTTGTGGCCGACGAACAGGACGCGCGTGTCCTCGCCCGCGGTGGCGGCGAGCCTCAGCGCGTCGTCGACGTCGAAGCCGCCGGCGAGCGCCTCGTCGACGACCGGCTCGCACCCGAGCGCCTCGCCGACGCCCGGCTCGCACCCGAGCGCCTCGCACGCCAGCCGCGCGGTGTCCAGCGCGCGTACGAGCGGGCTCGTCACGACGAGCTGGAAGGAGAGCCCGAGCGCGGCCAGCGCCCGGCCGGCGGCGCGCGACTGCTCCTCGCCGCGCGGCGTCAGGCGCCGATCCGGGTCCGGCCGCGCGTCGTGCGGCTCGGCCTCACCGTGGCGCAGGAACCAGAGCTGCTGGGCCATGGACTGCAATGTAGGCCAACGGCGTCAGCAAGCGAGCGGCCGGACGCTCACCCAGCTCTTGACGAGCGGGCCGAGGCGCTCGGCCAGCGGCGGGCCGAAGAGCGCCTCCATCTCGGCGCGGCGCAGGAGCGCGATCTCCTCCCAGGAGCCCGCGACGCCGAGGCGCCAGTAGGGGCGGCGCAGCGCGGGCGGCAGCCAGTGCGCGAACGGCAGCAGCGCGTGCGGCTCGACCGGGAACGAGAACGCCGGCGTCTGGACGTACCAGCCGCGGGCCACGCGTCGCAGCTCGCGCGCGAAGGCCGAGCGCTGGGCGGGCGCGACGTGCTCGATGACGCTGCTGCAGTACGCGAGGTCGAACGCGGCGTCCTCGAACGGCAGGCCCTCGAGCACGTCGGCCTGTACGAACGGGCCGGGGTAGTCTGGCCGCGGGGCGAGGTCGAGGCCGGTGATGTCGTGGTCGGGCGCGTGGCGGCGCAGGCCGAGGCGGCCGCAGCCGATGTCCAGGATGCGGGTCTCGGGCGTCGCGCCGGTGAGCGCGAAGAGCCGCTCGTGGCGGCGCTCGCGCGCGCGTCCGCTCGCCACCGCGGCCGCCCGCGCCCGCAGCCCGGGCCTGGCCGTCCCGTAGACGTTCTCTGGGGCCCACCGCGACATGACAGCTAGCCTACGGCGGGCCGCATGAGCGAGATGTACACGCCCGAGAACCTGCTCGACCGGCGCAGCGATCCGCGGACGCTCGCCGAGCAGTACGAACGTGGCAAGCGGCGCGAGCGCGAGCTGCTGGCGCGCCATCTCGGCATCGACGGCGGCGACGCGCTGTCGGTCGGCTGCGGCTGGCACCCCGGCCGCCACCTGCTGCCCAGGCCCAGGTGGCGGCTCGTCGCCGCTGACATCGACCCCGAGCGCCCGCGCCACGCGGTCGCCACGGGCGAGGCCGACGAGGGGCTGCAGGGCGCGGCCGGCAGGCTCGACAGGCTGCCCGACGCCTCCTTCGACGTCGTCCTGCACCGGCTCGTGCTCCACCACGTCGCCTACGCCGGCCCGCTCGAGCCGTGCCTCGCCGAGGCGCGGCGGCTCCTGCGTCCCGGCGGCGCGCTCGTCGCGATCGAGCCCAACCTCCTGCACCCGATCGGCGCCGCGCTCGCCGTCGCCAACCGCGCCGGCCTCGGCGTGCGGGTGCACGGCACGCCCGACGACATCCCGCTGTCCCCGCGGCGCCTGGCGGCGACCGCGCGGGCGGTCGGCCTCGAGCCCGAGCTGCACGCGGTGAGCTACTCGTGGCGGCGGCTGCCGGTCCGCGCTCAGCAGGCGGTCGGCGCGCTGGATCGCTTCGGCTCGGCGCCCGGGCTGCGTTGGCTCGGACACACGTTCATGCTCATCGCCCGGCGGCCGGCGTAGGGCACGGCCGCGGGGTGCCTCAGCGCTTGTAGCTGCCGACGGGCGTCCCGGAGAACGTCTGCCAGCGGACGTTCCAGCGCCGGCCGGCGCGGTAGCGCGAGGTGAAGCGGAAGTAGCCTCGGCGGTCGGTCTTGACCGTGCGCAGGACCTTGAACCGCGGCGACCCGCGGTCGGCGTAGAGGATCGTCGCCGACCCACGGGGCGTCGTGATGGCTGTCGGCGGCGCGACGCCGCCGGGGGCCGGGCGGACGAGCCCCCACCCCGACACCTTCGAGCCCGTACGACGCACCGCCAGCGGCAGGCGGAACGCCGCCAGCGAGGGCTTCGGGCGCCCGTTGGCGAAGCGCAGGCCCGACTCGAAGCCGCCGTACTGCTTGGGGCCGGTCGGCTCGCTGTCACGCAGGAGGTACTGCGAGAACGCGGCCACGCGCGGGTTGTCGTAGGCGATGCGCTCGGCGATCGCCCGGTACTCGACCTGCTTGGCGAGCGAGACGCCGCTCTGCGTGTCGGGCGTCGACTGGATGCCGAACTCCGTGAGGTAGATCGGCAGTCGGCTCGTCAGCGCGCCGGCGCGGCGGGCGCGGTCCAGGGCCTTGGTCAGCCGTGACAGGACGCCGATCGTCACGTCGTTGGGGTTCGCCGGCTTGAAGAACGGCCCCTGGCGCGTCGTGTAGGCGTGGTGGGCGTAGCCGCCGGCGCGCACAGGGCCGCAGCTCTTGCGGCGCTTGTAGCGCTTGTCGAGGCACAGCGTCCCGCGCAGGAAGCTCAGCGGGGCGACGACGCGGCCGGTCCCGCGCGGCGAGGTCTCGCCGAGCAGGATCCGCTCTTTGCCCTGGCCGGCGGTGATGAGCCCGCGCACACCGGCCTTGTAGAGCGCGCGATAGAGCGCGGGCGAGATCGCCTTGCCGCCGCGTGCGAACTGCGGGCGCAGGAACTGCGGCTGGTTGGGCTCGTTCCAGATCGCCCAGGTGTCGACCTGGCCGCCGTACCTGCGCCCGACCGCGGTCACGAACGCCTCGAACGCCGGCGCGCTCGGGCGCGTGAGGTTGTCGAGCTTGGCCTTCGTCGCCCATTTCGGCACCGGGCCGCTGATCGTCAGCAGGACCGGCCAGTTGCGGACCTTGGCGGCCGCCATGAGCGGGTCGTACTCACCCCAGTCGTAGGCGTCGGGATCGGTGGCGTCGAAGCTCGGGCGCTGCGCGGAGCCGGGCGACGGCGCGACGACCGACCAGGTGAGGATCACGCGCAGGGAGCGCACCCCGAGCGACTGCATCTCGTCCATCGCAGCGGGACGGGTCGCGGGGTGCAGCAGGTCGCGGGGGGCCTCGAACGTCAACGTCTGCAAGCGCCCCGCGCTCGCCGGGGCCGCGAGGAGGAGGCACAGCAGGACCGTGACGAAGAGGAGTCGGCGCACAGGGTGCATAACCCACCGTACTGGGGCAAGGTTGCGGACGGCAGCCTAACCTCGCCACGACGCATGAGTGCCTCCGCCCCCGATGACATCGTCGCGACGCACGCCGCGGCGGCCGGTAACGAACGCGAACCGCTGCTCGTCCTCGAGCCGCTGCGGGCGTTCCTCGACGAGCACGGGTTGGACGGCGAGGAGCTGTGTGCGACTCCGCTGGGCGACGGCCACTCGAACGTCACCTACCTCCTGCGCAGCGCCGGGGCCGAGCTCGTGCTGCGGCGGCCGCCGCGTGGGCCCCTGCCCCCCAGCGCCCACGACGTCCTGCGCGAGGCGCGGCTGCTGCGCGCGCTGGCACCGACGGGCGCCCGCGTCCCGCGGGTGCTCGCCGTCGGCGACGACGAGGCCGTCATCGGCGCGCCGTTCTACGTCATGGAGCGCGTCGCCGGCACGGTCGTCTCCGCCGCGGTGCCGCCGGCGCTCGACACGCCGGCCGATCGCCGGCGGATGAGCGAGGAGCTCGTCGATGCGCTCGTCGAGGTCCACGCCGTCGACTGGCGCGCGTGCGGCCTGGAGGGCTTCTCGCGCGATCCCGACGGCTACCTCGAGCGCCAGCTGCGCCGCTTCGGCGGGCTCTGGGATCAGCTGAAGACGCGCGAGATCGCGGCCGTCGAGCACGTCGGCGGGTGGCTGCAGGCGCACGTGCCGCGGTCCGGACCGCCGGCGATCGTCCACGGCGACTACCGTCTCGGCAACACGATGATGGCCGCGGACGCGCCGGCGCGGCTCGTCGCGATCTTCGACTGGGAGATGGCGGCGATCGGCGACCCGCTGGCTGACCTCGGCTACCTCTGCGCGATGTGGGCACAGCGCGGGGATCCGGAGCTGCCCGCGCTGCTGCAGTTCGGCGGGGTCACGCGCCAGGAGGGCTTCCTCACGCGCGAAGAGCTCGTGGCGCGCTACGAGGCGCGCAGCGGCCGCGCGATGACCGACATCCGCTGGTACCGCACGCTGGCGCTCTGGAAGGCGGCCGTCTTCATGGAGGGCAACTACCGGCGCGCGATCAGCGGCAGCACCGACGACCCGTGGCTCAAGGGCTTCGGCACCGGCGTCGTCGAGCTCGCCGAGCGTGCGCGTGCGCTGACGCTCGGCGGCTGAGCCTCAGCTCGACGCTCAGGCGGCGGCCTTGGGGGGACCGTCGTCGTCGCCGCGCTTCTGCGTGAGCTTGCGCTTGGCCGCCTCGATCTGCTCGCGGCGCTTGGGATCGTTGGCGAACTGCTTCGCCTTCTCCGCAAGCTTCTGTGCCTCGGCGCGGGCTTCGGGCGACTTCGCGTAGTCGGTGAGCTTCTTGAGCATGGGCATGCCAGGACGTTAGCCCATCGGTTGTCCGTCTTCGATGCGGCGCCGCAACTCGGCGCCGCGCCCGGCGGCGACGGCTCGTGCCGCCCGGCGCTCGTCCAGGGTGACCCCGCCGGCCGCGGCGAGTTCGAGGAGCTCCTGGCGCTCCTGACCCTCCTGCGCGCTGCGCAGGAAGAGCCAGCCGAAGAGGCAGATCGTGAGGATCGAGCCCTCGACCATCATGATCGAGCCGGCGACGACCTGGTCGGTCTGCGGCGAGATGCCGTGGGCGCGCTCGCCGACGCGGTAGACGTCGAAGTACGCGTGGCCGGTCCATACGAAGACGTTCGCGAGCACCGTCGTCGTGAGCCGCACGGCGATGATGTAGCCGAGCCTGCCGAGGTTGCCGAACCAGGCCGGCTTGGGCAGCGGGCCCAGCAGCGCCATCCACATGTTGATCCCGAGGCCGACGAACAGCATGTGCTGCAGCGCATGGATCGTGTCGTGGCGCACCGCCGCCTCGTGCGGGCCGACGAGGTGCCAGAACATGAGGTCCGCCGCCCACAGCCCGAACGCCGGCACCGGATGGGCGAGATGGCGCATCCAGCCCAGGCCGCGGGTGCGCAGCAGCGGCGCCAGCAGCGGCCCCGTCAGACCGAGCACGACGAGCAGCGCCCCGATGTCGGCGATCAGCAGGTGCTCGGCCATGTGCGCGAGGAACAGCTCGCCGGAGAGCGCGCCCAGCGGCGAGCTCAGCGCCACCGCGATGAGCCCGAGCCCGCCGTAGAAGCAGGCCCGGCGCCAGCCCGCCACCGGCCGCCCGTGTGCCGCCAGCCGCCGCGCCCGGAGCCCGTACATGACCCCGAAGGTCACGACCGGCGCGAGCTGCAGCGGATCGAGCGTCACGGACACAGCGCAAGGCTGACAGACGTCGGGTGGGCCTCGCGAACGCCCACGGCCCCTACGCCCCCGCCGCGATCATCATCACCCCTCCGAGCGACACGAGGATTCCGACCCGCTGCACTCCCCGCACGCGCTCGCCGAGCACGAGCGCCGCCAGCAGGACCGTCATGACCGGGTACAGCGAGCTTGCGACCGCGACGGTCGACAGCTCGCCGAGCGTCGTCGCGTGGTTGTAGGCCGCGGTGGCCGCGAGGTCGAGCACCCCGAGCGCGGCGAGCGCGGCGAGCTGTCGTCCTGCCGGACGCCGGCCGCCCCGCCGCAGGGCCAGCACGGCGAAGCCGGCCACGAACGGCAGCGCCGCGAGGCGCGACAGCACGAGCGCCCACGCGACGTCGCCGCGCGAGGCGATCTCCGCCAGCACGAAGTACGAGCCGAAGCCGACCCCGGCGACGATCGCCAACAGGACGCTCTGGCGCTGCTGGCGCACGTCGCGGGCGCCGCCGTCGTCCTCGCGCGAGGCGAGCACGATGCCGACGACCGCGGCGCCGAGCCCCACCGAGCGCACGAGCCCCGGTTGGTCGCCCGTGGCGATCCCCACGAGTACCGGCAGTGCCACGCCGGTCGCGGGGAGCGGCGCGGAGAGGATCCTCGTGCCGATCGCGAGCGCCCGGTAGAACGCCATCAGCCCCGCGATGCCCACGAGGCCGGCGCTCAGCGCGGCGACGACGGACTCGATCGGGGGCGGACCCTCGCCACGCGCGCCGACGAAGAGCGCCAGAACCGTCAGCGACGAGAGGTACATCGCCCCGAGCACGACCGGCACCGGGAACGTCCGGCTCTTCAGGCCGCCGAGGAAGTCGGCGAGCCCCCAGAGCACGGAGCATCCGAGCGCAAACGCGATCGCCGCCACGGGGTGCCGTCAGCCGCGCAGCGGGAGGATCAGGCGCGCCGGCCGCGACCGTAGAAGAACCGCAGGCCCTTGAAGAGGAGCTTCGACGTGCTCGCCTTGTACGGGAACATGAACGGGTCGCGCTTGAGGTGCAGGCGGCTGATGAGCAGCGACTGCTGCTTGCAGTACTTCCGGATCCCGCCGGCGCCGTGGCGGCTGCCGAGGCCGGAGGCCTTCCAGCCGCCCATCGGCAGCTCGACGGCCATGTAGTTCAGCAGCGCGTCGTTGACGCAGACGGCGCCGACCTGCATCCGCCGTGCGATGTGCTCGCCGCGGGCGCTGTCGCGGGAGAACACCGATCCGGCGAGACCGTAGGGCGAGTCGTTGGCGAGCGTGAGCGCCTCCTCGGCGTCGGCGACCTTCATGATCGGCAGCGTCGGTCCGAACGTCTCCTCGGTCATCGCCTTCATCGAATGGTCGACGTCGACGAGCACGGTGGGCTCGTAGAAGAGGCCCTTGCCGGCGCCGCGCCTGCCGCCGGTGAGTGCTCGGGCCCCCTTGGCGAGCGCGTCCTGCACGTGCTCCTCGACGATCTGGATCTGCTTGGCGAACGTCATCGAGCCGACCTCGGCGGTCGCCGGCCCGGTCGACTCGCCCTGGCGCAGCCTGCCGACCTTCTCGGTGACCTTCGCGACGAACGCGTCGTAGACCGGCTCCTCGACGTAGACCCGCTCGACGGAGATGCACGTCTGGCCCGCGTTCTGCATCGAGTAGTAGACGGCGTGGTTGGCGGCGCGCTCCAGGTCGGCGTCGGAGAGGACGATCATCGCGTCCTTGCCGCCGAGCTCGAGCGAGACGGGCGTGAGCGTCTGCGCGGCGCGCTGCATGACCTTCTTGCCCGTCGCCGTCGACCCCGTGAACATGATCATGTCGACCTCGTCCACGAGCGCCGCGCCGGTGTCGCCGCGGCCGGTGGCGACCTGGAAGACGTCTTCGGGCAGGCCGGACTCTGCGAGTCCGTCGGCGAGCAGCAGCGACGTCAGGGGCGTCACCTCGGAGGGCTTGAGGATGACGCTGTTGCCGGCCATGAGCGCCGGGATGCAGTCGCCGAAGGAGTTGCTCAGCGGGTAGTTCCAGGGGCCGATGACGCCGGCGAGCCCAAGCGGCTCGTAGCGCACGAGGAGCTTCTTGCCCACCACCGCCAGCGTGCTCGCGCGCACCGACTCGTCGGCGAGGAACTTCTCGGCGTGCTTGGCCCAGTACGTGAGCGCTCCGCCGGCGTACGTGAGCTCCGCCATGTAGGCGTCCTCGTACGTCTTGCCCGTCTCGGAGACGATCGTCGCCACGACGAGCTCGGCGTTGTCCATGAGCCACTTCTGCATCCGCGCGAGCACGCGCGCGCGGCCGTCGTAGCCGAGCGCCTGCCAGCCGGGCTGCGCCGCGCGGCCACGGCGGGCGAGCTCCGCGACACCCTCGGCAGAGAGATCGGCGACGTGCGCGATGACCTCGCCGGTGGCGGGGTTCTCGACGGGGATCTCGGCCCCGGCCCCGTGACCGTTCGCGTGCTGCGCGGCCCTGCTGTCGACGCTGGCCATGTTCGTCAAACCCTACGCTACGCGATCGCGCCGGTCGCCACGAGCGCGAGCACGGCGGCCCCGAGCACGACGCGGTAGCCGACGAAGACGGCGGTCGAATGCGTCGTGAGAAAGCGCAGGAGGAAGGCGATCGAGGCGTAGCCGGTGACGAACGCGAGCACCGTGGCGACCGCGGTCGGACCGAGGCCGACGGACCCCTCGGCGCTGCCGTCGACGACGCCGCGCAGCTCGAAGAGGCCGCTGAGCACGACCGCCGGGACCGACAGCAGAAACGAGAAGCGCGCGGCCGAGACGCGGTCGAAGCCGAGCAGCAGCCCGGCGGAGATCGTCGCGCCCGAGCGCGAGACGCCCGGGACGAGCGCCAGGGCCTGGGCGAAGCCGATGACGATCGCGTCGCGTCGCTGGAGCGACGAGATGTCGCGGTCGCGTCGCGACAGCGCCTCGGCCGCCAGCAGCACGAGGCCGAAGACGACGAGCATCGTGCCGATGCTGTAGAGGTCGCGCGCCCCGTTCTCGATCTCGTCCGTGAACGCGACGCCGAAGATGACGATCGGGACGGTGCCGAAGATGAGGTACCAGCCCAGCCGCGCGTCGAGCGTGCCGCGATGGCGCGGATCGCGCAGCGATCCAAGCCAGGCCGCTGCGATCCGGACGAGGTCCTGGCGGAAGTACAAGAGGACCGCGGCCATCGTGCCGAGCTGGATGACCGCCGTGAAGGCGGCGCCTGGGTCCTCCCAGCCGGCGAACGCGGGGACGATGCGCAGATGGCCACTGCTCGAGATCGGCAGGAACTCGGTGAGCCCCTGGACGATGCCCAGGACGATGGCCTGGCCGAGGCTCAACTGCGACTAGTCGCCGAGATCGATCGAGGAGATGTAGACCGGCGTGACCGGTCGGTCGGCCCCTGCGGTCGGCACGTCGTTGAGGCGCTCGAGGACGTCCTCGCCCCCGGTCACCTGGCCGAACACGGTGTGCTTGCCGTCGAGCCACGGCGTCTCCTCGGCCGTGACGATGAAGAACTGTGAGCCGTTCGTGTTGGGCCCCGCGTTGGCCATCGCCAGCGTGCCGCGTACGAGCTTGTGATCGTTGATCTCGTCGTCGAACTCGTAGCCCGGGCCGCCGGTCCCGGTGCCTGCGGGACAGCCGGCCTGGACCATGAAGTCCCTGATGATGCGGTGGAACGTCAAGCCGTCGTAGAAGCCCTCGCCGGCGAGCTTGCGGAAGTTCGCGACCGTCTCGGGCGCGTCCTTGTCGAACAGATTCAGGACGATGACGCCCTCGGTGGTCCTCAATGCGGCGGCGGACATGGCCGGAAGCTTACGGGCTGCCGCGCAGCGTGAACTCGTCGATCGCCACGCGCGGGTCGGTCGCCTCGGCCGGCAGCGTCACGTAGACGAGGAAGAGCTGGTACTTGGGGGCGTCGCCCTTGCCCTTGAGGTCGATCGGCTCGCCGTCGGCGACCTGCTTGCGGTCGGTGAGGTGCTGCCAGCGCTTGTCGAGGACGTCCGCGGGGACGTCCTTCTGGACGGCGCCGTAGAGCTCGGCGCGGAAGCCCGGCGTCGGGGTGGCGAGTCGCAGCGACTCCAGCGCGTAGGGCGCGCCGAGGTTGACGAGCAGGCCGACCCCGAGCGGGTTGCCGTCGGCGGGGGCGGTGACGTCCCAGACCGTGCCGGCCTTGCCGTCGATCGCGTTGGCGGCGGGCCCGAACTCTGCGCCCGCGCGCTTGGCCGGGTCGTAGGTCGCCGCGGCGCCGGACTTGAGCTTGATGACCTGCGGCGCGACGTTGGGCGTCGCAGGCGGAGCCGCGGGGGCACCCTTCGACGGCGTCGTACCCGCGCTCGCGGGGGGCGCGACACCGCTGTTCGCCGCCGGCGGGATCGGGCGCCCCTTGAGCATGAGCTGCTGCGCCCGCTTCACGGCGTCCGCCGCGGAGGGCGGCAGCGGGGTACCGGTGAGCGGCACCTGACCGGCGCCGGGCGGCACCTGCGTGGAAGCGGGCGGCGTCGTGCCCGGACCGGTGGCGCCGGGCTGGATCGTCGTGGGGGCCGGGCCCGGGATTCCGGGCGTCTGCGCTTGAATCGGCGCGCCGTCGCCCGCGGTCGGCGCCGACGCCGTGCGCTCGGCGTCGCTCGTCAGCGCGGCGTAGCTCGCCATGACGGCCCCGCAGACGAGCAGGAGCGTGAGGCCGACGACGGTGAAGGCCGAGCGCCATCCGGGGCGGGCGCCGAGCCGGCCGCGCCCGGCCGTGCCACATTCCAGACACCAGTCCTGGCCGCGCTGCATCCCGGCCCCGCAGATCTCGCAGGCGAAGTCCGGGGCGGCGCCGGGGGCGCCGCCGCCGGGCGGCTGGGCGGCGGCCTCGGGGGCCGCCTCACGGTCTCTCAGCAGCAAGGCCACGTGCAACAGGGTAACGCGGTTGCGCCCGCCGAGTTGCGGGGTTGCCGTCGGATCTAGACCTTCGTCGGCTCCACGCGGATGCGCCGGCCGCGGACGCGCTCGCCGTCGACGGCCGCCGCGATGCGCTTGGCGTCGGCCGCGGGGACCGACATGAAGGCGAAGTGCTCGAGCACCTTGACGTCGCGCACGGCCTCGCCGTCGATGTCCGCGGCGCGCGTGACGGCGCTGACGAGATCGGCGACCTCGATGCCGGCCGAGCGCCCCCCGGCGACGATGAGCTTCGCGTACTGCTCGTCGCCGTTACGCGAGATCTGGGGCTTGGCGTGGCGTCGCGGTCGCTCGGTGACCTTCGCCGGGGCGACGCGTGCGCCCGCCTCCCACGGCGCGATCGAAATGCCGATGTGGCGCTCGATCGCCTCCAGCTCGCGCTCCTGGCGCGGCTCGACGAACGTGATCGCGCGGCCCGCGCGCCCGACCCGGCCCGTGCGCCCGATGCGGTGCACGTAGACGTCGGGCGAGCGCGGCACGTCGTAGTTGACGACGTGCGTCACGGTCGAGATGTCCAGGCCGCGGGCTGCGACGTCGGTCGCGACCAGGATCGGCACGCGCCCGCCCTTGAAGCCGAGCATGACGCCGTCGCGGGCGCCCTGGGTCATGTCGCCGTGCAGCGCCTTGACGTTGAAGCCGCGGTCGCGCATCTTCTTGTAGAGCTGGTCCGTGCGGATCTTCGTGCGCGCGAAGACGATCGCCTGGTCGGGCCGCTCGGCCTCGAGCACCTCGACGAGCTTGTCCGCCTTGTCGCCGGTCTTCACGTCGACCTGGAACTGCTCGACGGAGTCGACGGTGAGCGTCGCGGACTTCACCTTCACGTGCTCGGGGTCGTAGAGGTAGTTGTCGGCGAGCTTGCGGATCGGCGGCGGCATCGTCGCGCTGAACAGCGCCGTCTGGCGGCTGTTGGGCGTGAGTCGCAGGATCTTCTCGACGTCCTCGAGGAAACCCAGGTCCAGCACCTCGTCGGCCTCGTCGAGGACGACGAAGCGGCAGACGTCCAGGACGAGCGATTGGCGGCCGATGAGGTCGAGCACGCGGCCGACGGTGCCGACGACGATGTGGCCGCCGGCCTTCAGCTGTGCCTGCTGGGTGCGGATCGGCGCCCCGCCGAAGACGGCGACGACGTCGGCGCCCCTGCGCTGGGCGTAGGCGCGCAGGGCCTGCGTCACCTGGATGCACAGCTCGCGCGTCGGCGTCAGCACGAGCGCCTGGACCTCCGGCTCGGTCGGATCGACGTACTCGATGATCGGCAGCCCGAAGGCGGCGGTCTTGCCCGAGCCGGTCTGCGCCTGGCCGATGACGTCCCGACCCTGGAGCATCGGCGGGATCGCCTGCTCCTGGATCGGGCTGGGCTGCTCGTAGCCGACGTCCTGGAGTGCTTGCAGCGTGCTGTCTGAGAGGCCGAGGTCGGCGAAGGAGGTCACGCGGTCAAGCTTAGACGGCGCATACGTCTACGCCGACGCCGCGCTGCGGCGCACCGACGGCGCCTGTGCCTCGTCGGCGGCGAGCTCCTCGAGGCGCTGGGCGGCCAGCCGGATGCGCCGGTCGACGTGCGCGGCGGCGAGCTGGCGGGTCTCGGGTTCGCAGTCCCACAGGCAGTCGACGGCGACGACGCCGGCGAACGTCGGGTCGGTCGCCGCCAGCGCCGAGACGACGAAGCGCCGGCCGTAGGAGTAGGGGATCTGCTCGTAGGCCCGCGACAGCTCCTCGAAGGGGCCGTGGGCGGAGTAGCGGCCGAGCGCCTCCGCGAGCGAGCAGACGACGTAGATGTCGCCCTCCAGCCCGAGCTCGAGCTCGCGCTCGAGCGCGCGCCGCGCGTGTTCGAGGTCCTCGTCCTCGGCCCACGTGGCGAGGATTCCGGCCGCCTTGCGCCGCCGTGCCCAGTCCGACGAGGTCAGCCAGTCATGGGCCAGCGAGCGCGTCTGCGACGGCGGCATCGCCTCGAGTGCGAGCGCGATCGCGCCCTGCAGCGTCCCGCGCTTGGCCTCGCTCGTGTTCGCCTCGGCGATCTCGAGCAGCTCGCGCCGGCCCTGGTGGCCGAGCGCGAGGATCGCGGCCCGCCGCATCGGCAGCTCGGGCTCGTTGGCCGCCACGAGCAGCCGCTGCACGTCGTCGGTGCTCGTCCGCGTCGCGAGCTCCTCGGCGACCTGCGTCCAGCGGGAGTCCTCCGTGATGGCAAGGAGGTCCACGGTGCTCATCTCGCGCGGCTTGGGCTGGGTCCGGCGCGGTCGCCAGGCACGCTTGGGCGCGGGACCGGCGCCGGTTCCGTGGTCGAAGGCCAGCGCGCGCGCGATCCTCGGGTTCTCGACCGACCACAGCGTCCACGGGCGCTCGCGCGAGTCGATGCCGGCGAGCGCCTCGGCGAGGTCGCTCTCGGACGGGAAGCGCTCGGCGAGCACCGCGTCGAGGCCCGCGACGGCCTCGGGCCACGGGACGCTCGTGCGCATCGCGTCGTAGTCGTCGATGAGCAGCTCGATCGCGCGGTCCCAGAAGCGGCCGTAGGCGACGTAGTCGCGCAGCACGCGGCGCGCCTCGTCATGGCCGCGGATCGCCATCCGCCCGAGGATGCTGAGGACGTCGTGCGTCGTCTCGAGATCGTCGTCGCCCCGGCGCAGCCAGGGCTCGAGCGCGCCGACCCCAAGGCCGACGTCGAGCGCCAGCGTCGCGTAGTACTCGACGCGCGCGTCGAGCTGGCGGTCCCAGCGCGGGTCGTTGAAGATGCAGTGCAGCAGGAGCGCGTGGGCGACGGCGCGGTCGGCGTCCAGCGCCCAGAGATACCCCGAGCCGAGCCCTCGCTGGAGCTTGCCGAGCGGCTCGGCGGGGCCGGCGAGCGGTGGTGGGCGGCCGGTCACCGAACGATCGTGCCACGTCCCGGCATCTGGCCGGCCCGCGCGGCCGGCGCGTCGGCAATTTCCGCTCGTCCGGTGCGTCGTGTGGCAGGCTAGGGTCATGCCGACTCGGCCTGCCACGTACCGGCGGAGGGGACCTGACGGGCTCCCGTCGTCGTCGTTGCATCGCCTGCTAGACGGCGCGTCGGATGCCGTCAGCCGCCGCCTGCGCGCGCAGCGCGGGTGGAGGATCGTCGCGGCGGCGTCGGTGCCGCTCGCCGTCGGGCTGATCGCGGCGCGGCGGCGCATCGGCATGCACCCGGCGATCACGCTGCCGCTGGGCTGCGTGCCGCCGCTGGGCGCCGCGATCGCGGTACCGAAGGGCCGCGCGCGGTACGCGGCCGTCGCCGCCGCCTACATGCACCTCTTCAAGCTCGGCTGGGAGCTGCCCTACGACCACCCGGAGAAGCTGCGCCGGCGGCTCTGGATCGACGAGCCGATCCGCTTCGACACCGTCGTCGGCCTCGGCGTGCCGCCGGGCCTGCGGCTGCAGCGGGCGCTGCGCAGGCCCGGTGAGGTCACGGCACTCGACCGTGTCGTGACGGTCGTGTACGGCTCGTGGTTCGTGCCGCAGCTGCTGCTCGGCTACCTGCTTGCGAGCCACCAGGAGTACGTGCCGCGCGCCGGCGCGCGGCTGTCGGCCGCCTACCACCTCACGTGCCCGTTCTACTTCTTCGCCCCCGAGGTGCCGCCGTGGTGGGCATCGGAGCGGGAGGGCCGCATGGGGGGCGAGATCGAGCGTGTCGCGCGACTCGTCGTGTACGACATCCTCAAGCGCTCGCCGCCGAAGGAGGGCAGCGTGCCCGGCAATCCGTGGGGGTCGATGCCCTCCGACCACATCTCCTCGGCGGCGATCACGGCGATGGGCCTGTCGGAGGTCGGCCCGGCCTACGGCGCGATCGGCTGGGCGTACGTCGCGTCCGCGTCGTTCGCCGTCGTCTACCTCGGCGAGCACTACGTCGCCGACGTCGTCGTCGGCCTGCTCGTCGCCGAGGCGGTGCGGCGCGCCGAGCCGCTGGTGGCCCCGTTCGTGCGGGCCGTGGCGCACGCGGTGGAGTAGGGCGAACGCCGGCGCGTGTGGCCGCGATCGCGGTGGAGATCCCCGGGGGCTCACGCGTCGGCGGCGCGCGAAGCGACCGTCGTGCGGCGTGGCCTGACGGATGGCGAGTTGCTCGTACCTGCCTCGAATAACTCGCCAAACGCCGCGTGCGCGCCAGTGGGCCCACGAATCCCCCGCTCTCAGTGATGCCGTTCGCCAGCGCGGGCACGGGCACCAACCGCGCCGCCTGAGCTGGACGCCAGAGCGCCGGAAACCCCCCTCAGCGCCGCGCCACCGCCCGCGACCTGGCCGTCCGTCGCGGGATGTCCGCCAAGCGCTTGCGCAGCCGCACCGTCGTCCCGTTCGGCCCGGGCTGCAGCTCGACGTCGTCCATGAGCCGGCGCATGAGCTCGATGCCACGGCCGCGGTTGGGATCGGTCGTCGTCTGCCACATCCCGCGGTCACGTACGGTGATGCAGATCTCGCGTCCCACGCGCTCGAAGACGACGTAGAAGGGGTCGTCGCCGTGCGCGTATGCGTGCTCGACCACGTTCTCGCACGCCTCGTTGGAGGCCAGCGTGATGTCGTCGGTCTCGTCCTGGGTCGCCCCCGTCTCGCCGAGCCACAGGCGCAGCGTGTCGCGCATGGCCTTCAGCGCGCCGGGCTCGCCGGAGACCTCGAGCGAGACCTCGTCGCCGAGGCGCTCCAGCGCGCGCATGACCAGCAGCGTCACGTCGTCGGGGTGGCGCGCCATCGGTGGCAGGGCCTTCGCGAGCAGGCCCTCGCAGAGCACGTCGACGACGTCGCGCTCGGTGCCACGAGCGGCGACCAGCAGCCGCTCGAGGCCGACGTCGAGCACCTCCGTCGGCTCCTCCACGAGCCCGTCGGTGTAGAGGATGACCGTCGAGCCGCGCTCGAGCACGATCGTATGCTCCGGGTAGCGCGGCGCGTCGAGGACGCCCATCGGCACCGAGGGCGGGTCCTCGAGATAGCGCGCGCTGCCATCGGGCGCGACGACGAGCGCCGGCGGATGGCCGGCGCTCGTGTAGCGCAGGCAGCCGCTCGTCGGCTCGAAGATCGCCAGCAGGACCGTCGTCATGATGGCCTCGCCGACGCCGAGCCCGAGCGTGAAGCGGTTCAGGCGCTCGGCCATCGCGCCGGTGTGGTCGCCCTGCGTGAGGATCGCGCGCAGCGCGCTGCGCATCTGGCCCATGGTCGCGGCGGCCTCGATGCCGCGGCCGACGACGTCGCCGATCGCGATCGCGACGCGTCCGCCGGGCAGCGCGACGGCGTCGTACCAGTCGCCGCCGACGGTCGCGCCGTCACCGCCCGGCAGGTAGCGCGCGGCGAGCGCCACGCCTGGAATCGCCGGCAGGCGCTTGGGCAGGAGCGAATGCTGCAGCTCCCGGGCGATGCGGCGCTCGCGCTCGTAGAGGCGCGTGCGGGCGATCGCCAGGCCGACGCGGTCCGCGAGCAGGCGCAGGACGTCGATCGTCTCGGCGTCGAAGTCGCGCGGCGTCAGCACCCCGATGTGGACGCTGCCCAGCACGCGCCCGCGCTCGAGCAGTGGCACCGCAAGCAGCGAGCCGACCGCCGGGCCGAGCGAGCTTGCGTCCATGCCGGCCGCCGCGACGTCGCGGATCACCAGCGGCTCTCGCTCGCGGACGACGTGGGCGGCGACGTCGTCGACGTGGACCTCGCCGTGGCGCTGGAGGGTGAGGTCCAGGCCAGGCGCCGCCTGTGCTGCGATCCGCTCGCCGTCGCCGACGAGCACGATCGCCGCCCGGTCGGCGTCGAGCGCGTTCAGCAGACGCGCCAGCAGCTCGCCGAGCAGCTCCTCCAGCCCCTCGGCGGCGAGCGCCGCGTCGGCGATCGACTGCATGACGCGCAGCCGCTCCGACGTCACCTCGGCGTTCGCGCGCGCGGCCTGGGCGCGAATGAGCTGCTCGTGCCTGCGCTCGGCGCGGCGGCGCTCGCGCAGATCCTGGAGATGGAGGATGAGGTCCGGCTGCGTGCCTTCGCGCGGGCGCGCGAGCGAGGCGCTGACGAGGACCGGGATCGACGTCCCGGCCGGTCCTGTGAGCGTGCGCTCGATCTCGTAGCGCTGGCTGCTCCCGGCAAGCAGCGCCTCGCGCTGCTCCGCGTCGAGGCCCGCCTCCGTGCGCGGCCCGAGCTCGTCGAGCGTGCGCCCCACCAGGTCGGAGGCGTCGCGCCCGACGGTGTCGCAGAGCGCCCGGTTGACGTGGCGCAGGCGTCCGTCCGCGCTCGCCCGCGCCATCCCGATCGGCGCGTCCTCGAACGTCGCGCGCAGGAGCTCCTCGCGCTCTGTGATCGTCCGCCCGCGCTCGTACAGCTCGACGAAGATCTCGACCTTCGAGCGCAGCACGACGGCGTCGAAGGGCTTGAAGAGGTAGTCGACGGCGCCCGCGCCGTAGCCGCGGAAGACGTGGTGGGGCTCCTTGCTGATCGCCGTGACGAAGATGATCGGGACCGTCCGGGTCCGCTCGCGCCCACGGATGAGCTCCGCGGTCTCGAAGCCGTCGAGCCCCGGCATCTGGACGTCGAGCAGGATGACGGCGAACTCGTCCTGCAGCAGCGCCTTGAGCGCCTGCTCGCCGGAGCGCGCCGTGACGAGGCGGCAGCCCAGCGGCGTCAGCACGGCCTCGACCGCGAGGAGGTTCTCCTCGCGGTCGTCGACGAGCAGGATCGCGCTGTCTCTCATCGCGAGCATCCGCCTTCCGGCTTCACCGGGGCCATCGCCGAGCAATGACGCGCTGTCACCGCGGCGTCTCCTGGCGCGTGCCCGCAAGCTCGGTCAGCAGGGCTGCGATGTCCTCGAGCGCCATGACGCGCGCGCCGGGCGTCGCCGCCAGCGCCGCCGCGGGCATCTCGCGCCGCTCGGCCGTGTCGGGATCTTGGACGATCGCGGTCCCGCCGCGGCCCGCGATCCGGGCCAGGCCGGCGGCGCCGTCGGCGTTGGCGCCGGTCAGCACGACGCCGGCGGCGCGCTCGCCATAGGCGTCGCCGGCCGAGCCGAGGAGCACGTCGATCGAGGGCCGGCTGAAGTGCAGCGGCGGATCGAGCGACAGCGCCACCGACCCGTGCTCCACGAAGAGGTGGTAGTCCGCGGGCGCGACGAGCACCGTGCCGGCGTCGAGCGCCTGCTTGTCCTCCGCTTCGCAGACGGCGAGCGCGCAGCGCGCGTCGAGCAGTTGCGTGAGCCGCTGGTGGCCGGAATCGGCCGGCCGGTGCTGGGCGATGACGACGGCCGCCGCGAAGTCGGCCGGCAACGACTCGAGCACGCGCTCGACGGCGTGCAGCCCTCCCCACGATGCCCCGATCGCGACGATCTCCACGGGCGTCACACGCGCCGCCGGAAGATCTTCTCGGCCTCGTCCAGCGCCTCGTACTCCGCCGCCTGGCGCGAGCGCCGGATCGACTCCTTGCGCCCGAGCGCGAGGATGCCGAAGCGGGTCATGCTGTCACCGAAGAGCTTCAAGACCTCCTCCTGTAACGCAGGGCCGAAATAGATCATGACGTTGCGGCACACGATGAGGTGAAATTCGTTGAAGGAGCCGTCGGTGACGAGGTTGTGCTGGGCGAGGACGCTGCCCTCGACGAGCGACGGGTCGAAGCGCGCGCTGTCGCCGTCGGCGGCGTAGTAGATGGAGAACGCCTCGGTCCCTCCGGCGCGCAGGTAGTTCTCCGTGTAGCGCTGCATGCGCTCCAGCGGGAAGGCGCCGGCGCTCGCGCGCTCGAGCGCCGCGCCGTCGATGTCGGTGGCGTAGATGCGCGTTCGCTCGAGCAGGCCCTCCTCGCGCAGCGCGATCGCCAGCGAGTAGATCTCCTCGCCGGTCGAGCAGCCCGCGTTCCAGACGCGGATGAACGGATGGGTGCGCAAGAGCGGGAAGACGCGCTCGCGCAGCGCCCGATAGAAGCTCGGGTCGCGGAACATCTCCGTGACGTTGATCGACAGGTCGCGCAGCAGGCGATCCATGCAGCCGCGCTCGTGGAGGATGCGCTCCTGCAGTCCCGAGAGCGTCTGCAGTCCTTCGCCGTAGACGCGGTGCCACAGCCGGCGGCGCAGCGAGGCGGCCGCGTAGCCCCGAAAGTCGTAGCCGTAGCGACGTTGAATGGCCTCCAGCAGGAGGTCGATCTCCAGCCGCTCGCGCGCGTCGTCGTCCTCGACGGCGTTCACCCGTAGAGCCATACCCGCATGAGCGAGATGAGCTGCTCGATGTCGACCGGCTTGGTGATGTAGTCCGAGGCGCCGGCGGCGATCGACTTCTCGCGGTCGCCCTTCATCGCCTTGGCCGTCAGGGAGATGATCGGCAGGGCGGTGAAGCGCTCGTCGGCGCGCAGCGCCCGCGTCGTCTCGTGGCCGTCCATCTCGGGCATCATCACGTCCATGAGCACGAGGTCGACCACGGGGTCGGCGTCGAGCGACTCGATCGCCTCGCGCCCGTTCTCGGCGAAGCGCACGATCATGCCGCGCGCCTCCAGCGCGCTCGTGAGGGCGAAGACGTTGCGCACGTCGTCGTCGACGATGAGCACGCGCTTGTCCTGCAGCACGGTGTCGGCGGTGTGCAGTTGCTCGAGCACCCGGCGGCTCTCGGCCGGCAGCGCCGTCTCGGCGCGGTGCAGGAACAGCGCGGTCTCGTCGAGCAGCCGCTCGGGCGAGCTCGCGTCCTTGACGATGATCGAGTCCGCGTAGCGGCGCAGGCGCGTCTCTTCGCGGCGCGTGAGCTGCTTGCCGGTGTGGATGATGACCGGTACGTCGCGTTGGCGCTCGTCGCCCTTGAGGTGGTCGAGCAGCGCGAAGCCGGTCATCTTCGGGAGCTTGAGGTCGAGCACGATGCAGTCGAAACGCCGGTCGTCGAGCGCCGCGAGCGCCTCCTCGCTGGAGCCGACCGCGGTGACCTCGACGTCGTCGCCGGCGCCGACGAGCTCGGTGATGCTCATGCGCGCGCCCTCGTCGTCATCGACGACGAGCAGCTGGCGCACCGGGCGATCGAGGAACGCTCCCGCCGCCTTGAACGCCCCCGCCAGCTCGTCGCCGTTGGCCGGGCGTACGAGGAAGCCGGCGGCACCCGCCCGCAGGACCTCGTGGCGGTCGGCTGGGTCGCCGACGATGTGCACCGGAATGTGGCGCGTGCGCGGATGGTGCTTGAGCTGCTCGAGGATCCCGGCCCCGCCGAGCACCGGGGTGGCGAGGACGATGACGTCGGGGCTCAGGTCGTGTGCGAGGGCGAGGCCGATGTTGCCACGCGCCGCGACGATGCCGCGGAAGCCGTGTGCGCGTGCCTGCTCGAGCGCGCGCGCGGCGTCCTGCGGATCGTCGTCGACGATGAGCGCGACGCGGTCGCCGATGGCGATGAGCGCGCGGTCGTCGGTCGGCGCGAGCGGGTCCTCGTCGGTCGTCCCGAGCTCGGCGAGCCCGTGCTCCTCGGGCTCCGGCGCAGCGAGCAGCTCGGGCACGGGGGCGACTGCCGGCACCGGCACGGGCGCCGGTGCGTACGCCGGCAGCAGCAGCGTGAAGGCACTGCCGCGGTCCGGCTCGCTGTGCACGCGGATCTCGCCGCCGAGCGCACGGGTGATCTCGCGACTGATCGACAGGCCCAGGCCGGTGCCTCCGAAGCGCCGGCTCGTCGTGCCGTCGGCCTGCTGGAAGGCCTCGAAGATGAGTCGCAGCTTGTCGGCGGCGATCCCGATCCCGGTGTCGCGGACGGTCGCGCTGAGCTCATGCGGCGGCTCGGCGCCCGCCAGCTCGAGCGTCACCTGCCCGGCCTCGGTGAACTTGAACGCGTTGGAGAGCAGGTTGCGCAGCACCTGCTGCAGGCGCTGCGCATCGGTGAAGATCGTCTCCGGCGCGTCGTCGGCGACGTCGATGACAAACTCCAGGCCCTTCTGCTCGGCGACCGAGCCGAACGCCCGCTCGACGTAGTCGCTGATCGCCGACAGCTCGAGCTGGCCGGGCGTGATCTCCATCTTGCCCGCCTCGACCTTCGAGAGGTCGAGGATGTCGGAGATGAGCGACAGCAGGTCGGCGCCGGCGGTGTGGATCGTCGAGGCGAACTCGATCTGCTTGTCGGTGAGGTTCTCGTCGGGGTTCTCGGCGAGCAGCTTGCTGAGGATGAGCAGGCTGTTGAGCGGCGTGCGCAGCTCGTGGCTCATGTTCGCGAGGAACTCCGACT
Source organism: Solirubrobacteraceae bacterium (assembly GCA_051005755.1). GTDB lineage: Bacteria > Actinomycetota > Thermoleophilia > Solirubrobacterales > Solirubrobacteraceae > CADCVQ01. The sequence continues at coordinate 32,249 of JBPCJA010000124.1, forward strand.
TGTACTTCGAGCTCAGCGCGAGCTGCGCCGCCTTCTCCTCGAGGTCGAGGCGCGCGTTCTCGATCTCGGCGTTCTGGACCTCGATGTCGCGGTTCTGCTGACTCAGCAGCTCGGCCTTCTCCTGGAGCTCCTCGTTGGTCTGCTGGAGCTCCTCCTGCTGGGTCTGCAACAGCTCCTCGGAGGAACGCAGCGACTGCGTCTGCTGCTCGAGCTCGGCGTTCGAGCGCTTGAGCTCGTCCTGCTGGCTCTGGAGCTCCTCGGACTGCGACTGCAGCTCCTCGGCGAGCGACTGCGACTGCTCGAGCAGCTCCTCCGTGCGGCGGTTGGCGATGATCGCGTTGAGCACGACGCCGAGCGTCTCGGCGAGCTGCTCGAGGAACGCCTGGTTGACGTCCGAGAAGGCGCGCAGCGACGCGAGCTCCACGACCGCCAGCACCTGCTCCTCGAAGAGGATCGGCATGACGACGATGTTCACCGGCGCCGCCTCGCCGAGGCCGGAGGTGACCTTGATGTAGTCCGGCGGCGCCTCGGAGATGAGGATGCTCTTGCCCTCGAGGGCGGCTTGGCCGACGAGCGCCTCTCCGACCTTGAAGCGGTTGGAGACGGACTTGCGCTTCTTGTACCCATAGCTGGCGATGAGGCGCAGCTCGGGCTCGCTGCCGTTGTCGGACTGCGAGAGGAAGAAGGCGCCGTGCTGCGCGCTGACGAGCGGCGAGATCTCGGACATGATGAGGCGCGAGACCGTCGTGAGGTCGCGCTGGCCCTGCATGAGGCCGGAGATCCGCGCGAGGTTCGTGTTGAGCCAGTCCTGCTCGGCGTTCTTCTGCGTCGTCTGGCGCAGGTTGTCGATCATCTGGTTGATCGTGTCCGAGAGCTCGGCGACCTCGCCCTGGGCCTCGACGGCGATCTGTCGCGTCAGGTCGCCCTGCGTCACGGCGGTCGAGACCTCGGCGATCGCGCGCACCTGAGTCGTCAGGTTGCCGGCGAGCTGGTTGACGTTCTCGGTGAGGTCACGCCACGTGCCGCTGACGCCCTCGACCTCGGCCTGGCCGCCGAGCACGCCGTCGGTGCCGACCTCGCGCGCGACGCGCGTGACCTCGTCGGCGAACGACGAGAGCTGGTCGACCATCGTGTTCAGCGTCTTCTTGAGCTCGAGGATCTCGCCGCGCGCGTCGACGGTGATCTTCTGGGAGAGGTCGCCGTTGGCGACCGCCGTCGCGACGTGGGCGATGTTGCGCACCTGGTCGGTGAGGTTGCCGGCCATGAAGTTCACGTTCTCGGTGAGGTCGCGCCAGGTGCCGCTGACGCCCTTGACCTCGGCCTGGCCGCCGAGCTTGCCGTCGGTGCCGACCTCGCGTGCCACGCGCGTGACCTCGTCGGCGAAGGAGCCGAGCTGGTCGACCATCGCGTTGACGGTCTGGCCGATGCGCGAGAACTCGCCCTTGACCGGCTGGCCCTCGATGGTCAGCGCCATCTTCTGGCTGAGGTCGCCCTGGGCGACGGCGGCGATCACGCGCCCGACCTCGGTCGTCGGGCGGACGAGGTCGTCCACCAGCGAGTTGACGGCCTCGACGCTGTCCGCCCAGCCGCCGTAGACACCTGGCATCCCCGCCCGCTCGGTCATCCGGCCCTCGCGGCCGACGACGCGGGCCATGCGCTGCAGCTCCTTGGCCATCCGCGCGTTCATGTCGACGAGCTCGTTCACGCGCGCCTGCACGTCGCCGATGACGTCGCGGCGGCGCGCGGGCAGGCGGACGCCGAAGTCGCCGTCGCGCGCAGCGGTCAGCGCGGTGTGAATCGCCTCCAGCGCCTTCTCGTCGGCGGCCGCCAGCGTCCTGCCGTTGGCGGCGGCGGCGCTCGCCGCCGTGCGGGCCTGGGTGCGGGTCTTCGCTTCGGTTGCCACTGCGTCCTCTCTCGAAATCCGGTGTCGCCGTGGAGCATCGCCAAGCGTACCTGCGTCGGCCAGGCTCCCATGGGTACCCCGGTGCAGCGACGGACCTGATGGAGGCCGCAACCGGGTAATGCGGCTCGGATGGAGCTCAACTACGAGCGCGAGGGCGACGGCGAGCCGCTCGTGCTGCTGCACGGAATCGGCAGCGAGCTGTGCATGTGGGAGCCGGTGCTCGGCGCGCTGGCCGAGCATCGCGACGTGATCGCCGTCGACC